>JAILBG010000095.1:0-26535 GCA_024681215.1 Clostridiales bacterium
CTCGTTCCTGCTTGCTTTTCTTCCCCAATATGTATAGATTTCATCTCTCCCCAGCCACTCTTTTAAATCAGCCACATCGTTCTCGTTAATCGTACGAATAATCAATCTGTCCGTTTCAAGAACCGGTTTATTTATCTCATAATCTTTTAACATAGTTTCCTCCTTCAAATGTCGGTTACATCCACGTTCAGGGGACATACGCGTTTGCACTTTGTAAAGCCTGTTTTCCCGGGCTGCTGCTTCTTCTTAACAGCACAAGATACTCGTCCGTTCCTTCTTCCGGCTTTTTCTCTCCGGTTGCGGCAAACCCATGCCTTTCGTAAAAGCGTATGGCCCTTGCATTCTTTTCCAGGGCCCAGAGATGATCGGCGCCGTGCTCCCGGATTGCGTATTCCAATAATTGAGAGCCGATGGAAGCATTCTGGAGAACAGGCTCCACGAACAGCCGCGCGATATACGTTCCCTCGATCTTGATAAAGCCTTTGACCGCGCCGTCGTCATAAACGTACAGGCTGTCAAGAGCGGATTCATATTCCCGCATGAGAGACGGAACGCGAAGCTCGTCAAAGTAATATTCATCCGATTTGAAAATCGGGTAAAAGTACAGGCGGTAGTTAAAGACCTGGATTTCTGCGATCCGCGATAAATCGTTGCGATTCGCCTTTCTCACGAAAGGGGAGATCCCGTCTGCGTCCGCTCCGCCGTTCCTGATTGATCCCATAGCGCCCTCCGTACATGCTGATTTTGCCGATCTCGATGAAAACCGGAAGCGATCTATTCCCTTTTCTTTTGTATCGTGTAGGATTGCATGCCCTTCTTGCAGCCGTTTTTCTCATAGAAACCTTCTGCTCCCGGCTGCGCGCCAAAGTACAGCATCGTCGGCGTGCTGGCTTTTGCCAACTGAAGAAGGGTACTTCCGATCCCTTTATTCTGGTATTCCGGAAGAACAAGCAATTCTGTGATCGTTCCGAAATAATAACCGTCCGAAAGAATGCGCAGACATCCTACCAGCCTTGCACCGTCATAGGCTGTGATGTTCAATGTTCTGGATAAGGCGTTTTGTGTGCGCTTCGCGTCATAGCTGCCCGGCCAGATTTGATTCACAAACGAAAGAAAAGCCGCTGCTTTCAGTTGCCGATCATCTACCCGATAGTCCATCTTTCACCTCGATCAATCGCATTTCGCGTCACGGGATGCCCTCAGAACGCCGGGCAGAACAGCAAAGCGACGCTGAACACGATTCTGATTCCAGTTATGATATTTACCATTTTACATCGGCGTCCCTACTTCAATCAAGTTACCGTCCGGATCATAGAAACGGATGACTTTCTGCCCCCAGCTGTGCGTCGTGAGCCTGTTGACGTATTGCACTTCCGGGCAATACCTTTCGAGCTTTTCGATAAAACCTTCCATGTCGGCTTCTTCAAAGTAGAGCTCGCAGGAATTGTTTTCCGGAATGATTTCTTTTCCAAGAAACTTTTTCCAGTATTTCTCTTCCTGCAATACCAGACCACCCGTCAGGATCATGTTTCCGCCATGATCAAGGAGCATCTCGAAACCGAACAGATCATGATAGAATTTTCTGGATCTTTCGATGTCTTTTACAACAATCAGGAAGTTTTTAAGCTTCATCTTTCTTCCTTCCTTTTCCGCCGCTTCTGGTTCTTCTGCCTTTTCAGACCGCCTGCGGAAACGCTAAATCCCGCTGATCAGCCTTGTCAGGGCGTCAAGCCCGTAAGTGCCCGCATCCGTCGATGTGGAAGCGATGAAGAAGACCCGCCCGAACTGCTCCGATTCAAGGATCACGTTCTGGGTGGTGTAGGTGGCGTTTCTTCCGGAATGCCCGTATCCGTTCTTTCCGTAAGGGTACAGCGCGCATCCGTAGTCCATATCAAAATGCGTCATTTCCTCCAGGGAATTGCTGCTGACCAGCCGTCCGGAAACCAGCGCTTTGTCGAAAGCCCAGAGATCCGCCACGCAGGTGTGGATCCCTCCGGCTCCGCGTTCCGTTCTGGGCTGCGGGGAATAACCGTCTTCATTGACGATCCCCGCGCTGAGAAGATCATCGAAGAGCTTGGGAACGCTGGTTTCGTCCCCGACAGTCATGGAGGTTGTATGCTCCATGCCGCAGGGAGCGAAGATGTGCTCCTGCAGGTATTCGTTGAACGCCATCCCGGACACCTGTTCAACGATCATGGCCAGCAGATGGTAATTCGTATTGCTGTAGCTCTGCTGGGCGCCGGGGGCGTAATACAGGGGAGCGGCATACAGCGCCTGCAGGAAATCCTCGTCCGTCAGCTCGTCATGGAAAAACATGGATGTGAATTTTTCCATGTCCTGTTTGCCCATATCGCCCCAGAACGTCTCGGGATCGTTGGTGTAGTCCGCGATGCCGGACTGCATATGGAGAAGATGATAGACCGTGATTTCTCTGCCGGTTTCGTATTTTGGGAAATACCGGCTGAGGGGATCGTCCAGGGAGATGAGCTCGGCTTCAATCAGCTGGAAAACAGCCACTGCCGTAAAGGTTTTCGAGCAGGAACCGATATCGTACGTCGTATACGGATTGGCCGGCTTGCCTTCCCGCGTCATGGCTTTCGGGCCGCCGTAAAGAATCACCTGATCCTCTGTCGCAAGCAGGATCGAGCCGGTGAAGCTGTTGCTGTGAGAAGTTTTTTTCACCCGGCTGACGAGGGCTTCGTATGCCGGGTCCGTGCTCACAAAAAAGTTGTCGTCAGTTTCCTGAAGCCCCTCGAACGCGTATGCGCTGCTGCCGATCAGCAGGATGACGGCCAGCAGAACCGACAGGCGTTTCCATCCGTTCTTTCTCATTGCGCTGCTCCTTTCGGGATGTCGTTTGCCTTCCTGTGCTCTCTGTCAGGCAGAACAGCGTGTTTCCGCCCTGTCCGACGGGCCGGGCGATCCGCAGCCGGCGAAAGCGGCGGCTTCAATGCCGATTGCAGAAATCCAGCACCCGGCCGTAAAAATCCTTCGCTTCTTCATACGCGCCGTGGCCCAGGCTTTCGTAAACTTGCAGGTCGCTGCCGGCGATCCCACCGTGCAGTTCGTCTGCGGCGTTGTTTCCCACCACATGGTCGTTTTGGCCGGCCAGGATGAGCGTGGGGCAGACGATTTTTGCCAGCTCCTCCCGGGCGTCGAACCCCAGGATGGCGTCGGCGTTTTTCAGGAACCGGTCGTAATCCTTAGGCTTGGTGAGCCGGGCGATCAGCGGGAAGAGCCACCCGTTCTTCCGAAGGTACGCATCCGAGTACATCTTTTCGGCGGTGTCCACCATCAGCGCCGTATGATCCCCGCGCCTCGCCATGCCGATCCAGCCGGAAACCACGGCCTGCGCCACGGCGTTGGCGCTGGGGGCCGTGACCGCCAGGATCAGCCCCGCCACCCTTTTCCGGATGGCCGATGGCCAGATACTGCGCGATCATGCCGCCCTGGGACACGCCCAGTACGTACGCCCGATCGATCCCCAGGCGCTCCATGGCCTGCGCCTGGTCGTCCGCCATGTCCCGGATTGTATATCCTTCCGGCATCTCGTTCTTCCGGCTGAACATGTACACGGTATAATCCTGAAAGAATTTCTTATAGGGCGATGCCAGGATCCAGGCCTTGCCCTTCACGGTGGCCAGCCCGTCCGACAGCCCCGGCAGAACCACCAGGTTTTTCCTGCCTTCGCCAAAGACGGCGTAGTACATGTCCGTATTCCCGATTGCCACACAGCCGTTTTTTCTCATGGGAACTCCTTACTGCGATCTGGTTTCGTCCTCAATGTTTTTATTTACCGGTTGCTGATGGTTTCTTCCTGGATTGCAGGCATATTTCTCCTGTATTATATCCGAAAGCAGCGAAAGATTCAATCTCTGAGACTTTTTCTCATCAGGTGAAGCTGCGAAACTACGCTTGGGTTTTTCCTGCCAATAAAAAACAGTCAAAAGAAGCTGAAGGCGGCCATTTTGATTGAACGAAGCAAAAGCGGAACGCGCACCGCAGGCAAATTGAAATACAAACGAGAATACCGATCTTTTTGAAAAGGGCTTTCCATCTTGCTTATTGTAACAAAACAAGCCCGCAATTCCCATGCGATGGGATTGCGGGCTTGTGTGCCGATCAGGTATCGTCCGGCGATGGCTTGTTTCTTCCTGTCCGGCGCCGGGATCAGAACATGAGCGCGAAGGTCTGCTCAATGGTGCTTACTTCAAAGGTGATATCGTATTCGTTGAGCTGATTGGCTGCGCCGGAATAATACTGGTCGAACTGCCCGGCGGTTTCCTCGCTGTATTCCAGCACGATCACATCGATGGCTTTCAGATGCAGCAGATAAAAGGAACCCTGGCCCTTTACCAGCAGGGTGCCGGTGGCGCCGATCTCGGCCAGGTTCAGCGCGTTCTGGCCCTGGGTCAGCCGCACGTACGCTTTTCCGTCTTCGTACTTCCATTCGCTGATGGTGCTCAGCCCCACGGAACCGTCCGGATTGATGCTCATGATCTGCGCGGTGGACGCGCCCTGCTTTGCCATGTATCCTTCGGCCTTCGCTTCATCGGCGGAGGAAAGCAAAGAGCTTTGGGCCACCAGGATTTTTTCCGCCGCCAGGAGAGCTTCGCCGGTCAGAACGGTCTTGGTGGAAGAGGCGGAGGTATAGGCGTCCGGGGTTTCGGCCGACGCGGCAAGGGGGAGAAGCATACACAGCGCAATGACGGCGGCAAGCAGTTTTTTCATAGGAGGATACCCCTTTCTTTTTTTCTTTATTGTATCATACCAACGGGCATTCGTCCAGACCCCGCCGGCGCGATCAGAGCGGCCGCGCCGGCTTTTTCAGTATGATTGCTGTCAGGATTTTTATAAAAATGGCCAGAAGGATGAAAAAGCAAAACGAGGGTTCTCCTGATTGACAGGCCGGGAGAAAATGCAATATATACTTTTGGAAAACAAAGCGATCCGGCGGCACGCCGCGCATGGGCAGCGGATGCGGAAAGCCGGAAAAATAACAGGGAAGACATTCACCATGAAAAGAACAGCAGCGATGCTTCTGGCACTTACCCTTGCGCTCGTATCCGTCGGCGCGCTGGCGGATACGCTGACCATCCAGCCGGGAACGCCGATCAACGCCACGCCGGATATCTTCCAATCGGTGTTTGGCATCATTGCCGGCGCGTCGGGGCTTTCCTTTACCTGGGAGGAAGCGCCCGTTGCCGAGGAAGGATATGAAGCCTATACGGCCCACGCCGGCGACGTGGATCTGGATGTGCAGCTGTATGTCTCCGACGGCTTTGTCAGCTATGCGGCCTGCCAGATCAAAGAATACAAGATCAGCAATGCAAACGATGCGTCTACCATCGGCCGGTGGGTCGGCGGCTCGTTTGCCGCGATCGTTTACACGGCGTATCTTGCGGACAGCGGGGACATGAGCGGCGAAAGGGCGGATGAACTGAACGACGCGACGCTGCAGATCGTGCAGTTTATGAGGGAATGCCTGAGCGACGCCCAGAAGCTCCAGGATGGCGCGGTCATGACGTTCACCGTGCTGGATCATCCCGAAGCCTGCGAAATCAGCGGGGTCGCAACGGCCACGGAGGGCACTTTGAATATCCGGATCGTCGTCGCCGGCCAGGACGGCGTGCTGGGAAGCGATCAATAATATTGCCGGCCGGAAAGCCGGCCTTTTTTGGTACGCGGTTTTCAGAAATACGCTGCGCCTGCCAAATCTTCCCGCATCTGGCGCTCGCATAAATCCCCCTGCCATGGAAAACCTATGGCTGAAAACGGTCAAGGAGGCGCAAAGCATTGCGAGCGACGGGAATCGTAAGAAGAATAGACGAGCTGGGGCGCGTGGTGATCCCCAAAGAAATCAGAAGAACCCTGCGGATCCGCGAGGGTGACCCGCTGGAGATCTACACGGACCGGGACGGGGAAGTGATCCTCAAGAAGTATTCGCCCATCGGGGAAATGTCGTCCTTTGCCAAGGACTATACGGAATCGCTGTTCCGTTCGCTGGGGCACATCGCCTGCATCGTGGATCGGGACCAGGTGGTGGCGGCCAGCGGGGTGAGCAAGAAGGAGCTGTGGGATAAGCCCATCAGCCCCGATCTGGAAAGCGCCATCCAGGCGCGGCAGACGGTGAGCTCCAGCCGGATGAGCGGGGGCAAGATCGTGCCCGTCACCAACGAGGAGGACGTATCCGGCTACACGGCCCAGGTGGTGTCGCCCATTATTGCGGACGGGGAGGCCATCGGCGCGGTGCTGCTGCTGTCCCGGGAGCAGGGGGCGAAGATGGGGGACACGGAGGTGAAGGTGGCGGAGACCGCCGCCGGCATCGTGGGCCGGCAGATGGAGCAGTGACGGATACGAAAGCCGCCGGCTGGATGCCGGCGGTTCGGGGTGTCAAAAAAGGGTAAAAAACAGCAGGCCACGGCGGGTGGATGATATCCGCCCCTACGGGTTACGTGCGCAACGGCTTCTGTTTTCTGCCCGGCTGAACAGCCCCCTGAATCTGCCATATACCAAATGAAAACGGCCTGGGAATTCCACCGGTCCGGTGGGATTTCCAGGCCGATTATTCTGGGGTTTTTCTCTTTTAGGGGAATCGGTTCCCGCGGATCAATCAGGGGGCTGCATCAAAACGGAACGGTTCAGCCCTGCGATAAAGACAGGCCGTCCCCGTTCGGCGATCCGTAGGGGCGGATATCATCCGCCCGATCAAACGGGGCGCAGACGGCAGGAAAGCGGCAGTCACAGCAGGCCACGGCGGGCGGATGATATCCGCCCCTACGGGCTGTACGCCGTTTTCCGCCCGGCTGAACAGATCCCTGAATCCGCCATATACCAAATGAAAACGGCCTGGAATCTCCACCGATCCGGCGGGATTTCCAGGCCGTTGATTCTGGGATTTCTTCTCTGTCAGGAGAATGCTTCCTGCTCTGAGACGGACCTTTTAGCGGCCCTGTGTTTTTCAGCACTCGCCCATATCGGTCAGGAAGGCGGCGTAGGCGCGGATGGCCTCGTACAGGTCCGCCTTGCTGATGATCTCGTTGGGGGCGTGCATGGACAAAACCGGCACGCCGCTGTCCACCACCTCCATGCCGTAGAGGGCGCAGATGTAGGCGATGGTGCCGCCGCCGCCCAGGTCCACCCGGCCCAGCTCCGCGGTCTGCCAGGAGATCTTATGATCGTCCATGATTTTGCGCAGGCGGCCCAGGAATTCGGCGTTGGCGTCGTTGCTGCCGCTCTTTCCCCGGCTGCCGGTGAACTTGTTGTAGCACACGCCGCGGCCCAGAAAGGCGGCGTTTTTCTTTTCAAAGGCGGCGGCGTACAGGGGATCGAAGCCCGCGCTCACGTCGCAGGAGAGCATGCGGCTGGCGGCCAGGGCGCGGCGGAGGCGCAGATCGCCTTCCTCGCCGGTCAGGGCCATCAGCTCCGCCACGGCGTTTTCAAAATACCGGGCCTGCATGCCCGTGGCGCCCACGGAGCCGATCTCCTCCTTGTCCGCCAGCAGGCAGCAGCAGGTGTATTCCGGGATTTCGGGCAGCGTGGCCATGGCGGCCAGCTCCGCGTAAGCGCACACCCGGTCGTCGTGGCCGTAGCCCAGGATCATGCTGCGGTCCAGGCCGTAATCCCGGGCCTTCCCGGCGGGCACGGCCTCGATCTCGGCGGAGAGCATGTCCTCCTCCTCCAGGCCGTACTTGTCCTTGAGGATCTTCAGCAGCGCGGCCTTGACGGGCTCCTTGTCCTCGCCCTTTAAGGGCCGGCCCGCCAGCATGATATCCAGCCCTTCGCCGGTGATGGCTTCGCTGAGCTTCTTGGCCATCTGCTCCTGGCTCAGATGGATCAGCAGATCGGAAATGCCCACCACGGGGTCCTTATCGTCCTCGCCGATCACGAGGGACACCGCCGTGCCGTCCTTCTTCACCGCCACGCCGTGCAGGGCCAGGGGACGGGCCACCCACTGGTATTTCTTGATGCCGCCGTAATAATGGGTGTCGGCGTAGGCGATATCGGCATCCTCATAGAAGGGGTTCTGCTTCAGGTCGATCCTGGGGGAGTCGATGTGGGCGCCCACGATGTTGAGGCCCTTTTCCAGGGGCTGCTTTCCCATATGGAACAGCATCACGGCCTTGCCCATCTGCACCTGATAAAATTTGTCCCCGGGCCGGACCCCGCCGCCCTTTTTCACCGCGGCGGCCAGGGGGAGATATCCGTTTTCCTCCGCCATGCGCACGGCCTGGGCGGCGCATTCCCGCTCGGTCTTGCCCTTGTCCAGAAAAGCCTTGTAGCCCTGGGCGGCGCTCTCCACCGCCTTCAGGGCTTTCTGATCGTATTTCTTCCAGGCGTTTTCCCGTTCCATAAATAACACTCCTTCCGCATAATCCGGATTCCGTCCCGTTTATCCTACCACGCCGGGCGGGAAAAAACAAGGGGCGGAAGCGGGGATCATTCCTGCCACGGGGACAGCATTTCCCGCATCCAGGCGTATACGTCCATGTCGTAGACGGCGCGCAGGTTTTCCTCCGTCATTACTTCGTCCATCTTCCCCCGGCACACGCCTTTCCCGCGGTCCATCAGCAGGGCGTGGGTGCCCCAGCGCCGGGCCAGGCTCAGATCGTGCACCACGGACAGGACGGCCCGGCCCGGGGCGTTCAGCCATTCCCGGATCAGCGTGAAAAGCTGCCGCTGGTATTTGAGGTCCAGGTGATTGGCGGGCTCGTCCAGGATCAGCACCCGGGGATCCTGGGCGAAGACCTGAGAAAGGAACGCCCGCTGGGCTTCGCCGCCGGAAAGGGTGAGCATGCTGGCGCGGCGGAGGGACTGCATGCCGGTCATTTCCAGCGCCCGGTCCACCATTTCCCGGTCCCGGGCGCTGCCGGGGGAGAAGGGGCCGGGGCGGTGGGCGTAGCGGCCCAGCTCCGCCACCTCCTCCACGGTGAAGGCGTAGGCCGCGGCGTTCCGCTGGGACAGCACGCCGATTTCCCGGGCCCGCTGCGCCGGCTTCAGGGCGCGCAGGTCCCGGCCGTCCAGGAGGATTTGCCCGGCGTAGGGCACCCCTTGGGCGATGGCCTCCACCAGGGTGGATTTTCCCGCGCCGTTGGGCCCCGCCAGCATCAGCCACTGGCCCGACTCCAGGGAAAAGGAAAGATCGTCCACCGCGGAAAAATCCCCGTAGCGCACGGTGATATGGCTGCCTGTCAGCATCGTTTGTTCCCCGCCTTTCCGGTGCGGTAAAAAATCACCACGAAGGTCACGGCCCCCGCCAGGGACGTGACCACGCCGATGGGCAGCTGCCGCGCGCCCAGCAGCGTGCGGGCGACGAGATCGGCCACAAGCAGGAAAATGGCGCCGGAAAACAGCGACACGGGCAGCAGCCGCCTGTGATTGGGCCCCACCAGCATCCGGGCGATATGGGGCATCACCAGGCCCACGAACCCGATGGTGCCGCCGATGGACACGCACACCCCGATGAGCACCGATACGGCGATGAGCACCGTCAGCTTCACGGCCTTCACATTCACACCCACGTGGCGGGCGTTATCCTCCCCCAGGGCGAAGGCGTTCAGCGCCCGGCTGCTGAAGAGAAGCACCGCGCCGCAGACGGCCAGCGCCGCCAGCAGGATCATTGCGTCCCGGTACATGCTGTCCGCCAGGGAGCCCATGGTCCAGAAGGTGATGGATTTGATTTTCTCCCCGGAAAAGGTGATCACCAGGTTCATCAGCGCCGAGGCGAACATGGAATAGATCATGCCGATGAGGATGATGGAGTGGGTGGAAAAGGACCGGTCCAGCGCGTAAGCCAGCCCCAGGATCAAAAGGAGCGAAACGAAGGCGAAGGCCATGGCCGTCACCATGGCGCCCGCGTACGGCACCCCGGGAACGGTGATCCCGAAGGCCATGGCCGTCACCGCGCCCAGGGACGCGCCGGTGGAGACCCCCATGGTGGAGCCGTCCGCCAGGGGGTTGCGCAGAAGGCCCTGCATGGCCGCGCCGCACAGGGACAGGGATGCGCCGGCGAGCGCCGCGCACAGCGCCCGCTGGATCCGCCGGGACAGGATGGAGGCGATATAGGGGATCGGCGGTTCTCCTCCCGTTAGCATATTTCGCAGGGCTTCGGCCATGTCCCGGAAGGCCAGGGGCTCGCTGCCCAGCAGCACGCATAATGCAAACGCCGCCGCCAGGGCCAGGCAGCAGAGCAGGCAGTCCGCGGCGGTGAAGGTATTTTTCTTCGTTTTCTGCATTTTTCCATTCAAAGGGGGAGGGGCCGGAGGGCCGGCCCGCTCCCCGATGCGTTTACGCGGCGGGCTCTTCCGCCGCCTCTCCGTTCACGAATTCGTACAGGGCCCAGGCCGCCTCCAGCAGCCGGGGGCCGGGCCGGGTGATGGCGTTGGAATCGGCGTTGAAGATGCCGTCGTTCATCACGGCGTCCAGCCGTTCCCAGCCGTCGCGGCTCAGGATCTCTTCCACGGGGGTGGGGCCTTCGCCAAAGTACATGGCGGTGGTGACGATATAATCGGGATTGCGCGCCAGCACGGTTTCCTCCGATACCTCCACCCAGCCGTCCATATCCTCAAAGAGGTTGGTCAGGCCGCAGAGCCCGGCGATCTCATCCATGAAGGTGCCCTTGCCGGCGGCCCACAGGCCCCACTGCAGGGGAGAAACCTCGAAATAAACGGTCTTGCCGGTATCCTGGGATCTTTCCGCGATTTCGGCAAAGCCCGCCTGCATATCGGCCACGATGGCTTCCGCCTCCGCGTCCTTGCCCGTGAGGGCGCCGATCATGCGGATGGCGGTGTATACGCCCTCGATGTTCTGGGCGTCGCTGACCACCACGCGGATGCCGGCTTGCTCCAGGGCCTCCACCTGCTCCACGGTCTGGGCCATGGTGCCCATCAGCACCACCTGGGGCTGCAGGGCGATGATCTGCTCCAGATTGGTTTCATAGCCGGACTGCACCGAAGGCTTGTCCAGTACGGAGGCCGGGTAATCGCAGTATTCGCCCCGGCCCACCAGGACGTCCTCGCAGCCCAGGGCGCAGAGGATCTCGCAGTCCGCGGCGGTGAGGGCCACGATCCGCGTGACGGGCGCGTCCAGCACGATTTCGCGGCCCATCATGTCCGTCACGGCGACGGCGGGGCCTTCGGCCGGGACGGGGACGGCGCAGCATACCATCAGCGCCGCCAGGAACAGGGAACAGAGCTTCTTGGACATAGGCATGTCCCTCCTCAAATATTGATCAAATGAATCAGCGGGAGGGGCCTTTTTACGAAGCAGCGAAAAAGGCGTTCCTCCCTGAGGAACGCCAACCAGGCCTGCGGCGTCGTCACAAGCCCGATAGCATATCCCACCCCCAGGGGATCGATGGTTTCACGGTGTAAACAAGTCTCCCGGCTTGGCCTCATCCTACTTGCGCACCTTCCCGCTTTCGCAGTGGCTTCTTCGGCCTTGCGGCCCGCGCGTTCGTCCGCTTCACGGTTACTGGGATAGCCCGGAACTCTCATCCGATTCCTATGACGCGCCTTTTTGCAAAAGCGCGCCGCGCATCGCTGCGCAGATACACCGGCTATTCATTTGTCAGGTTTATTATATATGCCGCCCGGGAAAAAATCAAACGGATTTTCGGGAAAAGCAAACGGCCCCGCGCCGAAGGAGGAGGAAGGCGCAGGGCCGGGGAAAGGGATTTTAGTTTCAGTCCACTTTGGGCAGGCGAGCGCGGTACTGGGCCAGTTCCTCGTCCGTGGGCACGTAATCGTCCATCTGGCCTTCGTGGAATTTCTGGTAAGCCACCAGATCGAAATAACCCGTGCCGGTGAGGCCGAATACGATGGTCTTTTCCTCGCCGGTTTCCTTGCACTTGAGGGCCTCGTCGATGGCGACGCGGATGGCGTGGCTGCTTTCCGGCGCGGGCAGGATGCCCTCCACCCGGGCAAATTCCTCCGCCGCCTCGAACACGCTGGTTTGGGGCACGGAAACGGCCTCCATGTACCCGTCGTGGTACAGCTGGCTGAGGATGGGGCTCATGCCGTGGTAGCGCAGGCCGCCGGCGTGGTTGGGGGCGGGGATGAAATCGCTGCCCAGGGTGTACATCTTCGCCAGGGGGCACACCATGCCGGTATCGCAGAAATCATAGGCGTATACGCCCCGGGTGAAGCTGGGGCAGGAGGCGGGCTCCACGGCGATGATACGGTAGTCCTTTTCGCCCCGCAGCTTTTCGCCCATGAAAGGCCCGATCAGGCCGCCCAGGTTGCTGCCGCCGCCGGCGCAGCCGATGATGATGTCCGGCACGATGCCGTACTTGTCCAGGGCCGCCTTCGTTTCCAGGCCGATGACGCTCTGGTGCAGCAGCACCTGATTGAGCACGCTGCCCAGCACGTAGCGGTAGCCGGGATTGCCCACGGCCACCTCCACAGCCTCGGAAATGGCGCAGCCCAGGGAGCCGGTGGTGCCGGGATGCTCCGCAAGGATCTTCTGCCCCACCTGGGTGGTCATGGAGGGGGAGGGGGTCACGTCCGCGCCGTAGACCCGCATCACTTCCCGGCGGAAGGGCTTCTGCTCGTAGCTGACCTTCACCATGAACACCTTGCAGTCCAGCCCCAGGTACGCGCAGGCCATGGAAAGCGCGGTGCCCCACTGGCCGGCGCCGGTCTCGGTGGTGACGCCCTTGAGGCCCTGCTTCTTGGCGTAATAGGCCTGGGCGATGGCGGAATTCAGCTTATGGCTGCCGGAGGTGTTGTTGCCCTCGAACTTGTAGTAGATCTTCGCCGGGGTGTTCAGCTTCTTTTCCAGGCAGTAGGCCCGCACCAGGGGAGAGGGGCGGTACATCTTATAGAAGTCCCGGATCTCCTGGGGGATGGGGATGAAGCGGCTGTCGTTGTCCAGCTCCTGCTGCACCAGGTCCTCGCAGAATACGCCGTTCAGCTCCTGCGCCGTCATGGGCGCAAGGGTGCCGGGGTTCAGCAGGGGCGCGGGCTTCACTTTCATGTCCGCCCGCACGTTGTACCAGGAATTGGGCATCTCGTTTTCTTCCAGATAGATCTTGTAGGGGATGGCTTTGCTGTTTTCCATGTTTCTTCGGCTCCCTTCTTTTTTCGGATGCGCTGATCCGTTTCTTGGTCCGGGACAGAAAAACGATCCTGTCCCAGTGATTTTGCTGGGACAGGATCGATGCAAATCGTTTCCTGCGGTGCCACCCGGCTTGGCGCGTTATCCGCGCCCGCTTAGCGCATGCTGCCACATGCCGGCCTTTGATGACGGAGGGCCATCTCCGTCTCGCATACTCAGGGGCCTTCGCCCCGTTTCCGCTCGCCCTCGGAAGTCCATTCCCCGGCGCCGTTTCCACCGCGTTTCCATCCTCGGCGGCTCTCTTGAGAAAACCATCGGCGGGTACTTGCTCTTCTTCAACGGTTTACCGCATTGTAGCACGGAGCGGAAACGAATGTCAATACCGCGGATTGTATTCCTGCTGTTTTTTGGAGCCGGAGGACCGGCCGCCGCGGGAGGGGCCCTTGCCCGCCGTGATAAAATAATTGCCGGCGGCTAACTTTTTCCGGGTTTCCCGCGTTTTATCAGTGAGATTGCAATCCCAACCGGAGGAGGAATCATGGACGATACCACGTATACGGCGGCTGCGGAGGCGGCCATGCCGGGGATGTTCCGGATGGCGTACAGCATCCTGGAGAACCGGCACGACGCCGAGGACGCCGTGCAGCAGGCGCTGCTGAACGCCTGGCAGCACCGGGAAAAAGCCCGGCCGGGGGCGGAAAGGGCGTGGATGATGCGCATCGTGATCAACGCCAGCTTAGACCTGTGCCGGAAGCGCCGCCGCGCCGTGCCCGTGGCGGAGGTGCCGGAGAAGGCGACTTCTTCGGGCGACGGGGAATACGCGGCGCTGCGGGATATGATCCGGCGCCTGCCGCAGACCCTGCGCACGCCCTTCCTGCTCAAATACATGGAGGGCATGACGGAAAAGGAGGTCGGCGCTGCGCTGCGCATCCCGCTGACCAGCGTAAAGAACCGGCTGTACCGGGCACGGACAGCCCTGCAGAAGGAATGGGGAAGGGAGGCGTCGCTATGAAGCGGTTCGATCCGGAAAAACTCAAACAAGCGTACCCCGGAATGACGGAAGAATTCTCCGCCCGGATGAACGCGCTGATCCGATCCCTCCCCTCCCGGAAGGAGGAACCAAAAATGAAAAAGAAAATGACTCTTACGCTGGCATTTGCGCTGGCGCTTACCCTGCTTCTCACCGCCACCGCCGTGGCCGCGGGCCTGGGGGCCTTCGGCCAGCTGGCCAACGCCCACGATCCGGACCGGCGGCTGGAGGACCTGGACGCCGTGGCGGCCCCGGTGCAGGAAACGGTGACCGCCGCCGACGGCGTGGCCGTCACGGTGGAGCAGGCGTATTACGACGGGGAAAGGGTGTTCGTTTCCTATCGGATCACGGGCGGCCTGACCCGGGCGGAAACGGGCCACGGGACGCTGGAGGGCGTGGACTGGTTCGATCCCGGGGATTACGAGATCGCCCTGGACCCGGACAGCCCCGCCGCCTCCATGGTGGAGGCGCTGCGAGCGGGCGAAGCGGGGGACTGGGCCCGCGTCACCCAGGCGGCGGTGCACGACGGGCTGTTCCTTTCGGACGGCACGTGTCTGGACATCATCGGCGGAGAGGAGCGGCTGCTGCCCGACGGCACGGTGCTGGGCTGGAAAGAATGCGAGGTGCCGCAGGACCTGGCGGGGGAAACGCTGGCGTGCAAGGCCGTGGTGTTCCGCGTCACGACCACCTACCAGAAAACGGACAGGGGCCTGCGGGCCGCCTATGAGCGCGTTCCGGAGGAAACGGACGTGCCCTTCACCGTGCGGAAAGAAACGGCCGTAACCCGGCTGACGGGCGCATCCGCCGTGGACGGATTGTACGCCGCCCGGGCGGAATGTACCCTGAACCGGGTGGATCTGAAGGCCACCGTGACGCTGCAATGCCCGGAAAGCTGGGTGCGGGCCTGGATGGATTGGGAATACCAGCGGGATTCCGATCTGATCGAAAGCTGGGCGCTGTACAGCGGGGAGGAGCGCATCGGCGGCGAGGGCAACGACCGGGGCGTTGCCGGCGAAGGGACCGAACTGACCTATGAAACCATCCTCCGCCACGGCGGAAAAACGGAAAATCTGCGTCTGGTGCCGGTGTACGCCGACGGCGGCGAGCGCCCGGAGGAGGCCATCGCGCTGCAGGCGCAGTAAACAGACGGAATAAAAAAGGGGGCGTTCTTTCCCGGAATGGGGGAGAACGCCTCCGTTTTGTTTTCCGGCGCGCTTACAGCTGCCTTTCCAGCACCCGCCGCAGGAATTCCTGGGTGCGGGGCTGCTGGGGATTGGTGAACAGTTCGGCGGGGGCGCCCTGCTCCAGGATCACGCCGTCGCACATGTATACCACCCGGGTGCTCACGTCCCGGGCGAAGGACATTTCGTGGGTGACCACCAGCATGGTCATGCCGCTTTCGGCCAGGTTTTTCATGACGGCGAGCACCTCGCCCACCATTTCGGGGTCCAGGGCGCTGGTGGGCTCGTCAAAGAGAAGCACCTCCGGGTCCATGGCCATGGCGCGGGCGATGGCCACGCGCTGCTTCTGGCCGCCGGAGATCTGCCGGGGCTTGGCGTTCACGTAAGGGGCCATGCCCACCTTTTCCAGGTATTCCATGGCGTGGGCTTTTGCGTCCGGGCGGCTGCGCCCCAGCACGCGGATCTGGCCCACCATGCAGTTTTGCAGCACCGTCATGTTGCTGAACAGGTTGAAGGACTGGAACACCATCCCCACCCGGGCGCGGTAGCGCGAGGCACTGACGCCCCGGCCCAGCATGTTGACCCCGTTGAAGAGGATCTGGCCGGAATTGGGGGTCTCCAGCAGGTTGATACAGCGCAGGAGCGTGGATTTGCCCGAGCCGGAGGCGCCGATGATGCTGATCACGTCTCCCTTGTTCACGGTAAGGTCAATGTCCCGGAGCACCACGTTGGCGCCGAAGGCCTTGGACAGGTGATTGATCTTAAGGATTTGCTTTTCCACGTCACTCACCGCCCTTTCTGCCGCTGAATTCCCGGCTGTGCTCGTCAAAGGGCGTGCTGCGGGCGGGGTGGTTGTAGGTGCCCGCCGTCAGGGTCAGCGCGTCCTCCTGCACCAGCTCGTAGCTGCTGGAGCCGTCCAGCCGCCTTTCCAGCCAGCGCAGCAGGAAGGACGCGATCAGCGTCATGGTCAGATACCCCGCCATTTCCACCGTGGCCGAGGGGAAATACAGGTAACTGGCCCCCACGGCGGCCCGGTGGGCGGCGAAGAAATCCGGGAAGCCGATGATGAACATGACGGACGTATCCTTCACGTTGATGATGAAGTTGTTGCCGATCTGGGGCATGATGTTCCTCAGCGCCTGGGGCAGGATCACGCTGGTCATGGTCTGGAAGTGGTTCATGCCGATGGCCTTGGCCCCTTCGCTCTGCCCCGGGTCCACGGAAATGATGCCGCCGCGCACGGATTCGGCCATGTACGCGCCCGTATTGATGGAAACCACCACGATGGCCGCCGCCCATACGGAGGCGAATTTCAGCGTGTTATTGGAAAAATAGGGCAGGCCGTAATAGAAAAAAACGGCTTGCAGCACCATGGGCGTGCCGCGGAACACCTCCACGTACACCCGGATGATCACGCGGATCAGCCGCAGGAAAAAGCGTTTGACGGGGTGAGTGGACGGGCCGAAGGGGATGGTGTTGAGCACGCCGCACACAAAGCCGATCAGACAGCCCAGCAGCGTGCCCACCAGCGCCAGCGCCAGGGTGTTCCCGACGCCGCTCAGGTACGAGCCGCCGTACTTGCCCCATAGCTTGACGATATCCGCGCCCAGCTGCGCAAACTTATTCATCAGGATGGCTCCTTTTCAAGAAATGAACGGCTGAGCGCCGGGGGAAGACAGCTTCTCCCAGCGCTCAGAAAACCGCCGTATATTCAGATCATTCGGACAGGGGCTGGATCTCGATGGCGTAGGCCATCAGGGCGTTGAAATCCTCCGCCGTCATGGTGGAAAGCACGCTGTCCACGGCTTCCTTCAGCACGGTGTTGCCCTTCATCACGGAAACGCCGATGTTCACGTTCTCCGCGCGTTCCTGCTCGGTGAACTGGAAGTCGCCGTCGGTGCCGGAGAAGTCCAGGATCTTCAGATCGGGGTAAGCGGCCACGGCGCCCTGGGCGGTGGGCATGTCGGTGCAGACGAAATCCACCATGCCGGTCTCCAGCGCCATCAGCATGGCGGGCGCGGTCTCGGCGGCGGGCACCATGTTGGCGCCGGTGATCTGGGGCAGGCAAGTGTCATACCAGATGGTGGCGATCTGCGCGGTGCAGCTGGCGCCGGCCAGATCGGCAAGGCCCTTCGCGCCGGCGTAGGGGCCGTCGGCCTTGGTCAGGCACACGATGGTGGCGTAGAAATAGGGGCCGGCAAAATCTACCTGCTCGGCGCGTTCGGCGGTCATGGACTGGCCGGCGATGACGGCGTCGAAGGAGCCGGTCTGCACGCCGGGCACCAGGGAATCCCAGTCGGACTGGATCACTTCCAGCTGCCAGCCGTTGGCCTCGCAGATGCGCTTGGCAATCATCACGTCGTAGCCGTTGGCATAGGAGCCGGGCACGTTGGAAATGGGCACGGCGCCGTTGCTGTCGTCGCTCTGGGTCCAGTTATAAGGGGCGTAGGCGCATTCCATGGCGATGGTCAGCACGCCGTCCTCCACGCCGCTGGGCACGTCGGCCAGGACGGTGCACACGGACAGGGACAGCATCAGGGCGATGAGCAGGGCGAGAGCTTTCTTCATTTTCGGATCCTCCTTTTTTGTGGACATATTGAAAGGCGGTGAATCGGCCTGCGCCGTTCACCGCCAGCATCGCTTCCGTATCGGGGGGCTGATCGTGAATAGCGCTCCATGGCCTGGAACCATGACAGTCAAGCGGATGTTCTCCCCTTGCCCAACGCAGACGCCCTGCCGCGGCAAATGCGTTTCGGCGGCGTCCCCTTTTGCCTGCGTTCGCAGCCCCGGCCGGGCTCCCGCACGCTACTTTTGTCAGCCGCGCCTCTATTCCGTCCGGAGCAGGTCCGGACGCTATGCCCAATATACCCCATCTTCCCGGCAGTGTCAACACGGCCGGAAGGGGGATTCTGTTCTATCACTGTATTTATGCGCTCCGGGGAGGGGCTTTTTTCCCGGCGGGGGAGGCTTCCCCCTTGCGTTTCGGCGGCCCGGCTGGTATCATGGACGGGAGGTGATGACGGATGGATGAATTCAAGGGCCTGAGCGTGCGGCCGGGGGAATTTTATCTGCCCCGGGCGGACGTGAGCCTGGAAAGCTGGGCCGTGGTGGCCTGCGATCAATATACCGCCCAGAAGGACAAATGGGAGCAGATGGACCGTTTCGCCGGGAGCAATCCCTCCGCCCTGCGCCTGATCATCCCGGAAGCGTACCTGGAGGATAGCGAAGAGCGGGTGCCCCGGGTGCAGTCCGCCATGGAGGAATACCTGGATACCGGCGTGCTGGAAAAGGCCGTTCGGGGCATGGTGCTCCTGGAGCGCACCACCCAGAGCGGCTCCCGGCTGGGGCTGGTGCTGACAGTGGATCTGGAGGATTATGATTTCGCGCCGGACAGCGTTTCTCCCGTCCGGCCCACGGAGGGCACCATCGTATCCCGCATCCCGCCCAGGCAGAAGGTGCGCCGGGGCGCGGCGCTGGAGCTTTCCCACGTGCTGCTGCTGTGCGACGATCCGGGAAAAACGGTGATCGAGCCGGTGTACGCCCATCGGGATTCCCTGCGCCCCCTGTACGACGTATCGCTGATGCTGGGGGGCGGGCGCGCCCGGGGCTGGGCCGTGGAGGACGCGGAAACCCTGGGGCAGATCGCCGGGGCCATCCGGGCGCTGCGGGAAAGGCTGCCCGAAAACGGCATCCTCTTCGCCGTGGGGGACGGCAACCATTCCCTGGCCACGGCGAAGGCCCATTGGGAGGAAATCAAAAAAACGCTGCCTGAAAGCGAACGGGATGATCATCCCGCCCGGTTCGCCATGGCGGAGCTGAATAACATTTACGACCCCGCCTTGATCTTTGAGCCCATCCACCGGGTGCTTTTCGGCGTCACGGGGGACGAGGCGCTGGGAATGCTGGCGGACGCGGGGTTGGTCAATGACGCGGATCGGCCGGACCTTACGCTGGTGACCCGGCGGGGGGATCTTCCGCTGCGCATCACCAGGCCCCTGCACGATCTGCCGGTGGGCACGGTGCAGAAGCTCCTGGACCGGCAGACGGACCTGCGGCTGGATTACGTCCACGGGGAGGACGCGGTGCGCCTGATCGTGGAAAAGGAAAACGCGGTGGGGATCCTGCTGCCCGCCATGGACAAGGCGCTCCTGTTCCCGGCGGTGGCCAACAACGGCCCCCTGCCCCGGAAGACCTTCTCCATGGGCGAGGCCAACGAAAAGCGCTATTATCTGGAAGCGCGGAAGATCGTCAGGGACTGAAGCATGCTGCGGAAAAACGATGAGATCACGGTGAGGATCGAGCGCTTCGGCGGGGAGGCGGGCATCGCCCACCTGGAGGGGATGACCCTGTTCGTTCAGGGCGCGCTGCCGGGGGAAACCGTTCTCGCCCGGGCGCAGAAGGTGGAAAAGACCCATGCGTTCCTCAAAACCCTCTCGGTGGCCGATCCGTCGCCCGACCGGCGGACGCCGCCCTGCCCGTACTATGAAAAGTGCGGCGGCTGCGTATGCCAGCACATGGCCTACGAACGGACGCTGGAAATGAAGCGGGAGCGCATCCGGGACGCGCTCCTGCGCATCGGCGGCATCGGGATCGACGTGCCCCCGGTGCTGGGCATGGAGGACCCCTGGCATTACCGGAACAAGACCGCCCTGCCCGTGGGCGGGGAAAAGGGCGCGCCGCTTATGGGCTTTTACGCGCCCCGGAGCCACCGGATCGTGCCGGTGGACGGATGCCTGATCGCCCGGGAGGAAAGCAACCGGGTGTGCCGGGCGGTCAGGCTGTGGATGGAAAAATTCGGCGTGCCGCCCTATGACGAGCGCACCCGCACGGGGCTGATCCGCCATGTGATGAGCCGGGTATCCCGCTCGGGGCAGGTAATGGCCGTGATCGTGGCTGCGGGACGGGAATTGCCCCACGAACGGGAGCTTGCCGCCCTGCTGCGCTCCGCGGTGCCGGAAACCGTATCCCTGTACCTGAATATCAACACCCGGGGGGACAACGTGATCCTGGGCCGGGAAAGCCGATTGCTGTTCGGGGAAGAGCGCCTGCGGGACACCCTCTGCGGCACGGAATTCCTGCTTTCGCCCCAGTCCTTTTTCCAGGTGAACCCCCTGCAGACGGAAAAGCTGTACGGCGCCGCCCTGGAATTTGCGGGCCTTCGGGGGGATGAAACGGTCTGCGATCTGTACTGCGGGGCGGGCACGATCTCCCTGCTGCTGGCCCGGCACGCCCGGCAGGTGACCGGCATCGAGGTGGTGCCCCAGGCGGTGCGGGACGCGGAGGAGAACGCCCGGCGGAACGGCGTTTCCAACGTGCGCTTCCTGGCGGGGGAAACGGAAAGCCTCCTGCCCGGCCTGGTGGCGGAGGGCCTGCGCCCGGACGCCGTGGTGCTGGACCCGCCCCGGAAGGGCTGCGAGGAAAGCGTGCTGCGCGCCCTGATCGACGCCGGCCCGGGGCGCATCGTATACGTCAGCTGCGATCCGGCCACCCTGGCCCGGGACGTAAAGCTCCTCTGCGCCGGCGGCTACCGGGCGGAGAAGTGCCGGGGCGTTGATTTATTTTGCTGGACCGGGCACGTGGAGACGGTCTGCCTGCTGACAAGAGCGTAGCCCCCGTTTCCGGGCGCAAAAAATGAGCGTTTTCGATGGCGAAAGCGCTCATTTTGCATTCCAGGGAAGAAGGCAGCCGGGTCCGGGGGTTCGGGCCCGGCCGCGGGGGGTCAGTTCAGGCGCTCTTCCAGGGCGCTGGTCTTGTACAGGTTCATCAGCACTTCTTCCGCCACCGCGGGATTCTCGGCGTAGAGCAGGCTGAGGAAGGGCCGTTCTGCGTTGACCACGCTGTCCAGGGCGATGCGCCAGGCGGCGATGCGCTTGCGGGCGTCGCGGTCGGCGTCCTTATAGAGCAGGTTCACCTGGCTGTCCAGGGCGATCTGCCACAGGGACTGGCCGCGGAAGAACACATCGTCCGCATCGTAGGACTTGGCGCTGTGCAGCAGGGACAGGGTATCGGCCAGGGCGCGCCGGGCGAAGCCCGCGTAGGTCTCGGTGACGGGGGCGTCGCTGCCGGTCATGGGGCCGATCTCCCGGCTGCTGGCGTCGGCCTCCGCCGCGCCCAGCATCTGGGCGTAGCTGCCGGCCAGGCTGCCGGGCAGGGCGTCGGGGAAGGTGTGGATCATGCAGCACAGTTCCGCCACCTTCAGCCGCAGCGCCTCGGCGGCGGCTTCCTCGCCCGCGAAGGCCTCCAGGGCGTCCACGTAGGCCAGATACTGTTCCCGCTCCCAGAGCAGATCGGCCTTGGCCTCGTCGGAAGCGGCGGTAAAGAGCAGCTCGTACAGGTTATTCAGCTCGGCGCGCCAGATGGGCGATGCCGAATCGCCGTTCAGCACGGCGTCTTCGGCGGCGAGGGCCAGGGCCGCGTGGGCGGCGCAGGCGTGCAGGGTATAGCGCCCTTCGCCGTCGCCCAGGGCATCCAGCCGAAGCTGGCAGCTCACGTCCAGATCGCTCCAATCCAGGAAGATCAGATGGCCGTCCGCATCCAGGATGGGATTGCCGTCTTCATCGCACAGGATGGGCCCGTAGGGGGTGATGATGCAGTGGGTGCCGTCCGGCAGCAGAAGCACGGGGCAGCCCGCGGGAATGACGATGGGCATGCCGTCCGGGCCGGGGAATATGCCGCCGGGGAAGGTGACGGGATGGCCGTCGGGGTCCAGCACCGGGGTGGTGCCGGTGGGGGCGTAGATGGGCGTGCCGCCGGGGCCGGTGATGGGCGTGCCGTCCGGGCCGGTGACGGGGGTCAGGCCGGGGCCGTCGGGATGCAGGATGTCCGGGTCAAAGGCCGGGATGCCGCCGCCGGTGACGTCGGGGTTGTCGCCGCAGAGGATCTTGCACTTGTTGCTGGGCATGGGGGTGCCGGGGATGCCGTCCAGGAAGGTATAGGTCAGCGTGGCGCTGTTGATGGCGAAGCCGTGGTCCGCGTTGGGCCCGGTGACGGTGTACCGGTATTCAAACACGTGGGATTCCGCGGGCGCCAGGGCGTCCAGCGTGGCGATGGGGGCGAAGCCGGCCAGCGAATCGTACAGCCGCAGATCCTTGAGGACGCAATCGCCGGTGTTCACGACGGTGATGGCGAATACGGCCTCCTCGCCCTCCTTGTAGCTCACGCCGTCCGGCGGGCCGGCGGGATCGGTTTTCTGGATGGACACCGCCGGGTGCACGCCGTAGATCGGCCCCAGCGGGTCAGTCCCGCCGCCCGGGCCCACGGGCGGGATCTCCGGCTTGGTCAGCGCCTTGGCCGGGTTGGAGGGCCAGGTATGCTCGATGCCCGCCAAGTCCTTGCCGGTGGCGGTGGCGTAGTTGGTCACATACCCGACCACCTCCGCCTCATACGCCGTCACCGTATGGTCCGGCACGGTCACCGGCTGGGTTTCCCCGGCGGCGAGCTTCGCAAACGCCCCCACGTTCACCCCGAGGTCGTTCACGGTGATGTCGGTCACGTCTTCCTTGCTGTTGTTGGTCACGTCCAGCGACCATTTGATCGGCTCGCCCTCCAGGAAGTATTCGCCGTTTTCGGGGTCGGAAGCGCCCTTCGTCAGGACCAGGCCGGTCTTGGAGATTACGGGCAGATGCAGGAGGTTGGAATACGCGATCCGTTCGGTTCCGGTATCGGGATCGGTCCAGATGACATGTCCGATCACTTCAATATAACCACGCGCAACATCTTCTTCTGTGATCGTTCCATAAAGGAAATACCAATGACCGGCGTCCGGTATCGTTTCTGCGTTTTTCCATTCCATCCAGGTTATACCGTCTGTCGCGTCGGCAATACTGTTCATATGCTCGTCTGCTGCTGTAAAGTCAATATGCAGAGTATCATTGCTTATTGTCACGGGTCCTGTGTTGTGCGTGGAAACCCAGGCTCCCCAGTCTTCTCCCAGCTGATATCCTGCCGGATCAGCGTGCGTATGAACCATCTCTTCTGCTAAGACCGTCATCTGGCTGTCCCCCAGCTCGGGGCCGGTTTCGCCGCCGGGCTTGACGATGTTGTGGGTGAAGGTTACGGGGCCGTCCTCGCAGATGGGAGTGGTGCGATCCTCATCGTCCACAGCGTAGCCATAGACCTTGAAACTGACGGAATAGGTTCCAATGTAAGGCGAGTCCGCAGCATCGGGCGGTATGTAACCATCCCAGTCACCAATATAGTAGTAAGTGCGATCACCGCCATATCCATAGTCCCAGGATTCACCTGGATTGAGAACAACACCATATCCCCATATTGCCTCTTTATAGCTGCAAGTACCATATTTTGGATTCAACCTGAGCCGCAGAGGAACATTGCCTGTATTGGTTACAATAAAGTCGCATTCAATGTAGTTATCGTCAATCAAGTAGTGCGTGTCCACATACGCTTCCTTTTCCGGCGTCAACTGGAATCCCGTCAGCTTGATCCCGGGCTTGTCCTCCTCGGGGATGACGCCGTCGGGATAGGTGAGGGGGATGTTGATGGGAAATTTGTTGGATGTCACAACCGGGTATTTGCCTTCCGCATCCTTATAGCATGCGTAGTCCAAGCCCTGATAGTCAAGGCGTCCTTTTTCAACAAAAATCTCAGTAACTATTTTATGGCTTGTATATGCCCAGCTTTCGCCCGGCTCGATGATGGCAACAGTCTCTCCCATCTTCGGTATGTCGGTTACTACGTTGGGAAAGACAATGTCCGTTGCCTTACCAAGGTAAGCAGGCCGATAAAGCGTGCAATCGCCGGTATTTGTAACCTTGAACCGGACGGGAACGGTCGCGTCCACATACCGCTTGCCCTCGCCCGCGTCCGGTTCCCAGCTACATTCCACGTACAGGGCGGGGTGGGGGCCGTCGTCCTTCAGCACGCCGATGGTGCTGCTCGCCGCGGCGGTGCACAGCACTTCGTCGGTGCCGGGCTTATAGCCGGGCACCTGCACGCTGTAGGTGACGGTGCCGTAAAGCTCGGCAGTCTCCGTGCCGGGGGTGGCGGTGGTTGAATCGATCGTGCCGCCCAGATCAATGAACCAAACCCCATTCCATCTTTCCACTTTTTCGCCGGGCTCCAGCAGGTAGCGTTTATGGTCGCACGTGTGGCCCAGCGATTGCCAGCCGTTGGAAACGATCATGTCGCAGTCGTACAGCTCCAGCGGCACGTCGCCGGTGTTTTCCACATAGCCATGGAATTTATATTTCTCGTACATGTGGAATTCGGTTTTAGGCTCGTCCGGGTTTTTAGCCCGCGCCTCCAGGAAGATGGTCAGCTCGGCTTTGGCGGGCTTTTTGGAATTGATGAGCAGCAGATCGCCGCTTTGCCCGATGGGGCCGGTGGAGGAAACGGTTTCCCCCACGGTGAAGGAGAAGGCGGCCGGGGCGGAATACCCCTCCGGCGCGGACGTTTCCTCCACGGTGTACGTGCCGTCTTCCAGCCCTTCGATGATGCGGGCGGCGCCGCTGGAAGTCCATTCGTCGATCACGCTGCCGGCCTCGTTCCGCAGCTGCACGTAAGCGCCGGGCAGATCCTTGCCCGAGCCTTCCTCCACCTCGCGGCTGCTGACGGTGTTCGCGCCGCCGGTGGGCGGGATCTCCCGTTCCTCCCGGTGGCTGCTTTCGATCTTGCAGATGCGCTCCTCCGTGCCGGGCTGGGTGCGGGTGGGCTCCTTCACGGTGTGCCACTCGCCCCAGTTGTGATCGCCGTAACCGCCGTATTGATATTCCTCCGCCCCGCAGGCACAGACCCGGCGCAGCAGCGCCTTCTTCACGCAGGTGCCCTTCTCCTCCACGAACCAATCGCCCCATTTATGGGTATGGGCGGGGGGATCGGTGACGGGCGGCGGATTGGTCACCGGCGGGTTCGTCACCGGCGCGGGGGCCAGCCTGGGGATGGATTCGGTTTTGGTGTGGCTGGAATTGCGCTTGCAGGTATAGGTCCTGACGCCCTCGGCGTCCACCGTGGCTTCCTTGGTCACTTTGCCGCCGTCCCAGTCGTGGCCCAGGGCGGGGATGGATTCCTGGGCTTTCAGGGTGGCCCCGCAGCGGGAGCATTTGCTGCCTTCGGAAAGGCCGGCTTCGGTGCATGTGGCCGCCCTGCCGGAAACGGCCTGGGGCGCATGGCCCAGGGCCGGGATGGATTCCTGGGCTTTCAGGGTGGCCCCGCAGCGGGAGCATTTGCTCCCTTCGGTGAGGCCGGCTTCGGTGCATGTGGCCGCCCTGCCGGAAACGGCCTGCTCCGCGTGGCCCAGGACGGGGACAGAGTCTTTCCTCGTGGCCCCGCAGCGGGTGCAGGTATAGGTTTTTTCGCCGGCGGCGGTGCAGGTGGGCTCCTTGGTCACTTTGCCGCCGTCCCAGCTGTGGCCCAGGGCCGGGATCGTTTCCTGGGCTTTGACTGTCCCGCCGCAGCGCTTGCACCTGCTTCCCTCGGTCAGCCCGCTTTCCGTGCAGGTGGCCGCTTTGCCGGATATGGTTTCCGGGTCGTGCCCCAGGGCGGGAATGGTTTCTGTGTATGTCGCGCCGCACCCTATGTTCGTGATCAGGCGGGTGCAGGTATACGTGCGTTCGCCCGCTTCGGTGCAGGTCGGTTCCTTCGTTACCTTGCCTTCGTCCCATTGATGGCCGGGCGCAGGATCATAAGCTGTGTGCCTTTTCCCGCAATATCTGCAGTAAACGGCCGTAATGGCGCCATGGGTACAGTCCTCCCGCTGTATGTCCTCCCATTCAAAAAAGTGGAATCCGCCCTCTCCCACCGGACAGAGTTCGTCCATCCATGCCGTACCGTCTTCCGCCTGTGCCGCCGGCAGCATCAGCACCATAGCAATACACAGCGCCGCCAGCAGGCATTTCAGCATCCTCCTCATTTCCCTCTTCCTCCTTTTCCGGGCCCCCCGTATGGTTTTCATGCTTTGTATCCAATTACAATTATAGGGAACCGGTTCGAGGGTGTATATCACCTATTCGTACCATTTTTGGGGAGGAAGGATCGGTTTTTTTCATGTTTTTTGGGTTCGCCTGCCCGGATGCGCGCCGGGAAAAAAGATGGTACAAACAGGTGATGTACATTCGGGCCCCGACGTTTTATAATAAAGCCGGAAGGAGGGAGCGAAAATGGAACACCGGACCACCCGGCGGAACACCGCGCTGTTTATCGGTTTCCTGCTGCTGGGCGGCATCTTTCATTATTTTGATCCGACGGAGAACCTGTTCCTGAACTCTTTCCTGTTCACCGGAAGGTTTACCGTCTTTGCCGGGCTGATCCTGT
>JAILBG010000134.1:0-12188 GCA_024681215.1 Clostridiales bacterium
CCGTTGCCCATGGTGTTGAAGCTGAAGGGATACAGCAGCACCCCGGGCAGGCTATAAAAGATCAGCACGGCGGACAGGGCCGCCCCGCTTATGGTCAGCACCGCGCCCCCGGCCCCCAGCCGCGCGTTTTCCCTGCGGCCCAGGATCAGGGACAGGATGAAAAATACCAGCGTCAGCGCCATGATGACGGCGTACAGATAATGGTTCCAATGGCTGGATACGATGAGCCTGGTGTTGAATTTCACAATCGCCAGAGCGACGGAGGCCAGCACGCCCGCCCCCAGGGCGGCGCCATGGATCACCCGTCCCCGGCGGCCATACAGCCTGCCCAGCACGGCGTGGATCCAGGTCACATAGGTCACGGCCAGGAACAGGTCCTGGGTCACCATCCACAGATATTTGAGCACCGTTTTTCCTCCCGTTTAAACATGCAGACTGCTGGTGCCCCCTCCCCCGCGGAGGTTGCACCAGCAATTTGAGGTTTTTTATCCTTTGTTGGCGGGGATTACCATTCCTTGACGAACTTCCAGCCGGTCCAGGTCGCTTCCAGGGGCTCGGTCCAGAAGGAATCGGCTTCCACGCCGGTCTCGGCGTCCACGTGCAGCAGATAGCCGTTCTCCGCGGGGCTCTTGATGTACAGGGTGATGGTGTATTCGCCCTCGGCCAGAGGAATGTTGTTGCCGTAGTGGGGGCCATCAGAGGCGGCCATGGGCATCATGGAGCCGGAATACACTTCCTTGCCGTCCAGATCCTTGATGACGA
Organism: Clostridiales bacterium; assembly: GCA_024681215.1. Lineage (GTDB taxonomy): Bacteria > Bacillota > Clostridia > Christensenellales > Aristaeellaceae > RUG563. The sequence continues at coordinate 763 of JAILBG010000134.1, forward strand.
AATCAATGCTCAGGTAGGGCACCCAGCCGTCCACGGGGAAGCCGTAGGGGTTCTCGTTGGCGGTGAGGTCCACTTCGATGTGCAGGTCGGAGCCTTCCTTGGGGGTGGCGTTCTCGGCGGGCGCCATGTCCACGGGCTGGAAGTACACCATCGCCATGGTCATGAAGCCGATTTCCTGTTCGCCTTCCACGCCCAGCACGTATTCATCGAAGCCCGCTTCTTCTTCGGCAAAGCCGAAAGCGGACAGGCTCATCAGCATCAAAGCGGCCAGCAGCAGGGCAAGAAACTTTTTCATGGTAAATTCCTCCTCAAAATGTTGATTTGGTTGTATATCCGTCGCGGGCTGCGCGGGGCAGCTCCGCGGGGGTACCCACGTTATTTGGAATACTGCGCCCTCAAGGCGTCCATCTTGCCGCGGTAGTGCGCGATCAGGAACGTGACCAGCAGGACGATGGAAAGAATCAGCTGGGGCAGCAGGGTTTCCAGCCAGGGATAGATGCCGAAAATCTGGATAACGTCGTTTTCCGGCACGCCGGGCACCCTAAGCGCCAGGTCGAATACGTTGCCCTCGGCCAGCTCCTTGATGCCGCTGCCCAGGAAGGAGACGCACATCACGGCCATCAGGATGGACGTGGCGGTGAAGAAGGCCTTGATGGGAAGCCGGATGGACAGCTTCGTAATGGCCAGGTATACGAACACCAGCAGCACGCAGCCTGCGCCGAAGCCCGCCAGCACCATGCCAGGATTGCCCTCAGAAAGCATCGGCTGGTAGAACAGCACCACCTCCGCGCCTTCCCGGAATACGGAGAGGAATGCGGTGAACGCCAGCGTGAAGGCGCTGCCCCGGGCCACGGAGGAATGCACCTTGCCGTCGATGTACCGGGTCCAGGAGGCGGCCTCCGCCTTGGAGATCATCCAGTTGCTCACATAGAACAGCACGCACACGGCGATCAGGGCGGTGACGCCCTCGATGACCTCCTGGGCCAGCCCCGCGCCCACGAACGCCTGCTTGGCCACGCTCAGCACCGCGGCGGCGACAATGCTGGCAAATACGCCGCAGGCCGCGCCGATGTACACGCTTTTCAGGCTCTTTCCGTTGCCGCTCTTGGTGAGGTAGGCAATGATGGCGGCGATCACTAGGATGGCCTCCAGCCCTTCCCGCACGATGATGCCGAAGGCCCCCAGGAATGTCAGCAGCCGGGGATCGGACCGCCCGGTTTCCTCCTGCGCCGCCGCGGCGGCTTCCTCGGCTTCCCCGGCCAGGGCGGCCTTGGCTTCCGCCGCCTGGGTGTCCAGGGCTTTGGCCTGCTTCAGGATCAGGTTTTTGGCCCCGTCGGTGGTGGTGCGGTATTTGTTCTTCTGATATTTCGTGGATCCGGAGGCGACCAGGGCGCGCAGATCGGAGAAATACCCGTCCATTTTCTGCCGGTCTTTCAGCGAAAGATCGGTATAGATTTTATGGCTCAGGCCGGATTCCTCATATACGGAATAGAAAGCCGTGTTCAGGTTGTCCAGCGCGGCGTCGAAGTCTTTATCCAGATAGCCCATATAGGCGGTGTCCAGCAGCTCCTTCACCAGCGTCGCCGCCTCGTACCAGCTGGCGTACTTCTGCGCCGCGCCGGGATCGGCGGAATATTCGGGGTAGGGATCGGAGGACACCGGCTCGCCCCGTTTGAAATACTTGGTTTCGCTCTGTACGCCGCCCTGCAGCGCAGCCAGCTTGTTGCCGTCCTCCCGGATCATGGCCTTCAGCTTCTGCAGCGCGCTGCGGACGGAAACGATGGTTTCCTGATCGGTATTTTCCTTTTTCACCGCGGCTTTGCAGGCGGAAAACTGCATCTCCACCGCGTTTTTGCGGTTGCCGGAAACGTAGCTCATGGTCTGCCGTTCAAAACCCGTGGTTTCATACACCCGGAAATAGGCGTTGCTCACGCTGTCGTATGCCGCTTTCGCGTCGCCGTCCAGATAGCTTTCAAAAGCCGCGTCCAGAAAGCGGTCGATATCGTCCGCCGCGTCCGCCCAGCGGGTGGAGGCGCTTTCCTCCGCCGCAGCGCCTAAGGGCAGCACCAGCAGCAGGATCATCAGGCTGCACAGCAGCTTTACGGCGAGCCTTCCTCTCTTCATCCCGCGCCATCCTTTCTTCCCCGTGCATGCGGGAACGGGGATGCGTTAGCTATTGCTAACCCGGAGGGTATGATAGCATATCGCCCCGGCTGTCCGCTATCCTGATATTGACCAGTTCGCATATTCTAATTGTCTGATATTGACATTTTTCAAAAATGCGTGACAAAGCGGTTAGAATATGCTAATATTGACCAGCGGTTAGGAATGACTAATTCCTGACGCCGCATACAATCGGGAAAGGGGGAGGCGGGCATGAGCGAAAAGCAAACCAGCGGCAAGGCGCTGTCCGAGGCGGCGAAGGCCTACATGGAAGCCCACAGCGAAGAAAAGTTTTCCCTGGAGGAAATGGCCAAGGCGCTGTACGTGAACGGGAGCTATCTGCTGCGCACCTTCAAGCGCCATACGGGCATGACGCCGCTGAGCTTTCACCATCAGCTCCGCTGCGCAAAGGCGAAGGCGCTGCTTGCGCAGACCGATCTAAGCGTATCCCAGGTGGGGGAGGCGGCCGGATTCGTTTCCTCCTCCCATTTTTCACACATCTTCCGGAAAACGGAGGGCTGCACCCCCAGCGAATACCGCAGGCTCCTCAGATCCGGCTGTACGGAAAAGACGGCCCCGTGAACGGGCCGCCTGAGCGACGCGGCATCATATTCTGATTTCAACCAAGGCAAAGGAGAGAAAACATCATGGCGATCGTGGAATTCAAGGACGTATCCAGGGTATACAGGAACGGCGAGCATGAGCAGCGGGCGCTGGATCACGTGAGCCTGAGTCTGGAGGAAGGCAAATTCATCGTGGTGCTGGGGCCCAGCGGCGCGGGGAAGAGCACGCTGCTGAACCTGCTGGGCGGGCTGGACAGCCCCACGGAGGGCACCATCCTGGTGAACGGAAAGGATATTTCCACCCTGACGCCCAACGAACTGGCGGAATACCGCGCGGCGTCCGTCGGCTTTGTATTCCAGAGCTATAATCTGATCCCGACGCTCACCGTGATCGAGAACGTGGCGCTGGTGAAGGAGATCGCGCCGAATCCCCTGAGCAGCCACGACATGCTGAAAGCCGTGGGGCTTGCCGACCACATCCACCAATTCCCCTCCGAGCTTTCCGGCGGCGAGCAGCAGCGGGTGTCCATTGCCCGGGCGCTGGCGAAGAACCCGCACATCCTGCTGTGCGACGAGCCCACCGGCGCCCTGGATTCCCAGACCGGCGTCATGGTGCTCAAGCTCCTGCTTTCCATGGCCCGGGACATGGGAAAAACCATCATCATCGTGACCCATAACCAGAATATCGCAAAAATGGCGGATACCGTGATCCGGGTGAAGAACGGCAGGATCAAAGCCTGCGAAAACCAGGATCATCCTTTGTCCGTGGAAGAGGTGGACTGGTGATGCTGCTGAAAAAACTGTTCCGGACGCTGTGGCAATACAAAGCGCAGTTCATCTCCATGGTCATCATGGTGGCCCTGGGGGTGGGCGTGTTCCTGGGCTTCAATGTGGAATGGTATTCCCTGGAGGTGAACACCAGGGAGATCTACGACGCCACGGGCTTTGCCGATTTCCGCATTTATAACGACAAAGGCTTCACGGAAAAGGACCTGGAGACCGTGAAGGCCATCCCCGGCGTGGAGGACGCCACCCGCTTCCTTTCCCTGAACGTGGCGGTGAAGGACGATACGGACACCCTGGCCCTGACGGTGAGCGAAAATATGAACGTGTCCGGCATCCTGCTGATGGCGGGCGAGCCTTACGACGCGGCGTCCCCGGACGGCTTCTGGCTGTCCGATTCCTACGCCGCCGCCAACGGGATCAGCCTGGGCGACCAGATGACGCTGACCTATCAGAGCATCACGGTCCAGGGCACGGTCAGGGGCCTGGTGAAATCCAGCGAATACCTGATCTGCCTGCCGGACACCACCCAGATGATGCCGGATTATTCCTCCTACGGCTACGTGTACATTTCCCCGGCGATGCTGGAACACGCCGTCCCGTCCCTGTACAAAATGATGATCGGCTCGATGTATCATCAGATCAACGTGAAATCCGCTTTGGACAAGGCCGCTTTCGTGGAGCAGGCGGACAGGGCCCTGGGCAGCACCCGGCTGATCCTGTCCAAAGACGAAACCGTGTCCTGGTCCGAAGCGATGGGCGAGGTGAACGAAGGCAAAACCATGGCGTCCATCCTGCCGGTTTTGTTCCTGGCCATCGCCATCCTGACCATGGTGACCACCATGCACCGCATCACCGCCAGCGAAAAAACCCAGATCGGCACCTTCAAGGCCCTGGGCTTCAAGGACCGGCGCATCCTGATCCATTATTCCGCCTATGCGCTGATCATCGGGCTGATGGGCACCTTGCTGGGCGTCGGCATCGGATACTGGCTGGGCTGGTTCATCATGAACCCGGACGGCGCCATGGCCACCTATATCGACATGCCCTCCTGGGCCCTGCACGCGCCGCGGTTCACCTGGTTCGTGCTGATCGGGATCAATGCGTTCCTGACGCTGATCGGCTTCCTGTCCGTCCGGAAGATGCTTTCCGGTACGGCGGCGGACGCCCTGCGGCCTTATACGCCCAAGCGCATGAAGCATCTGCGGTTTGAAGAAACGAAACGGTTCAAGGCTCTGGGCTTCGGCACCAAATGGAACCTGAGGGACTGCGTGCGCCACAAAGCCCGGAGCCTGATGACGCTGTTCGGCATCGTGGGCTGCATGGTGCTGCTGGTGGGCGGCCTGGGCATGCAGGACACCATGAACGCCTTCCTGGACGTGTTCTATGAAAAGGCCATCAATTACACTACGCGGGTCAACCTGGACGGCGACAGCATGACCCTGGAGGAGGGCAAAGCCCTGGCGGAGCAGCTGGGCGGCGACTGGGCCGCCTCCCGCGCTATCCAGATCGGCGACAAAGGGTATTCCCTGGAAATCTACTCCGTCACCCGCGACAAGGTGTGTTTCGCAGATACCGATATGCGCATTGTACCTCTGACGGACGAAGGCGCGTATATCTGCGCCCGGATCGCCCGGGATCATCACCTCAAAATCGGGGATACGCTGCATTTCTCTCCCTATGACAGCGACGAGCATTATGCCGTGCCCGTGGCGGGGGTATTGGATTCCATGACTGAGGGCGTGTTCATGACGGCGGCCTTCGCCGATCAGACAGGCATTGCCTATACTGTATCCTCCGTGTTCACCGACGAAACGGACATCCCGGAGGACGGCCGCATCCTGAACAAGCAGAGCAAGCAGTCCATCATGGATTCCTTCGATACCTTCATGGACCTGATGAACAAGATGATCTGGCTGCTGGTGCTGGCGGCGGTGATCCTGGGCATCGTGGTGCTTTACAACCTGGGCGTCATGAGCTACACCGAGCGCTACCGGGAAATGGCCACCCTGAAAGTGGTGGGCTTCAAGGACGGCAAGATCGGGCGGCTGCTGATCAGCCAGAATTTGTGGCTGACGGTGATCGGCATTCTGATCGGCGTGCCCATGGGCGTGGGCGTGCTGCAATACCTGCTCACAGCCCTGGCCTCCGAATACGAGCTGAAACTGGTGCTGGGCCCGGCCACCTGGTTCATCAGCGTTTTCCTGACCTTCGGCGTTTCCCTGCTGGTGGGGCTGATGGTGGCCCGGAAGAACCGGTACATCGACATGGTGGCGGCGCTGAAAACGGAGGAATGAGCCGTGGACGCGCAGACTATTTGGGGCATCCTGATCCCCTTCCTGGGCACCGGCTTGGGGGCGGCCATGGTGTTCTTCCTGAAACAGCATGTTTCCGCCGGCGTGCAGAAGGCCCTGACCGGCTTTGCGGCAGGGGTCATGGTGGCGGCCTCCTTCTGGAGCCTTCTGCAGCCCGCCCTGGAAAGCAGCGCTCCTCTGGGATCGCTGGCTTTCCTGCCCGCGGCCGTGGGCTTTCTCATCGGCATGGGCTTCCTGCTGGCGCTGGATATGCTGACCCCGCATATGCACATGGATAAGCAGCATGAAGGGCCGCAGAGCAGGCTCAGGCGCACCACCAAGCTGATCCTGGCCGTCACGCTGCACAACATCCCCGAGGGCATGGCGGTGGGCGTGGTGTACGCCGGCTTCCTATCAGGCGGGGCGGGCATCAGCGCCGCCGGCGCCCTGGCGCTGGCCATCGGCATCGCCATTCAGAACTTCCCGGAGGGAGCCATCGTTTCCATGCCGCTGCTGGCGGAGGGCATGCCCAGGGGCAGGACCTTCCTGATGGGGGTGCTTTCCGGCGCGGTGGAGCCGGCCGCGGCAGTCCTTACGCTGCTGGCCGCGGGGCTGGTAACGCCGGTGATGCCCTATTTCCTGGCCTTCGCCGCCGGGGCCATGATGTATGTGGTGGTGGAGGAGCTGATCCCCGAAATGTCGGAGGGAAAGCATTCCAATGTGGGCACGGTCGCCTTCGCCATGGGCTTTGTGGTGATGATGATCCTGGATGTGACGCTGGGATAAGGCCCGGAACGCCCTGGATCTGTCCCGGCTGGATATTCCAAGGCAAAGAAAAACCGCGCAGCGGCTGAAGCTGCGCGGTTTTCGTTTGGGGTGAGGGAGGCCGCTCTTTCGTCACGGCCGGCCTCCCGCAGATTCGCCGTTATTCTTTACTGTTCCTTCGTCTCCTCCGCCGTCCCACGGCCGATGGCGATGCGGCGGGCGCCGGGCGCCTTGACGGGCTCCAGCTTGGGCAGGGTGACGTACAGGATGCCGTTCTTATAGTCGGCGCTGATGCGGTCCTGGTCGATGCCCTCCAGGTTGAAGGAACGGCTCACGTGGCCCACCCGGCGTTCGCTGTAATAGGCCTTTTCGTCGCTGCGCTCGGACTGCATGTCGGCGGAGATGGTGAGGGTGTCGTTTTCCACGCTCAGATTGATCTGATCCTCGGTGACGCCGGGCAGCTCGGCTTCGATGGTGTAATCCTTCTCATTGTCGTGGATATCCACCCGGAAGCCCACGTTGCCCATCCAGTCGTTCATATCGAAGAACGAACGGAAGAAACGGTCGTCAAACAGGGAAGGCGTGCGGCGCGCGGTCATATCGCGGTGATTGCGGTAAGGCATCATGGTATACATAACATTCATCCTCCTTTGATCCCGGGGCGCGGCCCCGCTTAGCTTTGATTTTTCATCCGTCAGGCTTCATTCTTCCCACCTTACGCCCATAGTATACCTGAAAGATCAAAGAAGGTCAAAATACGGACTTGCAGTGTCTCATACTCATTGTTTTAGGCTTTTTCTGAATATTTTGCGATTTTTCACGGTATTTTAAAACCCCCGCGCGCAAAACCGTGCGGGGGATGGCCGGGGCGGAAAAATGTCAGTCTGCGGGCTGCACTTTTTCGGAATATCCGATGCCCAGCACCTCGTTGACCAGACGGTGGTTCTGGCCGCCGAAATTGCCGCTTTTGTTGATCTGAACGCCCATCAGCACCATGGCGGCCGTGCCGCCGCCGTCCAGATTGATGGCGTTCAGGCAGCCCAGCTCCTGCATTTTCTGGGCCAGCCAGATGCAGGACTGGCCGTGGCCGCTGCTGCGGCCTTCCACCACGACGGCGATGTAATGGCCGGGCTCCGCGGTGCCGAAGGCGGTGCGGGGCTGGAAGGTTTCCCCGAACTGTTTGGAACGGACCGAGATTTCGCCATCCTGCACCAGGATGGGGCCGAAGGACAGGGTGTCCGTGGCGCCGGAAGCAAGGATTTCTTTCCCGGTCTGATCCTTGGTGACGAACACCCGGACGGAGCCGTCGGGATACAGCGCCATGATGTCCAGGGGCGGATAGGCCTGGGACGCGGGGTTCTTCTGCTTTTCAAAGAGGATCTCCCCGTTCCGGATCACCAGGCCCAGGGAGCCGCCGCCGTCGGGATCGTGGGTGCGGGCCACGCGGTAAATGAAATGGTCGGAATTGATGGCGAATACCAGATGATTCGCCGCCACGATCTCGCCGGGGAACTTCCATTTGTTTTCATGCCAGTCGGTAATCAGCTTTTCGTCGTAATGATAGGGACGGAAAAGCTGGCCGGGATCCCGGGAATAAATGTGGGCCTCGTACCAGACGGTTTCTTCCTTTTTGGCGTTGGGTGCGCTGCGGCGGTTGATCTCGATGCGCAGCGTCTGGGAAGCGTACAGCCACAGGCCGTTTTCCTCATCCGCAAGATAAAACTCCTCCTCGCCCTCCGGAAGGAAGCCTTCCGCCGTGAGCGCGGGGAAGCGCGGGTCCGCTTCCACGGCGGACGGAGGGAACGCTTCGGCGGGCGCGGGCTCCGGTTCCGCCGTGGCTTCCGGGGCGGGGGCTTTGGTGGGCGCGGCGGAGACTTCCTCCGCCCCGGCGCTCAGCACCCATGGATCGGCAAACGTGCCGCTGCCGCCCGCCAGGGTCAGCACGGACAGATCGATATACACCGTGGGGCGCACCCCCAGATCGCTGTTGCCGGTGGAGATGCGGCCGATCTTGCCTTCGTCCATGATCCGGCGGTGCTCGTGGGGATAATCGGCGGAACGGGTGCGGCTCCACCAGGGGCTGTATTTGAAGCCGCCCTTCTGATACTTGAACAGATGGGGCTGATTGCGCTGTTCCTTCCAGAAGTTGGGGGCGGGCAGTTCAAAAATCGGAGGGTCCACCGCCACGCTGGCGTAGGGCGTGCCCTCGCAGAGCCGGTCGTTATTGGACGCAAAGCCGATGGAAGCGTCCTTCATTTCATCGGAGGTGATCAGCGTCACCCGGGCGTTGTCTTCCGTGCGGACCAGCAGGGCCGACTGCTCCCCGGCGGAGAAGGCGTCGTTGATGAAAACTTCATTCAAGTACTTGTAAAGATCGCTGCTTTCCCAGCCGGTGTAATGCTGGTAATCCCCGTGGATGGGAGCGGCGAAGAGCAGGTATTCGCTCAACAGCCAGGCTTCGCCGTTCCCGGCTTTCAGCACCCGCCAGAGGATGGGCTTCACCGTGCCGTCCTCCTCGGTGGGATAAGATCCGAACAGGACGTAGCGGTGGCCTTCGGCGCGGGAATAGCCGGTGATGTCCGCCGCGCCCTCCGCAGCGGCGAACGAGGGCAGCGCCAGGATCAGCGCGAGCAGCAGGATCATCGGTTTCATTTTCATAAACATCCCTCGACTTTGTATGGATTACGTCTCAGTATACCATATATGGGAGGGATTCACAAGGGGAAGAAGGGGCCGCGTCAAAAATCCTTGGGCCGCGGACGGAACAAAACCGCCGCCAGGAAGCCGAAAAACACCGCGGCGGCGATGCCCCCGGCGGTGGCGGCGAGCCCGCCGGTGAACGCCCCCAGCAATCCCGTTTCCTGCACCGCCGAAATGGCTCCCTGGGCCAGGGCGTGCCCGAAGCCCGTCAGCGGCACCGTGGCCCCGGCGGAGGCGAAGCGCGCCAGAGGCCCGTAAAGCCCCAGGGCGCTCAGGGCGGCCCCGGCGGTGATGTACAGAACCAGGATCCGGGCGGGGGTCAGCTTGGTTTTCAGGATCAGCACTTCGCCCAGGGCGCACAGCGCGCCGCCCGTGAGGAAAACCTTCAGGTACGTCAGCATCCTTCATTCTCCTTCCAGACAGATCACGTGGGCCACGCCGGGGATGGTTTCCCCCTGCTGGGCGCTGGTGGGGGACAGCAGCGCGCCGGTGGCCATGAAAAGCACCCGCTTCCATTCTCCGGAATGCAGCCTGGGAAGGATCAGGGCGCTCAACACCGTGGCGGAGCAGCCGCAGCCGCTGGCCCCGGCGTGCACGTCGTCGCGGCCGTCGAAAACGCACAGGCCACAGTCCAGGTACATTTCGTCCGTCAGCGGATGCCCCTGCTTCCGCATCAGTTCCTTGAGCAGATGGGAGCCCACGCCCCCCAGGTCCCCGGAAATCACCCGGTCGTAATCCCCGGGGGCGGTGCCGGTATCGGAAAAGAAGCGCAGCAGCGTGTCCGCCGCGGCGGGGGCCATGGCCGCTCCCATGTTGTTCACGTCGCTGATCCCCAGATCCACCACCCGGCCCACGCAGGCGCTGGCCGCCCGGGCAAGGCCGCGGCCGGTCCGGGACATAAGGCACGCCCCCGCCCCCGTGACCGTCCACTGGGCGGCGGGGGTGCGCTGATTGCCGTATTCCAGGGGAAAGCGGTACTGGCGCTCGGCGGTGGCGCAATGGCTGCCCGCGGCGCACAGGACGGGATCGGCAAAGCCGCCGTCTGTGAGGATGCTGCCCAGGATCAGTGATTCCGCCATGGTGGAGCAGGCGCCGTACAGCCCCAGGAAGGGGATCTCCAGCGCCCGGGCGGACAGGGACGCCGCCATGATCTGGTTTTCCAGATCGCCTCCCAGCAGGGCCTGCACTTTTTCCGCCGGCGTCTTCGCCTTTTTCAGGCAGATCCCACAGGCGGTCTGGAACATTTTTCTCTCCGCCTGCTCGAAGCTCTTCTCTCCGTAAGCCGGGTCGTCCAGCACCAGGTCGAAATCCCTGCCCAGGGGCCCGCGGCCCTCCTTGGGCCCGGTGACGGCGGCGGAAGAAAGGATGCGGGGCCTGTGCTCAAATACGAGGGTGGATCTGCCTGCGCGCATGGAACGCCTCCTTACCAGCGGAAGAAATAATACAGGATGCCCACGATCACGGAGGAGGCGATGCCGTACACCAGCACCGGCCCCGCGATGGTGAAGAGCCTGGCGCCGGTGCCCAGCACCCAGCCTTCCGGCTTGAATTCCATGGCTGGGGACACCATGGCGTTGGCAAAGCCGGTGATGGGCACCACGGTGCCCGCGCCGGCGTAACGGGCGATGCGGTCGAATACCCCGACGCCGGTGAGCAGGGCGGTCATGAATACCAGGGCGATGGAAGCCGCCGTCTGGGCGGCGGACAGGGGCAGCGACAGCCAGCGCTGGGCGGCCTCGGCGATCCACTGGCCCAGCAGGCAGATCGCGCCGCCCACCCAGAACGCCCGCAGGCATCCCAGGCCCAGCTGGGATTTGGGGGTCAGGCGGCGGACCAGCTGGGCGTATTCCCGGATCAGGGCTTGCTTTTTTCCGGATTGCTGCACAGAGCATCCTTCCTTTCATTGCGGATGGGGGGAAGCGTCGGCGTAAGGGGGCGGCAGATTTCCCGGCAGCCGGGGCGGGGCAGGCGGTCCAGCGGATGGGGGAACAGGCGCACGCCCATTTTTATCAGCCTCCCGTCAGGCCGGCGAACAGCGCGCCGGCGGTTTTTCCGATGGCCAGGGCCAGGGCGGCGACGCGCATATCGGCGGTGATGCTCAGCCGGTCGAACAGCGCGGGCACCACCTCGATGGCCTCGGTGAGCCCGGCGGCCAGCA
>JAILBG010000019.1:0-2944 GCA_024681215.1 Clostridiales bacterium
GGCGGCGGTAGCGCTTGCCGATGGAGCCGGTCTCATCGTAGTCCACCAGGAAATACTTGCTCAGGTCCTCGTGGATCTGGCTGGCCAGGCCGCCCAGCTTGTTCTTCTGCAGGGGCAGCACGGCGGCCTTGTAGGGGGCCAGGGCCGGGTGCAGGTGCAGCACTGTGCGCACGTCGCCGCCCTACAGTTCTTCTTCCTCGTAGGCATTGCACAGGAAGGCCAGGGCCACGCGGTACGCGCCCAGGGAGGGCTCGATCACGTAGGGGATGTAGCGCTCGTTGGTCACGGGGTCGATGTATTCCATGCTTTCGCCGGAGGTGTTCTGGTGCTGGGTCAGGTCGTAGTCCGTACGGTCCGCGATGCCCCAGAGCTCGCCCCAGCCGAAGGGGAACAGGAATTCAAAGTCCGTGGTGGCTTTGGAATAGAAGGCCAATTCTTCCTTGCTGTGGTCGCGCAGGCGCAGGGCTTCTTCCCGGATGCCCAGCTTCAGCAGCCAGTCCCGGCAGAAGGAACGCCAGTAATCGAACCATTCCAGATCGGTGCCGGGCTTGCAGAAGAATTCCAGCTCCATCTGCTCGAATTCGCGGATGCGGAAGATGAAGTTGCCGGGGGTGATCTCGTTGCGGAAGGACTTGCCCACCTGGGCCACGCCCATGGGCAGCTTTCTGCGGGTGGCGCGCACGATGTTTTTGAAGTTCACGAAAATGCCCTGGGCCGTTTCGGGGCGCAGGTAAATTTCGTTGGCGCTGTCCTCGGTCACGCCCTGGTGGGTCTTGAACATGAGGTTGAATTTGCGGATGCCCGTGAAATCCTTCTTGCCGCAGGTGGGGCACACGATATCGTGCTCCGCGATGAAGGATTCATACTGCTCGTTGGTCCAGCCGTCGGCCTGGATCTCCTGGCCGTTTTCCTTGCCCCAGTCCTCGATCAGCTTGTCCGCCCGGAAACGGGCCTTGCAGGCGCGGCAGTCCATCAGCGGATCGTTGAAGGTGCCCACGTGGCCGGATGCCACCCACACCATGCGGTTCATGAGAATGGCGCTGTCCAGTCCCACGTTGGTCTTGCTTTCCTGCACGAACTTTTTGAGCCACGCCTTTTTCACGTTGTTCTTGAATTCCACGCCTAAAGGACCGTAGTCCCAGCTGTTCGCCAGGCCGCCGTAAATTTCGCTGCCCGGAAAAATAAAGCCCCGCACCTTGCACAGAGCCACTAACTTGTCCATGGTCAACTGACCCATCCGTCATCATCCCTTCCTTCAGTAACTTGCTTCATTATCGCCATTTCACAGGGATTTGTCAAGGAAAAGTTTGTCCGAACAAAGCGTATCATGCCTGTGGGATCACGATATTCTCATGATTTTTGGGGCCCCCTTACACCGCTTCCAGCCCCGTATCGCTTTCCACGACCTTGAGCAATTCTTCCTGCCGTCCGTCCAGGGCGTTGATGTAGCTCAGGTAGGTATGACCGCCGAATTCGCCCTTGAATTCGTAGCAGAGCTTTTCGCCGCCGTCGGTGGGGATCAGGCAGAGGCTGCCGGACTGCACGTTCAGGCGCGGGCCCACCAGTTTCCGGGCCTCTTCTTCGGTCAGGGCAGGCTTCAGCAGGCCCCGGGCGGCGTGGTTCTGCCAGTAGTTCCGGGCTTCCAGGCCCACCACCTGGGCGGTGTCCATGCGCAGCTGCACCTTCACCAGATCGGGGTACAGCAGGGTATCGCCCTGGGATGCGGCGAAGGAAATCACCGCCACGCCCTGGTACACCTGGAAAAAGGTGGGGCGCATGCCCTCAAAGCCCCGCGCCGAAAGGAACAGCAGGGCGTTTTCCCGGCATTCCTCCACGCTTTTTTCTTGCGTAAAATCCCCCTGATCCGGGGCCATCCACAGGATCTTTCCGCCCTGCCGGGTCACTGCCGCCTGGAGGGTCAAATCCCCCAGGTCCAGCGTGACGCCCCAGCAGGGGATGCTGCCGCCCATGGCCGCCCCCGCGCTGGCCCGCTTCACCCGGTCGCCCACAAAATCCCGGGCAAGGACGATGGCTTCCTCCTGGCTCACGATCTTCGTGCCCAGCGCCAGGGCCTGGCCGGTCCGCCGGGCGTCGGAAAAGGGCCCGTCGTAAATCAGGGTGGGGTAGCTCACCGCGCTGTCGTAGGAAACGGATTCCGGCTCGCTGCCTTCGGGATAAAACGCCGTTTTCCCGCTTTCCGCTTCCTGGGCCAGGCTTTCCCGGTGCTGGGAAAGGGCAAAAGCATATTCCCCGCAGGCGTTCAGCAGGCCGGTCAGCCGCGCCGCGTCCTCCGGGGTGATCTCCCCGGCCCGCAGCAGCGTGCCGCTGTAATCCGCCGCCTGGTTGGCGAATTTGATCGCCCGCTGGGTGGCGGTGTGAGACAGGGGCAGCAGCGACAGGCTGCGCTGCACCTGCCCCGCCCCGGCGCTCACCTGGCTCAGGTACTGATTCTCCGCTCCGTTCTCCTGAGACAGCAGCGCCTTGCTCAGGGACAAATGCATATCCTCCATCTGCCGCAGGGCGGAAAACACCGCGCCGTCGTAGATCTCCCGCAGCCGGGCCTCGCATTCGTCCCGTTCGCTTTTGAAACGGAAGGCCAGCCCCGATATTGCCGCAAGGGCCTGCAGCAGCGCGAATATACTCAATGAAAACTTGCTTTTCGTCATGACTACACCTCATCATTGTTCGGGAAGAAAAGAGCACTTTAAGTTACGAAAGGAGTACGCTGGGGCTGTCCGCCCCAGACCCTGACCAGGGCGGTGACCGCCCTGGACCCGCATCTGCGGAAAGATCGCGGGTTTCCTAAAATGCAAGCGCCCGCAGTTTCGTATTCGTGTGGTGGCGTGCCCCTGAAATACGCCGCGAGGAACCGTCCGGGGGTCCATGCAAGCATGACCCCGGCGGTATCCTTCGCGGCTATGCCGCTGCGCGGCATGGACTGCCC
>JAILBG010000022.1:0-44690 GCA_024681215.1 Clostridiales bacterium
ACGATCCTCAAGTAAAACTCATTTCAGAATTAACTGTCGTTTTTCCTCTTTACTCTGTATCGTTTTCAAGATTCCCGCGCCCCCCTCGCTTCGGCCCCTTCCGGTACCCCCGCTTCGCGAGCGCCTGATTAGATTACCACATCAGGATGCCCCTTGTCAACAGTTTTTTTCATAAAAATCAAGGTTTTTTCAGTTTTTTTCAGAACTCCGAACCTTCTGAAAACAGTGCGGAGAAAACGTTCGGCGAAAGCCTTACGATCCTCTTCTTTCATATTATAAACATTCGTCTCCTAATCTTTTCCCGGCATGGGTTTTCAGACGAAGGGCACAATAGAGCCGGGTGAGGAAAAATGACGGAGCTGAAGAAAATGATCGGCCTGCCGGTGATGCTGAACGGAATAACGGGGGGCACGGTGATGCGCGGCGTGCTGACAGCGGACGGCCGCAGCCTACGGGGCATTGTGATGCGGGGCGGCCTGCAGGGGCCCCGATGGCTGGGCCGGGATCAGATCGCGCTGATCGGGCGGCTGTCGGTGATCGCCACGGGGAAGCCCGGACGGCTGCCCCGGGACGCGGACTACCGCCTGTTCCGGGTCAGCGATCCGGAAGGCACGCGGCTGGGGATCGTGACGGACGCGCTGATGAACGGGGAGACGCTGCGGGTGGCCGCCCTGGAGATTTCCGGCGGGCCCCTGGACGACCTGACCGACGGGCGCTGGTACGCCACCGCCTATCAGGTGCGGCCCGGCGCCGGCGGGGGGCATGTGACCGTTTTTTCCCCCCGGAAGGAGGTGGATTCGCGGTGAGCAAACTGCTCTGGGCCGGCATGGCGGGCTTCCTGTGCGGGATGAAGCACAAAGAAATGAAGAAAGCGCTCTGCTGGAAGCGGCTGAAACGCCAGGCCGTACAATGGCGGAGGCGGATCGGATAAAGGAGGCCGGAGCCATGGATGCGCTGCCCGCGCCGCGGAAAATGAGCTGCGGGGAAAAATGGGCCGCCGGGATCGCCGCGGCAGTGCTGCTGGGCCTGTTCTTCCGGCCTCTGACCGCGCTGGCGGGGCAGCTGCTGCTGTCTCTGCTGGCAGCCGCGGCTGCCCTGCCATTGTGCCGGCGGCTGGAAAAGCGTCTGTCCCCCCGCGGCGCGGCCCTCGGGGCGGTGGGCGCCCTGACGGCGGGGGTGCTGGGGCTGATCGTGCTGCTGACGCCCCCGCTGATCAGCCAGATCATGCTGCTGATCGACCAGGCTCCCCGGCTGCTGGACGAGGCGCGGCTGCTCTGGGCCAGGGTGCAGCGCTGGGAATGGGCGCGGCTGCTGGGCTTCGGGGAAAACGGGCCGGACGAATGGCTGTCCCGGGCGTCCCGATGGATCGGGGAAAGCATGCCGCTTCTGATGAACGCCGTGTCCGCCGGGTTGCGGGGGCTGAGCCGGGCTTTTCTGACCCCGGTGCTGGCCTATTATCTGCTGCGGGACCGGGAAACGATCGCTTACCGGCTGTCGCTGTGGATCCCGCTGAAATACCGCAGACAGGCGCTGACCGCCCTGAAGGAAATGCGCCGGGAAGCGGGGGGCTACGCCCGGGGGCAGACGCTGGTGGCGCTGGCGGTGGGGGCGCTGACCGCCTTCGGCCTGCTGCTGACGGGTATCCCCGCCTGGCTGGCCCTGGGGCTGATCATGGGCCTTTGCGAATGGATCCCCTATGTGGGGCCGCTGATCGGCGGCATCCCCATCGTGCTTTTCGCCCTGCCCATGGGGCTGGGCACGGCGCTGTGGGCGGTGGGGATCACCGCGGCGGTGCAGCAATTCGAGGGCTGCTTTCTTTCGCCCCGGCTGATGGGCGGAGCCACCGGGCTGCACCCCGCGGCGGTGCTGCTGCTTCTGACCTTCGGGGGCATCGCCGGCGGGCTGGCGGGGATGATGGCGGCCATCCCGGCGTTCGTCTGCCTCCGGGGGGCGGCGCGGGTGCTCCGCATCGCCGGGCGGCAGGAAGAATAGAATGCACAATTCTTAAGGATTTCCTCCGTTTCCGTCGCTTTTTCGCCTTGCGGCCCGAATAGTTATGGTGTATAATAATGATCAAGGAAGGGGGGAGCGCGTTGACCGAACGATTTGAAACCATGAAAATGCCGCCCCTGCCGGAGGGCAGAGAAACGGCGTCCGATATCCTGGCCCATGTGTACCGTGCGCTCCAGGGCAAGGGCTATGATCCCATCACTCAGCTGGTGGGGTTCGTGCTGACCGGCGATCCCACCTATATCACCAGCTTCCAGGGCGCCCGCAGCCTGATCTGCCGCCTGGAAAGGGACGAGATCCTGGAGGAGCTGGTGCGCTATTACGTGGAAAACAAGCTGAACGGATGAGCGGGCGCGTACTGGCCCTGGATGTGGGGGACAGGCGCATCGGCGTCGCCGTCAGCGATCTGACCCGTCTGATCGCCACCCCTCACAGCGTATATACCCGGGTGGGGTATACGCCGGATGTGAAGCACGTGCAGCAGCTGTGCCGGGAAACGGAGGCGGACCTTGTGGTCTGCGGCCTGCCCCGGAACATGGACGGCAGCATCGGCTTTCAGGCGGAAAAGGTGCAGGCCTTTGCGGAAAAGCTGCGGGAAGCCGGGCTGGAAGTGGTGTTCCAGGACGAGCGGCTGTCCACGGTATCGGCCCACCAGGCGCTGATCGAGGGGGGCATGCGCCGGGACGGCCGCAAGGGCGTGGTGGACAAGGTGGCCGCCGCGGTGATCCTGCAGCAGTATCTGGACAGCGCCCACCGCAGCGGCGCAGAATAACGACGGAGGAAAAAACCATGACGGACGACATCAACGGCAACATCCCCGAGGAAGAGCTGCCCGAAGGCATCATCGAGCTGACCGACGAGGACGGCGTCACCACCCAGTTTGAATACCTGACCACCATCGAATACCAGGGGGACCTGTACGTGGTGCTGATGGTGCTGGACGACGAGGAAACGGACGATGAGGAAGGCGAAGTGCTGATCCTGAAGATCGAAAAGGACCCCGAAACCGGCGAGGATATGTACGTCTCCGTGGACGACGACGAGGTTTCCCAGGCGGTTTTCGATCTGTTCATGGAGCAGATGGACGAAGAGGACGAGGAATAAGCCCCGATCAAATGTTTCACGTGAAACAGCGCCGGTATTTCAGCCGGCGCTGTTTTTTTGCGCTGCTCCGCGGCTCCGGCGGACCGCGTCCTGGCAAAAACGCCGCAGCCAAAGCGGACGTATCGTCGCGGTGAACCGCCCGGACGCATAATCCGCCGCGGATCCGGGCACAATGGAAGCGAACAAGAAAAAGGAGGCATGAATCCTATGGTCGATAAACTTGCGCTGCTGCTCACCATCATCGGGGCTGTCAACTGGGGGCTCATCGGGGTGTTCCAGTTCGATCTGGTGGCGTACTTTTTCGGGGGCCAGGGCGCTCTCTTCAGCCGGATCATCTACACCCTGGTGGGGGCCGCGGGGCTGTGGTGCATCTCCCTGCTCTTCCGGGAAAACGACGCCGTGCGGGAGTAAGGGACAAAAAATATCAAGGGGGAAAACCGCTTTGCGATACAGGCCGAACGGTTTTCCCCCTTTTTCTTTCCGGGAAAGGCTTTTTTATTTTCTTCTTTCTTTTAAGCCGTCCCTGACGGTCAGCAGGGCGGGGAGCAGCGTCAGCACCAGGATCACGGACACCGCGGCCCCCCGGCTCAGCAGCATGCCGATGGACGAAATATAATACACCGTGCACAGCCGGCCGATCACATATCCCGCCATGATCAGGATGATCCCGGAGGTGAGCACCGTGGGCAGCGCCCGGTCGTACGCCGCGGCCAGCGCCTGCCGCGCTTCGCCGCCTTTTTTCTTTTCCGTGCGGTACTGCTGGGTGAAGAGGATGGCATAGTCGATGGTGGCGCCCATCTGGATCGCCACCAGGATCAGATAGCACATGAAGAAGATGGGCTGGTTTTTCAGCTTCGACACCGCCATGCCGATCCAGATGGCTCCCTCGATCACAAACACCAGCACCGCCGCCAGCCCGACGCGCCGGAAGGAAAACGCCACGATCAGGAAAATCGCCGCCAGGGTGATCAGGTTCACCCGCAGCAGATCCCCCCGGAACGCGGCGGCGATGTCGTACACGGACATGGGGATGCCGGTAAGGTACACGTCGTTTCCGTAATGCGCCCGGCCGATCTCCATGATCCGTTCGATGGTTTCCGGCGCCTGGGGATCGCCGGAGGCAAAGTGCATGATCAGCAGCATCCGGGTATAGTTTTTGCCCAAAAACACGGCCCGGGCCACGTTCAGGGCCTGGCCCAGCTCCCGGATCTGCGCGTTGTCGGGCAGCAGCTTTTCCGCGTCCTGAAGCAGCCGATCCCCCCGCACCTTCTCCCCGTAGCCGTTCAGCAGATAGAACCCCCGGATCGCCAGCGGGCTTTGCCCGGTCAGCGCCGCCGCCTCGTCGGCGGTGTAATATTTCAGCGCGTCCGCGCCGGTGGTGACCATGGCGGAAATGCTGTCCAGGGCCGGTTGGCCGTCCACCGTCAGCTTTTCCAGTTCGTCCGTCAGCGCCCGCTGCCGGTCATAATCCGCGTCGCTGTCCCCGCCCGGCACCATCAGCACCAGCGGGTCCACCGAGCCGAACAGGGAAACCACCTGGTCCGTCTCCGTCATCGTGCTGTATTTATGCTCGGTAAACGTATAGGTATTGGCGTTCTGCAGGAAGAACGCCGCTGCCGCCGCCACCGTCAGCACCGCCGCGATGGGCCGCCGGAACCGGTAAATCCCCCGGGCCAGCCGCGCGCCGCCCAGCCGCAGGGGCTTATGGGCCGTGCGCCGGAGGCCCTTCCGGCAGAACAGCGTCAGCGCCGGCATCAGCAGGAACACCCCAAGCATGCTGATCAGGATGCCCTTGCTGAGCACCAGGCCGATATCGAACCCGATGGTGAAGCTCATGAACAGCAGCGACAGAAGCCCCGCCGCCGTGGTCATGGCGCTGGACGCGATGGGCATGAAGGACGCCGCCAGGGCGTCCACCATGGCGCTTTCCGCGTCCTGCCCCGCGGTGACCCGGTCGTTCCAGGCGTGGAGCAGCATGATAGCGTAGTCGATGGACAGGGCAAGCTGCAATATGGCGCACACCGCGAAGGTGATAAAGGAAACGTCGGGGAAAATCAGGTTGGTGCCCATATTGATCAGGATGGACAGCACCAGCACCGCCATGATCACCGCCGGCTCCAGCCAGGCCCGGGAGGTGAGCAGAAGCACCGCGATCACCACCGCCACCGCCAGCAGCAGCGCCAGGGGGATCTCATACCCCAGGCTTTTCTGCACGTCCAGCTGCGCCGCCACGGACCCGCCCACCGCGTAGTCCTCCTCCGGGAACATGTCCCGCAGTTCCTCCACCAACGCCGCGGCGTCACATTCGTTCAGCGTCAGCGTCACCTGCTGATAGATCACCCCGTCCCGCTCCCGCACGTCCTCCCGGGGATCGTGCACCGCCAGCTGCACCTGGGGAAGCGCCTGCATCCGTTCGGTATATCCCGCCAGCGCTCCGGCGTCCAGATCGTGAAACATCACCCGCAGCTGCTCCGTGCTGCCGAATTCCTCCTGCATCACCGTCAGTGCCCTGCGGGTCATGGTATCCTTGCTCAAATAACGTGTCAGATCATAATTCACCCGGGTGCGGGCGATCAGCGGCGCGCAGACCGCCGCCAGGATCACCGCCGCAATAAAAATCACGATCCGCCGCCGGACGATCACGCCCGCGATCTTTTCCTTCATTCTGTGCTCCCTCCGTACCGCGAAAGCCCCCCTGGCATCATTATACCGGATTTTTCTCCCCAGCACAACAAGAAATGTTTCACGTGAAACAGGCGCCTTTTTCCCGCCGCGGTTGACATTCCGCCCCGGTTGTGGCAAACTGGAGCCAGAGAAAGGAAAGGGGGCGGGCCCATGCGCATCACCGGGCTCCGGCTGCGGGATTTCCGCGGCTATCGGCAGCTGCTGCTTTCGCCGCCCCCCGGCGTCACCGTGCTGGTGGGCGAAAACGGCGCAGGAAAAACCAACCTGCTGGAAGCGGTGCATCTGTGCTGCCTGGGCCGCAGCCACCGTACCGCCAACGATAAGGAAATGATCCGCCAGGGCCAGGAAACCGCCGCCGTGCAGCTCACCGTCAGCCGCACCGACGGTACCCACGACGTGGGCGTTCGCCTGTTTGAAAACGCCAAACGGCGCAAGCTCGTCTACGTCAACGGCAAAATCGCCCCGCGGATGGGCGAGCTGATGGGCCACGCCACCTGCGTCATCTTTTCCCCGGAGGACCTGGCCCTGGTGAAGGACGGGCCCCAGGCCCGCCGCCGGTTCCTGGATATGCTGCTTTCCCAGCAGCAGCGGGCGTATTTTTACGCCCTGCAGACGTATATGAGCGCCCTGAAGCAGCGCAACGCCCTGCTGAAAGGCGGGGATCTGCGCCAGCTTCCCGCCTGGGACGAGCAGCTGGCCGCCGCCGCCGCGCCCCTGGTGCGCCTGCGCCGGGACGTGTGTGAACGGCTGAACGAACGGGCGCAGGTGCATTACCTGTACATCGGCGGCCGGGAGGAGGAGCGCTTCGCCATGCGCTACCGCGGGGCGCTCGCCGAATCCGCGGACCCCATGGAGGACATGCGCCGGGGCCTGGAAATCAGCCGGGACGAGGATCTGCGCAGGCAAAGCACCTGCTTCGGCCCCCACCGGGACGAAATCGAGCTGACCCTCTGCGGGCAGCTCATCCGCGCCTTCGGCTCCCAGGGCCAGATGCGCACCGCCGCCCTGTCCATGAAGCTGGCGGCCTTCGATCTCCTGGAGGACGCCCAGGGCGAGCCGCCGCTGCTGCTGCTGGACGATGTGCTCAGCGAGCTGGACCCGGAGCGCCGCCGCCGCCTCATCGCCCGGATCGGCCGCGCCCAGGCGCTTTTGACCTGTACCGATCAGAACGATTTCATCGGCGCCCGCCCCGCCTGCGTGCTCCGAGTGCACGACGGCCAGGTAGAGGAGGCGTAAACAGTTATGAAAAAGGGAGGCCGGCAAGCCTCCCTTTTTTCGTGCCGGAAGGATTCTCCTCCCAAGCCTCCGATTATTCTTCTTCCGTATACGGATCCACCCGGTAATAGACCTTGTTGGGCTCCATGGGGCGGCCGTTCACATAAAACAGATCCTCCACGGTAACGCACAGGTAGCCGTTCTGGTGCAGCCATTCGATCACGGCCTTGGCGGATTCCGGGGTCTTTTCCTTGATATCGTGCATCAGGATGATGCTGCCGTCCTTCGTCAGCTCCTTCACCACGCTGAGCACGCCGTTTTTGGATTTTCCCGTCCAGTCCTTGGTGTCCACGTCCCATTCGATGAAGGGCAGGTTCACCTTCGCCTTGCGGAACATGGTAAAATTACCGTAGGGGGCCCGCAGCATCAGGGGGGCGGAGCCCACCGCGTCCGTCAGGGTGTCGTAGAATTTCTTGGTATAGTTCTGCACCCTCTCCACCGTGGATTTGTCCGCGTCCACGTGCTTGTAGTGATGGCTCTGGAGGGAATGATTTTCGTCGTTTTCCCGCATCACCACGTCCTTGTATTCCTCGATCCGGTCGCCCACCAGGAAAAACGTGGCCTGGGCCCCGGCGTGGCGCAGCTCGTTGATGATCTTGATGGTGCTGGTGTAGGACGGCCCGTCGTCGAAGGTCAGCGCCACCATCTTATACATGGAATTGTCCGTCAGCGCTTTTCCTTCCTCCGTCATATATTCCGCCAGCTTCCCGTAGGGCACCGTCACCCGCATCATGGTGGGCCGGTCCGGATACAGGGCGCGGGCTTCGTAATGCAGCGTCAGGCACACCGGCCCCAGCGTGAACGCGGCGTTTTCGATGCCCTCCCGGCTGCACAGGGCGTCCAGCGCCGCGGCGTCCGGCTCTTCCTTGGGGAAGTACGCCGTCAATCCCTCCCGCACGGCGGCGGACAGCGCGTCCCATGCGCCGCTGTCCGGGGCAAACAGGTCCTTCAGGGTCACCTGCTTCCCGGTTTCCATATCGTACACCCGGGTCTCAAAGGGCGAAAACCGCTGCGCCCGGTAATAGGAATCCCGGGCCAGCACCAGAAAGCTCAGGCACTTTTCCCCACACCGCGTGGTGACGATATGGATATCCAGGCGGCTGTTGCGCTTGGCGTTCTGCTTCTTGTCCGGCTGCAGCAGCTCCGTCTGGGTCTCCTCGAACCGGTCCGCGATGCCGTTGATCTCCGCGTCCACCGCCGCCTGGCACGTCCGGATGTGCTCTTTATACACAAAGCTCTTTTTATTGTTGATAAAATGCTCGTCCACCGTATAGCTCACCTGCAGCGCGGACGGCAGGGTCGTCACCTTTTCCGCATACGCCGCCATCGGCAGCGCCAGGATCAACGCCAGCAGCAGTGCGCTCATCCGTTTCATTTCTCATCGCCTCCGGATATTATTTATACCATATTTCCCCGCTGATTGGCAAGTAAGCCGCAAGGATCGATGCAAATCGGCTGAAATTGGTAATATTTGTAATTTTATTGTGCCGATCCTTGCAGGAAAACAGACGCGAAGGGCGAATTATACAAGCGGCATAAAGCGCATAAGGAGGAAGCCATCATGGATCTGAAGGGAAGCCGCACGGAAAAGAACCTGTGGGCCGCATTCGCCGGCGAAAGCCAGGCCCGCAACAAGTACACCTATTTTGCCTCGAAAGCCAAGAAGGACGGCTTTGTGCAGATCGCCAATCTGTTCCTGGAAACGGCGGACAATGAAAAGGAGCACGCGAAGATCTGGTTCAAGCTGCTGGGCGGCATCGGCAGCACAGAAGAAAACCTGCTGGCCGCCGCGGAAGGCGAAAACCACGAATGGACGGACATGTACGTGCAGTTCGCCAGGGAAGCCCGGGAAGAGGGCTTTGAGGACATCGCCGCCCTCTTCGACGGCGTGGCCGCCATTGAAAAAGAGCACGAGGAGCGCTATCGCAAACTTCTGGCCAACGTAAAAGACGGCCTGGTGTTCTCCAAGGACGGCGAAAAAATCTGGCAATGCTCCAACTGCGGCCACATCGTGGTGGGCAAGGAAGCGCCGGAAATCTGCCCCGTCTGCGCCCATCCCCAGGCGTATTTCCAGATCCGGGCGGAGAATTATTGAGAGAAAGTGGAAGTGGATAATTAAGCGGGGGGAACCCATTCTTTGAAGGTCAAAGAATGGGTTCCCCCCGTACCCCCTTCCGAAGAAAACCGTTTGGAAGGGGGGTTTTATTTTTTTGCATTTTTCTTGCTCGGCTTACATAATTCATGTTTTAATCTTTCTCGTAGGGGCGGATATCATCCGCCCGTTTCCGCGCTTGACCCGAACAGACCGGGAAAGCGGTCGCCAGGTAAAATTGAAGAGGTTAAGGCAGGGGAAACCCATTCTTTGAGGGTCAAAGAATGGGTTTCCCCCGTATCCCCTTCCGAAGAAAACCGTTTGGAAGGGGGTACTTTTTTTACATTTTTCTTGCTCAACTCACAGAATTCAGGATTGGATTTTTCTCGTAGGGGCGGATATCATCCGCCCGTTTCCGTACCCGACCCGAACGGACCGGGAAAGCGGCCGCCAGGTGATTGAGACAAAAAAGCGCGCGGACCCTCACCGGAGGCGACCCGAATGGGGCGCCGGAGGGCTCACAGGAGACATAGAACAGTGGCGCGCCTCCCCGGTGAGAGGCGCGCGGACCCGTACCGGAGCCGCGCCGAATGGGGCGGCGGAGGGCCGCCGAGAAATTGAAAAAAGTAGCGCGCCTCCCCGGTGAGAGGCGCGCGGACCCTCACCTGTTGAATATCCGCACCGGCAGCACCAGGAAGGTGAATTCGTCGCCCTCCACCGGCTTGATCATGCAGGGAGACACGTTGCTGTTGAAGCACATGCGGATCCTGTCGTCGCCGATATTGTGGATGATATCGGTGAGATACCGGGAATTAAAGGCGATGGAAAGCTCGCTGCCTTCAAAGCCGATCTCCAATTCCTCATGCACGTCGCCGCGCTCGGCGTTGGCGGTCATTTCCAGGCGGCCTTCCGGCAGCAGCTTCAGATAAATCAGGTTATTCTTGCCTTCCCGGGCCATCAGGGAGCAGCGGTCGATGGCGTCGGAGAAGGAATCCCTTTCCACCATAGCTTCGGTGGTCCAGGAGGAGGGCAGGATCTTCTGATAGTCGATAAATTCGCCGGTGAGCAGCGTGGCGTACACCTTCACGGTGCCGAATGCGTACATGATATGGGAAGAATTGAATACGATCTTCGCTTCGTCGTCGCTGTCCGGCAGCATTTTGCTCACTTCGCCCAGGATCTTTCCCGGCGCCACGGCGTGGATATGATCCTTATCGCCGCCGATGACGTTCTGCTCCTTGATCTTCTGCAGCGCCAGGCGGAACCCGTCCAGCCCCACCAGCAGCGTTTCATCGGCGTATACCTCCATCAGGATCCCGGTGAGGATCTTGCGGCTCTCGTCCGTGGACACGGCGAAAATCACCTTGCTCACCGCGTCCCGCAGCCGTTTGCAGGGCAGGATCACGCTGTATTCCCCGCTCACGTCCCGGATATCCGGGAATTCGTCCGCCATCATGCAGGCGATGGACGTATTGCTGCCCCGGCTCCTGATCTGGGCGCGCATCCTTTCGTCCACCTGCACGTCCACTTCCCCCGCCGGCTGCTTGCGCATCATTTCCGCAAACAGGCGCGCGGGCAGCAGCGCGCAGCCCTCTTCTTCCACCAGGGCGCTCACCTGGGCCTTGATACTCATTTCCCCGTCCGTGCAGGTAAGCTGCAGTCCGTCTTCCGTGGTTTCGATGAGCACGCCGTCGTACACCTGCTTGACGGGACGGGGGCTGATGGCCCGGGTGACCATGCCCAGCCCGTAATTGATTTCATCCGTCTGTACCCGAAAATGCATAAAATCGCCTCGCCTTCCGGGCGCGTCCGCGCCCATTCCTGTGGTAGCAGTAATTATAATTAATAGTAGTAGTAGTAGGCCCTGTGGAAAAGTGGATAAACGCGGCAAAGCCTGAAAACGGCGCCGTTTTCCGCGCAGAGAAAACTGCGAAAAAAAAAGGAAAAGGCGGGGAGAAAAAGGGGACGGACCCCTTTATGCGGTTTGCCGCCGCTTCATGCTCCCATATTTTCTCATATTTTCCGGAAAAAATCAAGGGGAAAGGCGCGGGGAGATCAGGCTGGAAAAGAGAAAAAGGAAAAAAATGGGGAGGTTTCCGCGCAGAGGACGGGAAAAAGGCGGTTTTCCACATCATCCACAAACGGGTTTTCCCGCCGGTGTGGAAAACGGAAAGCGGCGTGCCGGGCCGTTTTTCACGGAAACAGATACAGTATATGCCGCCGTTTTCACCCGTATGTCCCGGATTTATCCACAATTTACAAATATTCATAGACGAAAGGGAAAACAATATGTTATAATGATCCGGCCGGAAAGAAAAAAAATCCAAAGAGAAAGGAGAAAAGCGGAATGGAACAGGAACAAAGGGATTCCGCGCTTCGCAAATGGTTCGGTGAGCGCAAGCCGGTGCGGCTCATGCTTCTGGCGGCGCTGCTGACGCTGTGCGTGATCCACGTGGACAAATTGATCCTGACCGTGCTTTTTCTCTGGAAAGTGGCCTCGCCCCTGATCGTGGGCGCGGCGATGGCATACATCCTGGAAATCGTGGTAAAACGGCTGGAAAAAGTAATTTTTCCGAACACCAAAAAAACGTGGCTGTCCAACGGCAGGCGGGTCCTGTGCATTTTTCTGGCGTTTGTGCTGATCCTGACCGTGGTGGTGTTCTTTTTCATCACGGTGCTGCCCGGATTGGGCGACGCCCTGGCCCTGCTGGCCAAGGAACTGCCCGTTTACTTTGCCCAGGCCAAGGAATGGGTGCTCAAAACCTTTGCGGACGTGCCTTCCGTGGTGGAGTACGTCACGAACTTGAAGCTGGATTGGCCTTCCGTGCAGGAAAAGATCGTGAACTGGGCGGTGAACGGCCTGGGCGGCGGGGGGCTTTTGTCCTCCACGGTCAGCGTGATCAGCGCCGTGACGGGCCGGGTGGCCAATTTCCTGATCTCTCTGATCTTCGCCATTTTCCTGCTGTGCGCCAAGAATACGCTGCAAAAGCAGTTCTCCCGGATCCTGCGCGCCTGTTTCCGCCCCCGGAAGCGGGTCATCGTCAGCCATGTGCTGGAAGCCCTGAACCGCTCTTTCTCCGGGTTCATCATCGGCCAGGTGATCAGCGGCATCATTCTGGGCTTTACCACCTGGATGGGCATGCGGATCTTCGGCATGCCCTACGCCCTGATGGTGGGCGTCATCAGCGGCGTGACGGCGCTGATCCCCATCATCGGCGGATATATCGGGGCGGCTTTGGGCACATTCCTGGTGTTCACCGCCAATCCGGGCATGGCGCTGTGGTTTTTGCTGTTCATCGTGACCTTGCAGACGGTGACGGGAAACCTGCTGTATCCCAAGCTGGTGGGCAGCTCCGTGGGCCTGCCCAGCCTGTGGGTATTGGCGGCGGTTTCCGTGGGCGGCGGCATCGGCGGCATCAGCGGCATGATCGCGGCCGTGCCGCTGACGGCCACCGGATATGCGCTGTTCCGGGAATGGGTGGCCAAGCGGGAAAAGGAAAACCCGGAAAGCGCCACCCCGTCCGTTTCCGAAGGAGGGAAATGACCTTTGCATTTTGATTATACCTATCTGCTGATGCTGCCGGGGCTGATCCTGGGGCTGTGGGCCCGGTGGAAAGTGCAAAAAACGTATGAGGAATACGGGCGGGTCCGCACGCGGCTGGGCGTGCCCGCCTGCGAACTGGTGCGGGAGCTGCTGTATAAGGAAAACGCGGACGTGACCGTGGAGGAGACCGGCGGCGTCCTGACGGATCATTACGATCCCCGGGTCAACATCCTGCGCCTGTCCCAGGGCGTGTACCGGTCCGACAGCGTGTCCGCCGTGGGCATCGCCGCCCACGAAGCGGGCCACGCCCTGCAGAAGCAGGAGGACTATAAGCCCCTGGGCCTGCGCACCGCCATCGTGCCGGTGGTGAACGTGGGGTCTTACCTGGCCTGGCCGCTGTTCGTGGGTGGACTCGCCTTTTCCTTCGATCCCCTGGTCACCGCGGGCATCGCGGTCTATTCCCTGCTGGTGCTCTTTTCCCTGATCACCCTGCCTGTGGAATTCGACGCCAGCCGCCGGGCCAAACGCATGCTGGCGGACAGCGGGTATTTTGAGGAAGAAGAGCTGCGGGGCGTATCGAAGGTGCTTTCCGCCGCGGCCATGACCTACGTGGCTTCTTTCGTCAGCGCTTTCCTGACGCTGGTGCGGCTGCTTCTGATCGCCCAGCGCCGGAGGAGATGACGCAGCCGGATTCCGGACGGAAAAACATGCAGGCGGCCAGAAAATGAATTCATTTCCGGGCCCGCCTTTTTCTTTTCCTGAAAAAAGCCGCCCGTCCGGGCTTTCTTCCGTGCGCCGGAGGAAACGGCCCCGTCATCGCTTCGTCAGCCGGGAGCCAAGAAAGATCAGGCAGCACAAAAGCGTCAGCCCGTGGCCCAGCAGCGACGCCTCCACCGCGCCCGCGATCCCCTGTCCCGGGGTCCTCAGCCAGGTGAAAAGCAGCGTCGCGGCGCTGCCGGGCAGGGCGGAATACAGCGCCTTTTTCTGCAGCCCCAGCCCGGTCATCAGCCCGGAAACCGTCATCTGGACCGCCAGGATCACCGAAAGCGGGCAGGCCGTGCGGATCAGCGCCGTCAGTTCCGGCAGCCGGTACAGCCGCGCGGCCAGGACGGGAGAAAGCAAATACAGCGCAAGGGCGCAGCCGCAGCCTGTCAGCAGGGAAAAGGACAGCATTTTTCCCGCCAGCCGCCTTTCCGCCCCCCGGCTTTGGCACCGGGCCGCGGCGGGCCCGCCCACGGCGGACAGCGCGCCGGTCAGCAGCCCGGGCAGGAACATGAGGGGCATCACCATGCCGTTGAGCATCCCCAGGCGGCTGAGCGCCTCGGCATGGGACGCCCCGCCCGCCATCAGCCGCAGGGGGATCACCAGCGCGCACAGGCTGCGCAGCCCCGCATGGCACAGCCGGTTCAGGATCAGCGGCAGCGAAAGGCGCCGGATCTGCCGCCGGAGCCCGCCGTCCGCCGCCCGGTCCGGAACGGGCAGATCCTTTGCCATCCTTTTTACGATCCCCAGCCCCGCTGTCTCCCCCAGCAGCGCCCCCAGGGCGATCACCCCCGCCCGGCCCGCCGCGCTCAGGCGCGGGATCAGGATTGCAAACGCCGCCACCGTCAGCAGCCGGACGATCTGCTCCCCCAGTTCGCTCAGGTTCGGCGGCAGCGCGCGTCCCCGGCCGAAGAAATAACCGTCGTACGCGCAGGACAGGGCGATCAGAAGCGGGCAGGGAGAAAACAGGATCAGCGCGGGGAGGGTGCGCCCGTCCCCCAGCGCCCGGGCGATCCAGGGGGAGGAAAAAAGGAACAGCAGCGAAACGGCCAGCCCCAGCCGCAGCGCCATTTTCCTTCCGCAGCGCAGCACCCCGGCGGCGTCCTTTTCCGTTTTCGCCTTGGCCGCCAGGCGGCTCACCGCTCCGGGGATCCCCGCCGCGCCGGGGGTCACCGCCAGGGCGTGGGCGGAGGCGGCCAGCTCCGCCACCCCCAGGGCTTCCGCCCCCATGAGCCGGCTCACCCACAGCCGCATCCCGAACCCCATCAGCCGCACCAGCGCCCCGCTCCCCGCCGTGATCATGGCCTGCCGCTTCAATCCGCCTTCCTTCATGGCCATCCCTCCCCGGGCAGTGTATGAACGGAAAACGGGTAAACATGCGCCGGCGGCTCCCGACGTTTCCCGCCCTTGTGAAACCGGGGAAAACATGCTATACTATCAGGTGGATCGGAATGACCGCACAGAAGGGAAGAAAAGCGGACCATGTATGACGTATTGATCATCGGCGGCGGCGTGGTGGGCTGCGCGGTGGCGCGGAAGCTGAGCCAGTACGCCGGGAATATCGCCCTGCTGGAAGCGGCGGAGGATATCGCCGACGGCGCCAGCAAGGCCAACAGCGGCATCGTCCACGCGGGCTACGACGCTAAGCCCGGCACGAAAAAGGCGTATTACAACGTGAAGGGCGCCCGGATGTACGGGCAGCTATCCCGGGAGCTGGGCGTGCCGTACGTGCAAAACGGCGCGCTGGTGATCGGCTTTACCGGGGACGACCAAAAAACCCTGGAAAACCTGTATGAACAGGGCCTGGAAAACGGCGTGGAGGGCCTGCGCCTCATCGGGCGGGACGAAATACTGCGCCTGGAGCCCGAAACCAACGGGGAGGCGCTCTGCGCCCTGGACGTGCCCGGCAGCGCCGTGGTGAGCCCCTATGAAATGACGCTGGCCCTGGCCTATCACGCCGCGGAGAACGGGGTGGAATTCTTTCTGGACTGTCCGGTGGGCAGGCTGTGGGCGGAGAAAGGCAAATGGTACGCGGAAACGCCCAAGGGCGTGTTCGGGGCCCGGGCCGTGGTCAACTGCGCCGGCGCGGGGAGCGCGGGCCTGCACAATATGATCTCGGATGAAAAGGTGCAGCTGATCCCCCGGCGGGGAGAATATTACCTGCTGGACGCCACGGTGAAGTGCCCCTTCACCCGCACCATGTTCCAGTGCCCGGGAAAAATGGGCAAGGGCGTGCTGGTGACCCCCACGGCCCACGGCAACACCCTGCTGGGCCCCTCCGCGGAGGACATTCCGGACGCCCTGGACACCGCCACCACCCGCAGAGGGCTGGATTTCGTGATGGAAAAATGCCGCCTCACCTGGCCGAAGATGAACACCCGCCCCGTGATCACCACCTTCGCCGGGGTGCGGGCGCATCTTGCTTCGGGGGATTTCATCGTCGGCCCGGTGCACGGCGCGCCGGACGGGGCGTATGAAGCCGTGGGCATCGAAAGCCCCGGGCTCACCGCCGCCCCCGCCATCGGGGAGGAGCTGGGCGAAATGATCGCGGAGGACCTGAAAATGCCCAACCGGCGCATTTTCAAGGCCCCGGTGAAGCTGCTTAAGCCCTTCGCCGCCATGACGGAGGAGGAGCGCGCCGCCGCCTGCCGGGAAAACCCGGAATACGGCCGCATCGTGTGCCGGTGCGAGGTGGTGACGGAGGCGGAGATCCGCGACGCCGTCCGCCGCCCCGTGGGCGCCCGGTCCATCGACGGCGTCAAGCGCCGCACCCGGGCCGGCATGGGCCGGTGCCAGGGCGGGTTCTGCTCTCCCCGGGTGATGGAGATCCTGTGCGAAGAAACGGGCCTGTCCCCCCTGGAGATCACCAAATGCGGCGGGGAAAGCCGCCTGCTGGCCGGGACGCTTAGGGACATCGCAAAGGAGGCCCGGGACCATGAGTGAAAACGCGATCCAGGTGGACGTACTGGTGATCGGCGCGGGCCCGGCGGGCCTGGCCGCCGCCATCGCCGCGAAAAAGCAGGGCGTAGACAGCCTGATCGTCCTGGAGCGGGAGGACCGGCCCGGGGGCATCCTGCGCCAGTGCATCCACAACGGCTTCGGGCTGCACCGCTTCAAGGAGGAACTGACCGGCCCCGAGTACGCCCAGCGGGACATCGACGCCGCCCGGGAAATGAAGATCGACATCCGCACCGGGGTAACGGTGCTGTCCGTGAGCCGGGAAAAGCGGGTCACCGCCGTGAGCCGGGAAAACGGATTGCAGGTGTTTCAGGCGAAGGCCGTGGTGCTGGCCATGGGCTGCCGGGAGCGGCCCCGGGGGGCGCTGGCCATCCCCGGCACCCGCTGCGCCGGCATTTACAGCGCCGGCACCGCCCAGAAATTCGTGAACCTGGAAGGCTATATGCCCGGCCGCCGGGTGGTGATCCTGGGCAGCGGGGACATCGGCCTCATCATGGCCCGGCGCATGACGCTGCAGGGGGCGAAGGTGCTGGCCTGCGTGGAGCTCATGCCCTATTCCAGCGGCCTCAACCGCAATATCGTCCAGTGCCTGCAGGATTACGGCATCCCCCTGTATCTGTCCCACACCGTCGTGGACATTCACGGGCGGGAGCGCCTCACCGGCGTCACCGTGGCGAAGGTGGACGAAAACAGGAAGCCCATTCCCGGCACCGAAATGGAATTTGACTGCGATACCCTGCTGCTTTCCGTGGGCCTGATCCCGGAAAACGAGCTGAGCGCCGGCGCGGGGGTGGAGCTTTCCCCCGTCACCAGCGGCGCCGTGGTCACAGATAGCCTGGAAACCAGCGTGCCGGGGATCTTCGCCTGCGGGAACGTGCTCCACGTCCACGATCTGGTGGACCACGTGAGCAGCGAATCCTTCAGGGCCGGGGAGGCCGCCGCCCGCTATGCGATGGGCCTGCGCCGCACGGGGCGGGAAATCGCCGTCCGGGACGGGCGGGGCGTCCGGGGCACGGTGCCCCAGAAGATCGTGCTGGACGGGGAGAACGGGGAGGTCCGCCTCATGTTCCGGCCGGATCAGGTGTACCGGGATCATTACCTCACCGTGTACGCCGACGGGAAGGCCGTTTCCTCCGTGAAAAAAATGATCCTCACGCCCGGGGAGATGGCGGTGCAGCCGCTGAGCGATCAGCTGCTTTCCGCCTGCGCCGGCGCCAGGGAGATCACCCTGGCCGTCACGGAAGATAAGGCGGTATGAGCGCGGAATTTTCCCGGATCACCGCCTGCGGGGAATGCTGCGACGGATGCGCGAAAAAGGCGGACGGGCGCTGCCCCGGCTGCATCGAGGCGGACGGGTACGTGCCCGAATGGAAGGAAAGCGGCCGGTGCCGGGTGCATGCCTGCGCCCGGAGCCACGGGTCGCAGTTCTGCGGCGTATGCCCGGCGTTTCCCTGCGGGGAAACAGAAAAACTGATCCATTGGAACAAAGGGATCATGGCGCGCATGGAACAGCTCCGCGCGCTGTACGCAGAAAGGATGGAAACCGTGCTGACACTGAACGAACAGGGCCTGCAGAACCGCGCGGCCTGGGAAAAGGCGGGCTACGCCCTGCCGGGCTACGACCGGGAAAAAATGCGGGAAAACACGAAAGCCCGCCCCGCCTGGGTGCATTTCGGCTGCGGGAATATTTTCCGGGCTTTCCAGTGCATGGCCATGCAGCGGCTGCTGAACGCGGGCAAGGCCGACACCGGCATCGTGGCGGTGGAGGGCTTCGATTACGAGATCGTGGAGAAGGGCTACCGCCCCTGCGGGGATTATACCCTGCTGGTGACGCTGAAAGCGGACGGCACGGTGGAAAAGACCGTGGTGGGGTCCATCGCGGAATCTTTGATGCTGGACAGCGGGAATGAACGGGAGTACGCCCGGCTCAGGGAAATTTTCCGCAGCCCCGCGCTGCAGATGGCGTCCTTCACCATCACCGAAAAGGGCTACAGCCTGGTGAACGCCGGGGGCGAAACGCTGCCCGCCGTGGCGGCGGATTTTGCCGCCGGCCCGGAAAAGCCGCAGAGCTACATCGGCAAGGTGGCCTCCCTGCTTTACGCCCGGTACCGGGCCGGGGCGCTGCCCATCGCCATGGTGAGCATGGACAACTGCTCCCATAACGGGGACAAGCTGCGCGCCGCGGTGACCGCCTTTGCGGACGCATGGGGCGACGCGGGGTTCCTTGCGTACCTGAAGGACGGGAAAAAGGTCTCCTTCCCCTGGACCATGATCGACAAGATCACCCCCCGACCCGACGCGTCGGTGGAGGAAATGCTGAAAAAGGACGGCCTGACCGGGCTGGCGCCGGTGATCACCTCCAAGGGCACCTACATCGCGCCCTTCGTCAACGCCGAGGAAAGCGAATACCTGGTGATCGAGGATGATTTCCCGGCCGGCCGCCCGGCCCTGGAGGCGGCGGGGATCATCTTTACCGACCGGGACACGGTCAACAGGGTGGAGCGGATGAAGGTGTGCACCTGCCTGAACCCGCTGCATACCGCCCTGGCGGTGTTCGGCTGCCTGCTGGGGTATACCCGCATTTCCGCGGAAATGAAGGATGCGGATCTGGTGCGCCTGATCCGGCGGGTGGGCTACACGGAAGGCCTGCCCGTGGTGACGGATCCCGGGGTCATCGACCCGAAGGCCTTCATCGACACGGTGGTGAACGTGCGGCTCCCGAATCCCTTCATGCCCGACGCCCCCCAGCGCATCGCCACCGATACCAGCCAGAAGCTGCCCATCCGCTATGGGGAGACCCTGAAGGCGTATCTGGCCTCCGATCGGCTGGACGCAAAGGATCTGCAGGCGATCCCCCTGGTGCTGGCCGGGTGGCTCCGGTATCTGCTGGCGGTGGACGACGCGGGGAACGCTTTTGAGCTCAGCGGGGACCCCATGCTGCCGGCGCTGCTGCCGCTGATGGCGGCGTTCCGCCTGGGAGAAAAGCCGGCGCCGGAGCAGGTGAAAAATCATCTGGAAGGCCTGCTGCGGAACGAAAAGGTGTTCGGGGTGGATCTGATCCGGGCTGGGCTGGCCGACCGGGTGTGCGCCCTGTTTGCGGATATGCTGGAAAGAAAAGGCGCCGTGCGTGCCGCGCTGCGCAGGAATTGACGGGAGGAAAAAAGCATGAACGATATGATGAAAAAGCTGAACAGAATCGGCATCGTGCCCGTGGTGGTGCTGGAGAGCGCGGAGGACGCGCTGCCCCTGGCGGAGCAGCTGGCGGCGGGCGGGCTGCCCTGCGCGGAGGTCACCTTCCGCACCGCCGCCGCCGAGGAATCCATCCGCCGGATGGCGAAAGCGTTTCCGGATATGATCGTGGGCGCGGGCACGGTGCTCACCTGCGAACAGGCGGACCGGGCCGTGGACGCCGGGGCGAAGTTCATCGTAAGCCCCGGCTTCAACCCGAAGGTGACCGAGCACGTGCTCAAAAAAGGCGTGCCCATGACCCCCGGGGTCTGCACCCCCACGGAGATCGAAGCGGCGCTGCAGTTTGATCTGGACGTGCTTAAGTTCTTCCCCGCCGAGCCCTCGGGGGGCCTGAAAATGATCAAGGCCCTGGCCGCGCCTTACGTGGGGCTGCATTTCATGCCCACCGGCGGCATCAACGCGGAAAACGTGCGGGATTACCTGAAATACGACCGGATCGTGGCCTGCGGCGGCAGCTGGATGGTCAGCGGCAGGCTGGTGAAGGAAGGGAACTTCGCGGAGATCGGCCGCCTGGTGCGGGAAGCCGCGGGGATCGTGAAGGAGATCCGGGGATGACGGAGCTGAATGAAAGCACCCGCGTGCAGGCGCTGATCGACCGGTATCCCTTTCTGGTGGACGAAGCGATCCGGATCGACGAAAGGTTCGCCATGATCCGCAATCCCCTGGTCCGGGCGCTGGTGAAAAAAGCCACCCTGGGGGATCTGAGCCGCCGGGCTGGCATCCCCATGGAGCAGATTACCGGCACCATCCGGGACCTGCTGGAAAAGCACGGCGAGGCATGACCGCCCCGGACGGGCGAAGGAAGCTGCGGGCACACAAAAAATGTGTCCGCAGCTCTTTTCTTGCCGCCGGAAACGTGATACAATGGAAAAAAAGAAGAAAGCAAAGGGTGGGACGCGGCATGGAAACCCTGAGCCAATGTCTCCGCGCATGGATGAAAGCGGAGGAAACGTCCGCCGCGGCGCTGGCGGAAAGGCTGGGCTACCGGAGCAAAACCACGGTGCTGCGGCTGCTGCACGGAAAAAGCAGCGCGGATTCCTGCCGGCAGCTGTATGAAAAGCTGCGGCCCGGGCTGTCCCTGGACTGGCAGCTGCGCTTCGAGCGGGCGCTGCGGGTGGAAAGGACGGGCCCGGCGCGGTATGCGGTGCTGGAAGCCCTGGAAAGGCGGCTGTTCCGCCCCGGGGAGGAGGAATCGCTTCCCTTGTCCGCCTGGCCGCTTCCGCCCTTCGTGACCCGGGGGCAGATCCTGCTGCTGGGCCGCTGCGGGAAACAGTCCTGGGCGGAGGGCTGGCTTTCCCTGGCGGGGATCGGGGTCACCCAGTACCTCACCGAAAACGAGCTCCTGACCGTCCCTTCCGCCCTGCCCTTTCTGATCGGGCACATGACCGAGCTGCGCTATCAGGCGGTGCTGGTGCGGGGGGACGGGCTGGACGCCCTGCCCTGGAACATCGCGTTTTTCATGGCGGACGGCCGGGCGTATCTGCTGTATTGGGATGGGGAAAAAGCGTCCTGGCTGGGGCTGCCGGGCGGGGCGGACAGCCTTCGCCGTCTCCTGTCCGGGCTGGAGAAAGCCGGGCAGACCCCGCTGTACCGTTTCGATCAGCTGAAAAACGGCAGCGATTATATCAGGTTCACCGAAAAAGCGTATCAGATGGAGCGCAACCGCGCGGCCCTGATCCTCAAGCCCACGCCGGGGATGCAGATGATGCCCGCCGAGGCGGTGAAGCAGAGCTTCGAGGATTATCTCGCCCGGAACCTGGAGCCGGTCTCCGCCGCCCGGGAGACCCTGATCCGCACCTACGAACAACGGGTCGGGAATTTTTACGGCCGCGATAGGCCCACCCGCCTGATCCTGTCCTTCCGGGCCATGGAAGAGTTCGCCTGCACCGGCGTCATGGCGGACCAGTTCTTCGCCTGCCGGCCCTTCACCGTGGCGGAGCGGATGCAGATTTTGCAGGCGCTGCGCCGGTTTTCGCAGAAGCCGGGGGTTTCCATTTCGTTCCGGGACGGCCCGGCCTGGCCCGTGTCCGCCGAAGCGTATCACGGCGTGGGCGCGCTGTTTTACCCCAGTGCCGCCAGCTACAATTCGGATCAGGAAACGTACCGGGAGCTGTTCCTCCCCGGGCAGGCGTTTTACGATCTGACGGAAGGGCTGATGCGGGGGATGGCGCCGGACGCGGAAATGCCGGACGCCGGGGCCGCGTTCGATGCGCTGACGGCCGCCTGCCGGTAAAATAAACCGAACGGACACAGAAAAACTGTGTCCATTTTTGTTGCCGCGCCAAGGCCGTTTTTGATAAAATAAGCCCGATAAAAACAAAATGGGAGGAAACGGACATGAAAAAGATCATCGGGCTGCTGCTGATCCTGGCGCTGGCGGCGGCGCTGCTGTGCGGCTGCGGAAACGACGAAGGCAAGCCGGCGGAAAACGGAAACGGCGGCACGGCGGCGGCCAGTGTTCCGGCCCGCAGGGAAACCCCGGCGGAAAAATTCGATTACCGGGCATACGACGACCGCGTGGAAATCAAGGGCTATCTGGGCGAGGAGCCTGACGTGGTGATCCCGGCTAAAATCGAGGGGAAGCCGGTGCAGTACGTGACCATAGAAGAGAATGAAATCATCAGGTCCGTCGTGTTTCCCGAGGGGATCGACAACGTGTGGTCAATGAAAAACTGCAGCAATCTGGAAAAGGCGACGCTGCCCTCCACCGTGAAAAAGATCTGGAAATCCGCCTTCCGGGGCACGGCGCTGAAGGAAATCAATCTGCCGGAGGGCCTGGAGGAAATCGACAGTTACGCCTTCCGCGACACGCAGCTGACCCGGATCGTTTTTCCTCAAAGCCTGAAAATAATTGGGGAATATGCGTTCAGCGGCACCGGAATTACCGAGCTTGAGATCCCGTCCGGCGTGTCGTTCAATTACGAAGCATTCAAAGAATGCGACGCCCTGAAAAAGATCACCTTCCACAATACGGATGATAACATGAATCCGCTGCAGATCCCCAGCCTGGAGGAAGCGATCGTCGCCGAAGGATGCACGAAGCTGCGGGGGCAGATGTTCCGGGACTGCAAAAACCTCACCTCCGTCTCCCTGCCCTCCACGCTGACCTTTATCGGTGGCAATATGTTCATCAACTGTGAAAACCTGAAGGACCTGACCATCCCGGAGAGCGTGACGCAGATCGAATACGGCGCCTTCAACCATACCACCATCCTGCACGTGAAATCGGGCAGCTACGCCGAAACCCGGCTCCGGGACGGATTGCCGAATTATCCCCAGGACCCGTACTCGAATTACGTGGTCGACTGAGGGCTTTGAAACGATAAGGAAAAAGGGAACGCGGCGGACGCGTTCCCTTTTTTTGTTTGCTTATTCCTTGGACGTGCGCTTTTGCAGCGCGTTCCAGATCCACAGCAGCAGGCAGGCCCCGGCTACGGCCACCAGCAGGCTGTAAAGATTGAAGCCGTCCACGCCGCCGAAGCCCAGCAGACTGGCCGCCAGGCCGCCCAGCCCCGCGCCCAGGATGCCCACCAGGATGTTTCCGCCCAGGCCGCGCTGCTCGCCCATGATCTTGCCCGCGATCCAGCCGGCCACCGCGCCCAGGATCAGCCACA
Organism: Clostridiales bacterium; assembly: GCA_024681215.1. GTDB lineage: Bacteria > Bacillota > Clostridia > Christensenellales > Aristaeellaceae > RUG563. Next base: position 23,294 of record JAILBG010000022.1, read on the forward strand.
GAAGAATGCTCATCGGAAAAACCCTCCTTTCCTTCGCTTTATCATATTCCAAAGGCGGCGGTTTGAAACGGCGGCGGGCCTGGAAAATAGCGGCAGCGCCCGCAGAGGCCAAATTTCGCCAAAAAACTGTGCGGAAGGCTTGCATTTCGCCTCGGCCGGGCATACAATACAGAATTGTGCGAAAGCACCAGAAGGAAAAGAAAGAAGGATGAACCATGCAGGTATTCGTATTCGTGCTGAATCGGACCGAGCATTTGGAGCATTTGCTGCAGGAATTTACCGATCACGGCCTTAAGGGCGCCACCGTGCTGGACAGCCGGGGCATGGCCCGCATCCTGCATACGGAGGATGAAATGCCCATTTTCTACGGCCTGCGCGCCATTCTGGAGCCGGAACGCCGCATCAGCAAGACCATCTTCTGCGTGATGGAGGACAGCCAGGTGGAGATCGCCCGGAAGATCGTCAACGACGTCACCGGCGGCCTGGACAATCCGGACTCCGGCATCATGTTCGCCCTGCCGGTCACCTTTGCGGAAGGACTGGTAAAGAAGAAATGAACACGCTGCTTATCATCGGCATCGCCATCGCGGCCGGGCTGCTGGTCAGCCGCGGGGCGCGGGCCGTCAAGCTGCCCAACGTCACGGCCTTCCTGGTGGCGGGGCTGATCATCGGCCCCTGCGTCGGCGGACTGATCAACAGGGAAACCGCCGCCTCCATGGATATTATTTCCGATGCGGCGCTGGGCTTCATCGCCTATTCCATCGGCGGCGAATTCAAGCTGAGCTATCTGAAGAAGATCGGCAAGGCCCCGCTGACCATCACGGCCTTCCAGGGCCTGGCGACGGCCTTCTGCGTGGACGTGGGCCTGATCGCGCTGAGCTTTATTTTCCCCTCCCTGGGCATCACCGTGCCCATGGCCCTGCTGCTGGGCGCCATCGCCCTGGCCACCGCCCCCGCCGCCACGCTGATGGTGGTGCGCCAGTACAAGGCGGACGGCCCGGTGACCCGGATGCTGCTGCCCGTGGTGGCCATGGACGACGCCCTGGGCCTGATGGTATACAGCATTTCTTCCTCCGTGGCCGAGGGCATGATGGGCGGGGAAATGACCGCGCAGAGCATGGTGCTTTCCCCGCTGATCGAGATTTTCGGCAGCGTCGCCCTGGGGGCAGCCCTGGGGGCCGTGCTGGGCTTCTGCGCCCGGTTCTTCGCCAGCCGGGGAAACAAGCTGGCCCTGTCCATCGCCGCGGTATTCGTCGGGGTGGGCCTGTGCAGTATGTGGAATTTGTCCTCCCTGCTGGTGTGCATGATGATCGGCGCGGTGATGGTGAATACCAGCCAGCAGCGCCAGGTGCTCATGGAGCAGTGCGATCGCTTCACCCCGCCGCTGTTCCTGCTGTTCTTCGTGCTTTCCGGCGCGGATCTGGATCTGTCCGTGCTGCCCCAGGTGGGGGTCATCGGCGTGGTGTACCTGGTGCTGCGCTGCACGGGCAAGTGGGGCGGCACCATGCTGGGCGCCCATTGCGTGCATGCGGATGACAGCATCAAAAAATACCTGGGCCTCACGCTGCTGCCCCAGGCCGGCGTGGCCATCGGCATGGCGGCGCTGGTGAACAGCAAATTCAACAAAACCCCGGAAATGATCGCCATGAGCACCCGGATCAACACCATCGTGCTGGCCGGCGTGCTGATTTTCGAGCTGATCGGCCCCATCATCACCAAATGGGCGCTGACGAAGGCCGGGGAGATCTCCGCGGCGAAATAACGGCAAACGGAAAACCGCCCCTGGCGCGGCCTGCGTCAAGGGCGGTTTTTCTGTGCGTAAGGGTTATTTCAGGTTCAGGCACACTTCGGCCACGCCGATGGCGTCCTCGATCACGCCGGCGTCCGCCCAGCAGCCCAGGAGCCACTCGGTATAGGCGTCCAGCAGGGCGTCCTCATCGGTGTTCGGCGTTTCCGCGGCGAAGGCCCGCAGCAGCTTTTCCTGCAGGATCTCGTCCCGGGCCTGCTGCACAAGGGCGTCCTTGGTCAGCCCCCAGGCGGCGAAGTAATTTTCCACGGTTTCATCCGGGTTGGTGGAGGGCGCGTATTCCGCGGCGGGCAGGTGGGCCATGCCGGCGTCGCTCATGGCGGTCTCCCGATAGCCCTGCCAGGCGCTTTCGGCCCGCTCGGCGGCGTCGGCTTCTTCCTCCGCGGTCAGCTTGTCCACGCCCTTTTCCGCGGCCTGGGCGCGGATCACGATCTGCAATTCCAGATCAAAGAGCACCTTGCTCATGGCGTCGATGATGTTCAGGGAATCCTTGACGTCGTAATCGTAGTCCATGGCCGCGCCGCTCAGCGCCGCCTGGATCTGGTACAGCCGCATGGCGGCTTCCAGTTCCTCCGGGGAAATCACCGTTTCACCCACCGTGGCCGCGGTATCGCTGTAATACTCCGCCTGGGCGCAGACCGTGCCCATGGCCAAAAGGGCCAGCGCCAGAATAACTGACAGGATGCGTTTCATGTTCCCTTTTCCTCCTTCATTGATCCGTCCCGTTTGCGTAACGGGCGTAATCCCATTATACCTGTTTTTTTGCCAAATGCAAATATCCCGGCGCGGGAAGGCGAGATTTTTACACCTTTCTCCCCGCCGCCGGGGGGCGGTTTGCCGCTTGCAATGCGGTTGCGCCCATGATATAATTTTGCCGGCCGAGCAGAGAAAAAACGGCGCCCGGCCGATCGCGCGCCGGAGGAAGAAACGATGGGTTCCAAAGCGAGGCAATGGTTTGATAAGCTGCTGCAGCGGCCCGAGCGTTTGCTGGCCCTGGGCTTTCTGGTGCTGATCCTGGTGGGATCGGCGCTGCTTTCGCTGCCCGTTTCCGCCCGGAACGGGCAGGGCATCGGCTATTTCAACGGCCTGTTCACCGCCACCTCCGCGGTGTGCGTCACGGGCCTGGTGGCCGTGGATACGGCGACGGCATTTGCGCCCTTCGGCCAGGCGGTGCTGCTGGTGCTGATCCAGGTGGGCGGGCTGGGGTTCATGGTGTTCGCCACGCTGGTCATGTCCATGCTGGGGCACCGGTTTTCCCTGAAGGGGCGGATGCTGATCAGGGAATCCATGAACGTCACTTCCGCCGCGGGGCTGGTGAAGCTGAGCCGGATCTACGGCCTGATGGCCTTAGGGATCGAATTGATCGGCGCGGCGCTTCTGGCCGTCCGCTTCGTGCCCGCCTACGGCTGGGGCAGGGGGCTGTGGTTTTCCCTGTTCCATGCGGTCAGCGCGTTCTGCAACGCGGGGTTTGATCTGATGGGCCATTTTTCCAGCCTCACCGCCTTTTCCCGGGATCCGCTGGTGCTTTTGACGGTGGCGGGGCTCATCATCCTGGGGGGATTGGGCTTTTCGGTGATCCTGGAAACGGTGCGGCGGAAGGAAAGCGGGCGGGGGCTGTCCCTGCACGCCAGGATCGTGCTGGTCACCACGGGCGTTCTGCTGCTGGCGGGCACGCTGTTCTACGGCGCCATGGAAAACAGCCGCACGCTGAACGGCGGCGCCGGGGAAAACGTGCTCAACGCCTTTTTCCAGTCCGTCACCATGCGCACGGCGGGCTTCAATTCCGTGGATCTGTCCGCCATGAGCGACGGGAGCAAGTTCTTTTCCTGCCTGCTGATGCTGGTGGGCGCGTCCCCGGCCTCCACCGGCGGCGGGATCAAGACCACCACCGTCGCCGCGGTGATATTGCTGGTGGTCAGCGTGGTGAAGGGCGAAAACGAGGTGAATATCGCCAGGCGCCGGCTGGGGGCGGGCATCGCCCTGCGGGCCCTGGCTGTGACCGCCATCGCCCTGGGCATGCTGATCCTGGGCACGCTGCTGATCACGGTGTTCGAGGGCGGGCGCTATCCGCTGTCGGATATTTTGTTTGAAACGTCATCTGCCGTGGCCACGGTGGGGGTCAGCTCCATCGGGTCGCCCAATCTGTCCCTGCCCAGCAGGATCACCCTGCTGCCCATGATGTTCCTGGGCCGGGTGGGGCCCATGACGCTGGCGGTGGCCCTGGCCAAGCGGCAGACCAAGGCCGTCAACCAGATCAAATACCCCGAGGAGCAGATCATGATCGGATAAGCCGCCGCGCAGCCGCCGGGGAATCCTTCTCCCCGGTATCGCAGGCAAAGCAGGCGCTGACAAAAGCAAGGACGGAGGGAAAACCATGAAGGGAAAGAAAAAGCAATTCCTGGTGCTGGGCCTGGGGCGGTTCGGATCCGCGGTGGCCCGGTCCTTATGTGAAATGGGCCACGAGGTGCTGGCGGTGGACAGCGACGCGGAGGCGGTGCAGGATATCTCCCCTCATGTGACCCAGGCCGTCCAGGCCGACGCCACGGACGACGAGGTGTTTTCCTCCCTGGATGCGGGGAACTACGACGCGGCCATCGTGTCTATCGGCTCCAACGTGCGGGATTCCATCCTCATCAGCGTGCTGTGCAAGGAAGCTGGGGTGCCTCTGGTGGTGGCCAAGGCCAGCGACGATCTGCACGCCAAGGTGCTTTCCAAGGTGGGGGTGGACCGGGTGGTGTTCCCGGAGAGGGACATGGGCCAGCGCGCGGCCCGGGCATTGGTGATGCCCCAGATGCTGGATCTGATGACCCTCACCGGTGACGCCCGGGTGGCGGAAATGCACCTGCCGGAAAAATGGCAGAACAAGACCCTGGTGCAGGCGGATATTCGCCGGAACTGGGGCGTCACCGTGCTGGCCGTGCGCCGGGGCGATCAGACCATCACCACCCTGAACGCGGACTTCCTGCTTCTGCCGGGGGATATCGTGCTGGTGCTGGGCACCCAGCAGGCCATCGACGCCATCCAGGACTGACCCGGAAAAGCGGGCGGCCGCCGCGGCGGGAGGCCCGACCGGCGGCAATAAAAAAGCGCCTTTCGGCGGAGGAATTTTTCTTCAGTCCCTCTCCCGGAAGGCGCTTTCCGTCAGCTCGTAATCCACCGCGGACTGCATCTTTCCCAGCTGATCCCGCCAGGAATCGTACCGGACGCCGGTTTTCCGGAAACCCAGCAGCTCGTACACGTGCTGGGCGCGCTTGTTGTTCAGATTGGTGTCCAGCACGATCCTGCCGCAGCCCCGGTCCAGCAGCGCCCGGATCAGCAGCCGCAGGGCCGCCCGGCCGAGGCCCCGTTCCTGATAAGCCGCTTCGCAGATCTTGATGCCGATTTCGGCGCTTCCGTCCGCCAGGATGCGGTAGCTCATTTCCCCCACGGGCCGGCCGTCGGATTCCAGGATCAGGCGGCGGCGGGTATCGTCGGTGTCCCCTTCCAGCTGCGCGGCCACGGCCTCCGCGGAGGTGCCCAGGCCCAGGGGGAAGCCGGCGTGGGCCATCACCGCCCCGTCGTTCCACCAGGCGGCCAGAAGCGGCGCGTCCGCCTTTTCGGCGTTCCGGATGCGGACGCCGTTTTTTTCAAGCTCCATGGCGTTTTCCTTTCCATCTTACAGGGAGCGCAGTTCCGCCTCCACCGTCCCATCGGGACCGATGTGCAGAACGGCGTATTTGCCGCTCGCCGCCGCGCCGGGGTTCAGCAGCAGCACGCCCTGCCGCCATTGCATTTTCTGCACGTGGGTATGGCCGTAAAGGGCGGCGCGGCAGTTTTCCCGCAGCGCCAGGGAGAGCAGATCGTCCGTGCCGTCCTTCACGTGCTGGAAGTGCCCGTGGGTGAGCAGAAGCCGCGCGCCGGAAAGCCCGACGATGTTCAGCGTGTCGCTGCGGAACAGATCGCAGTTGCCCGCAACCTGGTACACCGGGGGCAGGGGCACGTCCAGGGCGCGCAGGTCGTCATACCCGTCCCCCAGATGGATCAGGGCGTCCAGGGGGCCTTCCGCCTCCATCTTCATCAGGATGGTGTTCAGCCGCCCGGTGAAATAATGGGAATCGCTCAGCACGCCCACGCGCATCAGGGCAGCTCCTCCAGATAGGGCAGCATCAGCCGCATGGCCTGGGCCCGGTGACTGATGCGGTTCTTTTCTTCCTGGGCCATTTCGGCGAAGGTTTCGCCGCTGAGATATTCAAAATACGGGTCGTAGCCGAAGCCGCCGTTCCCCCGGGGGGCGAAGGTGATCACCCCGGGGCAGCTGCCCTGGACGGTGTGAGTTTCGCCGTTGGGCAGGCACAGGGCCATGGCGCAGACGAACTGGGCCGTGCGGTCCTCGGCGGGCACGTCGGCCATGTTTTCGATCAGCAGATCGTTGTTGACCCTGTCGTCCCCGTGATGGCCGCAGTACCGGGCGGAATGTACCCCGGGGTCGCCGTCCAGGGCGTCCACGGAAAGGCCGCTGTCGTCCCCCAGGGCGCACAGCCCGGTGGCCTTCGCTACGGCCCGGGCTTTGATCAGGGCGTTTTCCTCGAAGGTGGCGCCGTTTTCGTCGATCTCGCCGGTGAAGCCCGCCTCCGCCATGGAGATCACGTTCATCCTGTCGTCCACCATGTCGGAGATCTCCCGGATCTTGTGGGGGTTGTTGCTGGCGATCACCAGGGTGCGCCGGGGGGCGATCAGGGCGGCGCGGTCCCCCAGGGCCTCGCGCTGCTTTTCGTGCAGCTCCCGGACGCCCTTTTCCCCCAGGGCCAGGATCTGATTCAGCTCCGCCTTGGTGAAGGCCCGGCCTTCGCCGGTGCCCTGCAGCTCGATGAACGCGCCGTTCTCGTCCATCACGAAATTCATGTCCGTCTGGGCGGCGCTGTCCTCCAGGTAGCAAAGGTCCAGGCAGGGCACGTCCGAAACGATGCCGGCGCTGACGGCGGCGATCTGGTGAACCACGGGGGATTCAGCCAGCTTTCCTTCCCGGATCAGCTTGCCGACGGCGCAGCACAGGGCCACGAAGCCGCCGGTGATGGAGGCGGTGCGGGTGCCGCCGTCGGCCTCCAATACGTCGCAGTCCACGGTAATGGTGCGCTCCCCCAGGAAGCGGCGGTCCACCGCCTGGCGCAGCGCCCGGCCGATCAGCCGGCTGATCTCCACGCCCCGGCCGTCCTTTTTCAGGCCGTCCCTTTGCTTGCGGCGGCCGGTGGACGCGGGCAGCATGGCGTATTCCGCCGTGAGCCACCCCAGGCCTTTCCCCCGCAGGAAGGGGGGCACGCCCTCCTCCACCGAGGCGGTGCAGATGACCCGGGTGCCGCCGCAGCGGATCAGGCAGCTGCCGTCGGCGGTGGACACAAAATCGGGGATGATCTCGCAGGGGCGCAGTTCGTCCGGCATTCTCTGATCGGGGCGGGACACGGGGCATCATCCTTTCTTCGGCAGTAAAAAAGGCAGGGCTTTCATTCCCTGCCATTATAGCACAGTTTCCTTTTCTTGTGGGAGTTTTGCGGAATTTTCACATTTTGCGCACCATGATGTACTCGTTGAGCAGCGTGCCGTCCTTGAGGCGGATGGCGTCGGGGCGCAGCCCCACGATGCGGAAGCCCATTTTTTCGTACAGCGCCCGGGCCCGGCTGTTGCCCTCGGCAAATTCCAATTCCATCTGCATAAGGCCTTCCCGGCTCTCCGCGATGCGGATCAGCTCCCGGAACATACGGGTGCCGATGCCCTGGTTCCAGTAATCCCGAAGCAGGGCGATGGCCACGGTGGCCCGGTGGCTGTATTTCTTCTGGGGGAAGAACACGATCTCGCAGTTCCCCGCGATTTTCCCGTCCACCAGGCACACGATCATGGCCTCGTTGGGGGATTCGTTCTTGCGCTCGAACAGCGCCTTTTCCCCTTCCGGGGTGTATTTCACGCACTCCTCGGGATAGCGGATGATGAAATCGGTTTCCCCGGCGCTTTTCACCAGGTATTCCAGCGTGCCGGGCACGTCCTCCGTCAGCGGGCTGCGCAGCAGCGCCTGCCGCCCGTCCTTCAGGGTGAAATGAATATCCTCGATGCGCATGGCGATTCTCCTTTCTTTGCGCCGTTTGCCTGCCTGCCCGCGTCTGCGGAAAAAACGGCGGCAGACCGCTTTTTCGTAAAGGGGGTCTGGGGGGAACCGCTTTTTGGCCTTAAAAAGCGCCCCTCCCCCGTCTGTATCCCTACTTGATCTCCACTTCAAAAAAAGCTAAAGATATATCCCCCTCCCGAAACCGCTTTTTCGTAAAGGGGGTCTGGGGGGAACCGCTTTTTGGCCTCAAAAAGCGGTTCCCCCCAGCTTCGTCCTTTACAGCAGATTCCTTTGGATCTTGCCGCTGATGGTTTTGGGCAGCTCGGTGCGGAAGACCACGATGCGGGGGTACTTGTAGGGCGCGGTACGCTGCTTGACGTAGTTCTGGATCTCCTTGGCCAGGGCGTCGGAGGGCTCGGTGCCCTTCACCAGCACGATGCTGGCCTTGACCACCTGGCCCCGGATGGGATCCGGAGCGGCGGAAACGCCGCACTCCAGCACGTAGGGCAGCTCCATGATGACGGATTCGATCTCAAAGGGCCCGATGCGGTAGCCGGAGGACTTGATCACGTCGTCCAGCCGGCCCACGTACCAGAAGTAGCCGTCCTCGTCCCGCCAGGCGGTGTCGCCGGTGTGGTAAAGACCGTCGGGGTGGGAATTGTCCTGCCCCAGATAGCCCAGGTACAATCCGCAGGCGGGCTTGCCCGGCCCCAGGTGCACCACGATCTCGCCGGTCACGCCGGTGGGCACGGGATTGCCCTGGGGGTCCACGATGTCCACGTCGAACAGGGGCGAGGGCTTGCCCATGGAGCCCACCTTGGGGGTCATGCCCACCAGGTTTCCGATGGAGAGGACGGATTCGGTCTGGCCGAAGCCCTCCATGAGGGAAAGGCCGGTGGCCTTCTGGAACTGATAGAACACCTCGGGGTTCAGCGCCTCCCCGGCCACGGTGGCGTGGCGGATGGAGGAAAGATCGTACTTGCTCAGATCCTCCTTGATGAGCATGCGGTACATGGTGGGCGGGGCGCAGAAGGTGGTGATGTCGTACTGCTTGAACAGGGGCAGGATGTCCTCGGCGTGGAAGCGGTCAAAATCGTACACGAATACCGGCGCCTCGCACAGCCATTGGCCGTAGAGCTTGCCCCACAGGGCTTTGCCCCAGCCGGTGTCCGAAATGGTGAGGTGCAGCCGCCCCGGCTCCACGCAGTGCCAGTACCGGGCGGTGATGTAGTGCCCCAGGGGGTAGGTGTGGCTGTGGGCCACCAACTTGGGGTAGCCGGTGGTGCCGGAGGTGAAGAACATCACCATGGGCTGGCTGCCGCAGGCGGTATCCTCCGCCCGGGGGAAGGAGGAGGAAAATACGGTGTATTCGCTGTCGAAATCGTGCCAGCCCTCCCGGCTGCCGCCGCAGAGGATCAGGGTTTTCACCGAGGGGCTGACGGGCAGGGCCTCCTCCACGTGCTCGGCGGCCTTGCCGTGGGCGGTGCACAGCACGGCGCTGACCTCCGCCTTATTGAAGCGGTATTCGTAATCGTGGGCCAGCAGCTGATTCGTGGCCGGGATGGCGATGGCGCCGATCTTGCACAGGGCCAGCATGCTGATCCAGAAATGATACTGCCGGCGGAGCACCACCAGCACCTTGTCCCCCTTGCGGATGCCCAGGGAACGGAAATAATTGGCCGCCCGGCCGGAGAGCTTTTTCATATCCAGGAAGGAAAAGCGTCTTTCCTGTTTGTTTTCGTCCAGGTGCAGCATGGCCAGGGCGTCGGGCTTCTGCCGGGCCAGCGCGTCCACGATGTCGAAGGCGAAATTGAACGTATCCAGCCCGGTAAAGGAAATGCTTTTCAGCGCCCCGGTCTCATCCTCCACGGGATGGCAGAAGGCGTCGCTCACCAGGCGCTCCGCGGTGCGGGCGGCCCGGATGGTCTCCATCACCTGGTTTTCTTCCACTTCCTCGCCGGGCAGCACTACCGCCAGGAACACGCAGTCCTGTCCTTCCGCGGCGATCATGCCGTGGGGCGTGCCGGAATCGTAGTAAATGGAATCGCCCTCGCGGAGCAGCTCGATGTTCTGGCCCACCCGCACTTTCAGCGTGCCGGAGAGCACGTAATCGAATTCCTGGCCGGAGTGGGTGGTGGTGTGGATGGGCTTGTTCTGAAGCGCCGGATCGTAGGAATAACGCACGAAATAGGGCTCCGAGATCTTGCGGCGGAACATGGGGGCCAGGTTGCGGATGTCGATGCCCTGCTCCTGGGCGGTGACCTCGCCGGCGCCCTTGCGGGTGACGGTGTAGGAGGACAGAAGCGCGCTGCGGCCTTCCATCAGGTCGATCATTTCCACCTTGAAGGTCAGGGCGCACTTGTGCAGGAAGGTGAAGGGCAGGTCCAGCCGGGCGTTTTCGTAATCGAGGTAGGTCTGCTCGCTGACGTCGGTCATCCGGGCCATTTCGGCGGGGGTGTAGCCGCTGATTTCCCTCAGCTCGCGGATACGGGCCGCCACGTCGCGGACCTGGGGGGATACCTGGGGATGCACGTCCATGGTTGTTTTCCTCCGTTTCGGGGCGGCGCAAGCACAAAGCCCGCCCCAAAGTCTTGCTTTGAGACGGGCTGGATTTCAGCTCGCGGTACCACTCAAATTGCGTTTGAAACGCCGCTCTGCGGGCTCGTGCTCAAGCCCTCTGCTCTGACGCGGCATCACGGGAGACGATTACCGCCGGGGCCCGCTTTTCCCGGAAGGAAAGCGCGGCGCGCGCCCGGGTTCACCGCTCCGGCTCGGAAGGGATGGGCGATACGAAGGGTGTCCGCCGCCGGTTTTCAGCTGCCCCGGCTCTCTTTCGGCGTTTCTCCTTCCGCCGTCTTCGTCATTGCCTTTGCTATGGAATTATGTGTAGTGTATCATCGGTTGTTTTTTCTGTCAAGCGCCAATTTTACCTGTACAGCGGAAATACAGGCAAGCGGCGCCGACGGGGAATGAAGAAACGCGCAAATGGGAAAACTGGGACGGGAGGAAGCAGAATGGCGCTGGTTTTGATCGTGCTGTATGTGATCGGCATTACGCCGCTTCGGCTGTCGGCCCGCGTTCAGTATCCCGGGGCGGGCCCGCCGCGCGTCTGCCTGCGGGCCTGGGGGGTGCGCCTGCCGCCGGGGAAAAAGCCCCTCGCCGGCGGGATCGGCGGCCTGCGGGGCAAGCTGCCGGCGCTGCGGGCGATCCTTAAGCACGTCACCGTCCGCCGCCTGGAGATCCGCCTCCGGGTGGGGGGCGACGCGGCCCGGGCGGCGCTGATCACGGGCTTTGTGCGGGGGGTGGCGGGCCTGGTTCCCCGGGCGGGCATCCGGTGCGATCCCGGGTTCGGGGAAACGGGGGCCCTGCGGGCCGAGTGCATACTGGACGCCCGGCTGGGCATCCTACTGGCGGCGGCGCTGGCGGGGCGGTTTGCCCGGAAGGCGCGGCGGAAAAAGGAGGCGGCGGCATGAACCATCCTATCGGCGAACTGATGCAGTCCACATTGGAGAACATCCGCGGCATGGTGGACGTAAACACCGTGGTGGGCGATCCCATCGATGCCCGGGACGGGTCCACCGTCATTCCCCTGTCCCGGGTCAGCTTCGGGTTCGTTTCCGGCGGCGGGGAGTACGCCGATGCGCCCGCCGGGGCGGAAAAACCCTTTGCCGGGGGCAGCGGGGCGGGGGTGTCGGTGCAGCCGGTAGGGTTCCTGGTGGTGGGCCGGGAGGGGGTGCGCGTCCTCCCCGCCCAGGATCTGACCGCCTGGGAACGGGCGCTGAACTGCGCGCCCCAGCTGCTGGAGGACCTGAAATCGCTGCTGCAGAACCGGAAAAAACGCGGGGCGGAGGACGGGGAATGAAAAGAAACCTGGCGGGGCTTTTTTTCTGCGCGCTTCTCCTGTATAATGGATGTGCCCGGGGGGAGAGCGCCCGGAGCGCCGTCCTGATCGAAGCGGACACCGGGCGGGTGCTGTACGAGCACAACGCCCACGAGGCGCTGCCCATGGCGTCCACCACGAAAATCATGACGGCGCTGCTGGCCCTGGAAAACGGGGATCTGCAGGACGCCGTCACCGCCGGGCCCGACGCCTTCGGGGTGCCGGGCACCAGCATTTATCTTGCCCAGGGCGAAACGCTGTCCCTGGGAGACATGCTCCTGGGGCTGATGCTGGCCAGCGGCAACGACGCGGCGGCCGCCATCGCCGGGCATATCGGCGGCACCCAGGAGGAATTCTGCCGGATGATGACCGCCCGGGCGGCGGAAATCGGCTGCGAAAACACCGTGTTTCTCACGCCCCACGGCCTGCCTGCGGAGGGCCACCACACCACCGCCTGGGACCTGGCCATGATCGCCCGGGAGGCCATGCGCCTCCCCGCGTTCCGGGAAATCGTATCCACCCGGCGGGCCGAGATCCCCTGGGCGGGCCACGATTATCCCCGGGTGCTGACCAACAAGAACCGGCTGCTTTCCTCCTATCCCGGCGCTGTGGGCGTGAAAACGGGCTACACGAAGGCGGCGGGGCGGTGCCTGGTGTTCGCCGCGGAAAGGGACGGGCTGCGCCTGATCGGCGCGGTGCTGAACTGCCCGGACTGGTTCGACGCGGCGGAGAGGATCCTGGACGAAGGGTTTCAGCATTGGCAGATGGTGACGCTGTACAGCGCCGGGGAAACGGTGCGCCGGCTGCCCGTTCGGGGCGGCACGGCGCCGTACGTCCGGGCGGTGGCCGCGGGGGACGTGGCCGCGCCGGTGAGCGTGAACGCCTGGCCGGACCTGGAAATCGACCTGCCCGACGCATTGGACGCCGGCGTGCGCAAGGGAGACGTGATCGGCGCCGCGTCCCTTTGGGACGGCGGGGAAGCCGTCGTCACCGTGCCGCTGGTGGCCGGAGAAACGGTGGAGGAAAACACCTTTCGATCCCGGCTTCGGCGCATCCTCGCCCTCTGGAGCGCCGGCGTCTGATCCGGTTCTCCTGTGGCTGTGGGCCGGGGCGGGGCTGATGCTGTGGCTGTGGGAACTGAAGAAAACGTGACGCAAGGAGAATACGCATGCGATTGCAGAAATACATGGCCTCCTGCGGGGTCGCCAGCCGCCGGACGGCGGAAAAGATGATCGCGGAGGGCCGGGTCAGCGTGAACGGAAAGGTGATCACCGAAATGGGCGTCCAGGTGGAGGACGGGGATACCGTGCGCCTGGACGGGCAGGTGATCCGCCCGGAGGAAGAAAAAAGATACGTGATCTATCACAAGCCCGCCGGGGAGGTGACCACCGTCAGCGACCCGGAGGGCCGCGCCTGCGTGCTGGATCATTTCCGGGATTATCCCGTGCGGCTTTATCCCGTGGGGCGGCTGGATTACGACAGCGAGGGCCTGCTGCTGCTGACCAACGACGGCGCGCTCACCGAACGGCTGCTGCATCCCTCCCATCAGGTGGATAAGACCTATCTGGCCCGGGTGACGGGCGCGGTGACGCCGGAGGAAATGCAGGCCCTCCGCCGGGGCGTGCTGCTGGACGATCATAAGACCGCCCCGGCCAAGGCGCGGCTCATTCGGCAGGAAACTTTCGCTTCCCAGGTGCTGGTGACCATCCACGAGGGGCGGAACCGCCAGGTGCGCCGCATGTTCGAGGAAACGGGCCATCAGGTGCTGCAGCTGCGCCGGGTGCGCTTCGGCCCCCTGGAATTGGGGGATCTGCGCCGGGGCGAATGGCGGGAGCTGACGGAGGAGGAAAAGCGGAAGCTGGCGGCTTACCTGTAATGGAAAAACCGGCGCGCAAAAGGAGAATGAAGCAGATGGAAAAGGGCCGCGTCATCTTTCTCAACGGCGTCACCAGCGCCGGAAAAACGTCCATCGTGGAGGCGCTGCAGGCCCGCAGGGACGTGTTTTTCTACGTGGTGGCCAACGATCTGTTCGAGCAGATGATCGGGGAAGAATACCTGCGGGAAGATTACTGGAAATACCTGGGCGAAGCGATCCTGATGATGTACCATACCGCCAAGCTGTTTTCCGATCTGGGGAAGAACGTGCTCATCGACGGGATCCTGGTGGAGCGGGAAGGCGTTTCGCCCCATTACGCCCGACTGTGCGGCATCCTGCGCGATAATCCCCTGGACGTGGTGGAGGTATATTGCCCGCTGGAGATCTGCCGGCAGCGCAATCTTGCCCGGGGCGACCGGTATGAAAGCCAGTCGGAGGAGCAGGCCGCGCTGATGGCGAAGGATATCCGCTACAGCCTGCGGGTGGATACGGGGACGCATTCCCCGGAGGAATGCGCGGACGCCATCCTGAAGGCCCTGTTCTGAAATCCAAACGGGCGGGCGGGACGCCCCGCCGTTCATCATCCAAGGGCATGAAAACCGAGGCGGTCCAAGGCCGCCTTTTTTGTTTTGCCCGCCCGGCGTCCGCGGCCCGGGCGGACGGGGCATACTTGCCGCCGGGCGGTCATACCATAGCCCGAGGACTTGGTGAAGGAGTGTGCGATATGAAAAAAGATATGAACGCTGAAAAACCGGCGGAAAGGACCAAACGGCGGGAAAAGGCGGCCGGCGGGCTGAAGAAGCTGCGCCTGAAGCGGCAGGACGTGGAAAAGCTGCTGGTGCTGTGCGCCTGCGCGCTGACGGTGGCCCTGGCGCTGGGGCAGAACCGGAGCGCCCCCGCCGGGGAAAACGTGAGCAGCATCCCGCCCGCGGCGGCCACGGACGCGGTGCCTCTTACCGCGGCGGACACCCAGCCCACCGTGGTGTATTACCAGGACGGCGAAGGATATCTGGTGCCGGTGACCCGGCAGGTGGACAAGACGGACGGCATCGCCAAGGCCACGCTGAACCTGATGGTGGCGTCCTCCGCCAACGATTTGGCGGCGGCCCGGCTGGGGCTCAAAACCACCGTGCCCGAGGGCACGAAGATCGATCTGGATATCGCCGACGGGAAGGCGCGGGTGGATCTTTCCAAAGAAGCGCTGAACTGCCAGACCGCCGAGCAGGAGGGCATCATGGTGTCCTCCGTGGCCCAGACCCTGTGCGAATTTGATTCGGTCCGGGAGGTCAGCTTCCTGTTCGACGGCCAGAAGCGCAGCCGCCTCACCCACGGCACCGACGTCAGCGGCGTCTTCACCGGGAAAAACGTGAACCTGGAAAGCGTGGAAACCCTGGCGGACGCGGGGGCGTGTATTTCCCCTCCGAAACCGGGCGCATGCTGGTGCCCGTCACCCGCACGGTGTTTTCCGACGCGGACGTGACCACCGCCATCCTGGAATGGGTGAAGGGCCCCCGGGCGGACAGCGGCCTTTCCGCCCCCGTGCCCAGGGACTGCGGGCTGCTGGGGGTCAAAATGAAGGACGGCACCGTGACGCTGGATTTTACCAAGCAGTTCATGGAGGCCGCCCAGGGCGAGGGCGGGGTGCAGGCCCTGCGGGCGGTGCTGTTCACCGCCGGGCAGTTTCCCGGGGTGAAGCAGGTGAAGATCACCGTGGAGGGCCAGCCCTTCGAGCCGCCCAAGGAGGCCAAGAGCACCTTCGTCAACCAGGCCTCGGAAATCGAAACCTATTACCCCGGGGTCATCGAGATCGACTGAGGGCCCGGCTGTTCTTTCCCCAAAATACAAAACAAGGGCGCCGCATTGCTGCGGCGCCCCTTTGGTTTTAAGGGATTGCTCAGTTGCCGGCCATCTTCTTGTACTTGGCCAGGCGTTCCTTGGCGTCTTCTTCGTTCTGGGCGAAGAGCTTCTCCGCTGCGTCGGGGAACATCTTCAGCAGCGTCTGATAGCGGGTCTCGCCGCGGATGAAGTCCTGATAATTCTCGGTGGGATCCTTGCTGTCCACGGTGAGGGGCTGATCCAGCTCGGGATTGAAGCGGTACAGCGGCCAGTAGCCGGCGGCCACCGCCTTGCGGATCTCGGCCTGGGCCTTGCTCATGTTGATGCCGTGGTTGATGCAGGGCGCGTAGGCGATGATCAGGGACGGGCCGTGATACTTCTCGGCCTCGATCATGGCCTTGATCAGCTGGGCGGGATTGGCGCTCATGGCCACGGTGGCCACGTACACGTAGCCGTAGCTCATGGCCATCATGCCCAGATCCTTCTTCTTGGTCCGCTTGCCGGCGGCGGCGAACTTCGCAACCGAGCCGGTGGGGGTGGACTTGGAGGCCTGACCGCCGGTGTTGGAGTACACTTCGGTATCCAGCACCAGGATGTTCACATCCTGATTCTGGGCCAGCACGTGGTCCACGCCGCCGTAGCCGATGTCATAGGCCCAGCCGTCGCCGCCGAAGATCCAGATGGACTTCTTGGTCAGCAGGTCTTTGTTGTTCAGGATGTATTCCCGGCGTTCGCAGCCCTGCTTGTCCTTGCGGGCTTCCAGGGCGGCCACCAGCTTGTCGCCGGCGGCGCGGGAGCCTTCCGCGTCGTCCTTGTTGGCCAGCCATTCCTTGGCGGCGGCCACAACGGCCTCGTCCTTGCCCACTTCGGTGACCTCGGTGATCACTTCAGCCAGCTTGGCCCGGCGCTGGGCGGTGGCCAGGTTCATGCCGAAGCCGAACTCGGCGTTGTCCTCGAACAGGCTGTTGGCCCAGGCGGGGCCGTGGCCCTTTTCGTTCACGGTGTAGGGGCAGGTGGGGGCGGAGCCGCCGTAGATGGAGGAGCAGCCCGTGGCGTTGGCCACGATCATCCGATCGCCGAAGAGCTGGGTGACCAGCTTGACGTAGGGTGTCTCGCCGCAGCCCGCGCAGGCGCCGGAGAATTCAAACAGCGGCTGCAGGAACTGGCTGCCCTTCACGGTGGCGGGGTTGATCTTCACGTCGGGCTTGGGCAGCTTCATGGCGAACTCCCAGTTCTTTTCTTCCTTGCGCTGGGAATCCAGGGGCTGCATTTCCAGGGCCTTCGTCTTGGCGGGGCACACTTCCACGCAGTTGCCGCAGCCGGTGCAGTCCAGGGGGCTGACCTGCATGCGGTATTCATAGCCGGCCAGCTCCTTGCCGATGGTCTTGGGGGCCACGACAAAGTCCTTGGGCTTCTTGGCGCCTTCCTTCACCAGCACCGGACGGATGCAGGCGTGGGGGCACACCAGGGAGCACTGGCCGCACTGGATGCAGTTTTCGGGGATCCAGGCGGGCACCTTCACGGCGATGCCGCGCTTCTCGTACTTGGTGGTGCCGGTCTCCACGAAGCCGCGGGGATCGAACGCGCTGACGGGCAGCTGATCGCCTTCCTGGGCCAGGATGGGCCGGATGAGGGTGTCGAAGTATTCGCTGGCTTCGATCTTCACGGGCTCGGCGCCGGTCTTGGCGTTCAGCCATTCAGCGGGCACATTGACTTCCTTCAGGCCGGAGATGGCGATGTCGATGGCGTCCCAGTTCTTCTGCACCACCGCGTCGCCCTTCTTGCCGTAGGTCTTCTTGGCGTAGGCCTTCATGTACTTGTCGGCATCCTCGTAGGGGATGATGTTGGCCAGCTTGAAGAACGCCGCCTGCATGATGGTGTTGATGCGGCCGCCCATGCCCACCTTCGCGGCCAGCTCGATGGCGTTGATGGTGTAGAATTTCGCTTTCTTCTGGGCCAGCAGCTGCTTCATCTTCACGGGCAGGTGCTTATCCATGTCCTTGGGCTCCCACTGGGAGTTGAGCAGGAAGGTGCCGCCGTCCTTGAGGGAGGAAACCATGTCGTACATGGTGACGTAGGCGGGGTTATGGCAGGCGATGAAGTCCGCCGCGTCGATCAGGTAGGTGCTGCGGATGGGCACGTCGCCGAAGCGCAGGTGGGAAACCGTCAGGCCGCCGGACTTTTTGGAGTCGTAGGCGAAGTACGCCTGGGCGAACTTGTCGGTATGGTCGCCGATGATCTTGATGGAGTTCTTGTTGGCGCCCACGGTGCCGTCGGAGCCCAGGCCGTAGAACTTGCAGCTGACGGTGCCCTTGGGGGCCACGTTGAACTGCTTGCCCAGCTTCAGGCTGGTCTTGGTTACGTCGTCGTTGATGCCCACGGTGAAGTGGTTCTTGGGCGCGGCCTTGCCCAGGTTGTCATACACGGCCTTGACCATGGTGGGGTTGAATTCCTTGCTGCCCAGGCCGTAGCGGCCGCCCACGACCTCGATGTCCTTGCGGCCGTTCTCGGCCAGCACGGCGCACACGTCCTCGTAGAGCGGTTCGCCCAGGGAGCCGGGCTCCTTGGTGCGGTCCAGCACGGCGATCTTCTTGCAGCTCGCGGGCACCGCGGCCAGGAAGTGCTTGGCGGAGAAGGGGCGGTACAGATGCACCTTCACCACGCCCACCTTCTTGCCCTTCTTGAGCAGGGCGTCCACGGTCTCGTGGATGGCTTCGCAGCCGGAGCCCATCGCCACGATGACTTCCTCGGCGTCGGGGGCGCCGTAGTAGTCGAACAGCTTGTAATTGCGGCCCGTCAGCTTGCCCACCTTCTTCATGTAGGCTTCCACGATGGCGGGGACCGCTTCGTAATACTTGTTGGCCGCTTCGCGGTTCTGGAAGTAGATATCCGGGTTCTGGGCGGTGCCGGCCTGATGGGGATGTTCGGGGTTCAGGGCGCGGGCGCGGAACTCGGCGATCTTGTCCCAGTCCACCAGCTTGGCGATCTCGCTGTATTCGGCGGCGTCGATCTTCTGGATCTCATGGCTGGTGCGGAAGCCGTCGAAGAAGTGCAGGAAGGGAACGGAGCCCTTGATGGCGCTCAGATGGGCCACCAGCGCCATGTCGTGGGCTTCCTGGACGGAGCCGGACGCCAGCATGGCAAAGCCCGTCTGCCGGCAGGCCATCACGTCGCTGTGGTCGCCGAAGATGGAAAGCGCGTGGGCGGCCAGGGCGCGGGCGGACACGTGGAACACGCCGGGCAGCAATTCGTCGCTGATCTTGTACATGTTGGGGATCATCAGCAGCAGGCCCTGGGAAGCGGTATAGGTGGTGGTCAGGGCGCCGGCGGCCAGAGAGCCGTGCACCGCGCCGGCGGCGCCGGCTTCGGACTGCATCTCGGCCACGTGCACCGTCTGGCCGAACAGGTTCTTGCGCCCCTGCGCAGCCCATTCGTCCACATACTCCGCCATGGTGGAGGACGGCGTGATGGGGTAGATGGCGGCGACGTCGCTGAACGCATACGCGACGTGGCTGACGGCCCCATTGCCGTCAATGGTCAGTTTTGTTGCCATGGGGTTAGCCTCCTTCGAATTTATGGCGGTGAAGCCGGAAGCCTCGCCGCTTCTTTTCCAATTCCACATTATACGGCTTTTTCGCCGTATCTGTCAAGCAAACGGCGGGAAAAATCAGCGCCGCGGCAGGATCACGGCTCATTGGGAGAGCTGGCCGCGACAATCGTCGAAACCAGCGGCGTCAGCGCCGCCACGGCTTCGTCCCGGCTCCTGAAGCGGACGCGGTCCCTGCCGCAGGAGTTCAGGGAGATCGTAAGATACGCGGGCTCGTTTTTTTTGCTGCCGCCGGTGCGGTGAAGCAGGCGACCCGCGGTGATCAGGGTGGTTTCCTGGCTGTCCGAAAAATCGCTCATGCAGACGGCCCAGGTATTCCCGTCGCCCAGATCCGCTTCAAAGGCGTCCGGGGAGCCGTCCTCAAGCTTTTTGATCGCGCCAAGCGCAAACGAAGTGATGGTGATTTCCAGGTCAAAGCCGCTTTCGTCGGAAAAGTATACGTATCCCTTCACTTTGTTGTGCCTGACGGAGTAGGGGTACATCCGCCCCGTCATCGGGTTCCCTTCCGCGTCGGCGATGGTGAATTCCGGGAAATCCATGGTGACGCGGAAATTGCAGTTGTCCCCGTCCAGCATGCTGATTCCCGCAAATTTTCCCGTGCTCCACCAATCTTTGGCGGTGGACTGGCCATACGTGACCGCGGCTTCCACCCGGTCCATTTCCGCAAGGATCCCATCCTTGAGCACCTGCTTCATCTGCTCATCCGGGTAGGCGTCCCAGTCCACCACCCGATAGGTGATCTTCAGCGTCGCGTTCACATCGTTCAGATAAAGGAATCCCACGCTGTGGGCGCCCTTCATGTTGATGTACGCGCCTTTGAGCGTGGTATTGAGCAGCGCGATCCTGTGGCTGGGCGCGTCGTCCATGGCTTCGCGGACGGTGGTTCTCCTCAGCAGGGTATATTCGTAGGTGATTTTGCAGTCCCGGTTCCGGGCATCCAAAAGCAGCGCAGATTCGTGGGTGATCTCATCGGGGACCGCGTATTCCGGCAGCGGGATGCACACCGTGTTGATGCCCGCGGCAAGCGTATCCACATAGGAAGGATCAACGCTCACCAGCCGGATCTCCGGGTATACCTCCGCGTCGATCATGGTGCCGTCGACAAAGCAGTGGTCGTTGACCTGACGGATGTAAACCCCGTCCTCGGCGCAGACGCAAGCGCAGCCCGTCAGCATCAGCGCGGCAAGAAGAATGAGAGCAAACCGTTTCATTGCAGCAACCCCTCCCGTTTCTGTGATTCCATTTTCCCGGAGCCCCGCCTTCCGTGCCGCGGGGGCCCGTTTTTCATACGATTTTGTTATAGCATACCGCCCTCCGGTTGTCAAGGAGCCGCGGCCCCGCCGCACGTTTCCTCCGGCGCCGGGAGAAAAACCGGGACGAAAGGCCGGCAATATTACATTTTTTTCGGGGTTATTGAAAAAATTCTTCAAAAATGTGTAGAAATTATTGCAATTCACTTGATTTTTGGTGTCCTTTGCGTGTAAAATAGGGGGAGCAGGAAATGCAGATCTATTTGCCTGCGATCACAGGAAGGATGAAGCAAAGTGGCGAAGCGGATTCTGTTGGTGGATGACGAGCCTCTCATCTTGAAGGGGCTTCGCTTTACGTTGGAACAGGAGGGGTATGAGATCCTCACCGCCGCGGACGGGGAAGAGGCGCTGAAGGTCTTTTTCGAGGAGCAGGTGGACCTGGTGCTGCTGGACGTGATGCTGCCCAAGCTGGACGGCATCCAGGTGTGCCAGCGCATCCGGGAGAGCAGCAACGTGCCCATCCTGATGCTCACCGCCAAGGGCGAGGACATGGACAAGATCCTGGGCCTGGAATACGGCGCGGACGATTACATGACCAAGCCTTTCAACATCCTGGAGGTCAAGGCCAGGATCAAGACGGTGCTCAGAAGGGCGTCCCAGCCCGCCGCCAGCGAGGAAAAGAAGATCATCCGGGTGCACGATATGGAAGTGAACATCGTGAACCGGTCCGTCACCCTGGGGGGCAAGGAGATCCGCCTGACGGCCAAGGAATTTGATCTGCTGCAATTGTTTATCACCAACCGGGGCAAGGTGTTCAGCCGGGAAACCATGCTGGAAACGGTGTGGAAGTACGATTATATGGGCGACGCCCGCACCGTGGACGTGCATATCCGCCGCCTGCGGGAGAAGATCGAAAGGAATACCGCCCAGCCGGAGTTCATCTTCACCAAGTGGGGAGTGGGCTACTATTTCACCGATAAGGATTAAAAACCCCTTCGCCAGCATCCGCTGGCAGATATTGCTCGCCTTTCTTTTAATCGTCGGGCTGTCTTTTTATGTCATGGCAGG
>JAILBG010000024.1:0-12984 GCA_024681215.1 Clostridiales bacterium
ACGATCCTCAAGTAAAACTCATTTCAGAATTAACTGTCGTTTTTCCTCTTTACTCTGTATCGTTTTCAAGATTCCCGCGCCCCCCTCGCTTCGGCCCCTTCCGGTACCCCCGCTTCGCGAGCGCCTGATTAGATTACCACAGCCGCTCCGCTTTGTCAACACCTTTTTTTAAGTTTTTTTCAGGCTTTTGCAAGCCGGAAAAGCCTGTATTTTTCTGGAAAAAACGTCCCGTCCGGCAGGGAGCCGGACGGGACGGGAAGCGAAACGCGCAGCGTCAGATCTTCAGGCCGGCCCGGGCGATGGTGAAGTAAATGGAAAGGGAGCTCATATCCACCACGGTGGTGATCAGGGGGCTGGCCATGAGGGCCGGGTCCAGGCCCAGGCGCTTGGCCAGCATGGGCATGACGCAGCCCAGGGCCTTTGCCAGAATGATGGTGCACAAAAGCGCGCAGGCCACCACGAAGGACACCGTCCATTCCGCGCCGTTGATGAAATGCACCCGGACCAACGTGAAGGCAAACAGCACGGAGCCCACGATCAGCGCCACCCGGAATTCTTTCCACAGCGCCTTGAGGAAATCCTTCAGGGTGATCTGGCCCAGGGAAAGGCCGCGGATGATCAGGGTGGAGGATTGGGCGCCGCAGTTGCCGCCGGTGTCCATCAGCATGGGGATACAGGCCGTCAGGATGATGCCCACGGAGCCGGTGGCGCTGAGCACATCCTCGTAATGGGTGATGATCAATCCGGTAAAAATGGCGATCACCGCCATCAGCAGCAGCCAGGGGATACGGTTCAGCGCCAGCTTGAAGGGCGAGGTTTTCAGATATTCGTCGTCGGAAGGCGTCAGAGCGGCCATCTTTTCGAAGTCTTCCGTGGTTTCCTCTTCGATGACGTCCATGATGTCGTCCGCGGTGATGATGCCCACCAGGCGCTCTTCCTTATCCACCACGGGAATGGCCATCAAATCGTAATGCCGCACCAGCTCGGCCACCAGCTCCTGGTCGTCCAGGGTGTGGACGAAGACCACGTTCCGATCCATCAGATCGGAAAGCACCGTATCGTCGCTGGCCAGGATCATTTTGCGCAGGGCCAGGGTGCCGATCAGGTGATGGGTCTGGTCGATAATATATAAGGTATAAATCGTTTCCTTGTCCAGGCCTTCCTTGCGGATGATCTCCATGGCCTGGCGCACGGTATCCTCGCCGCGGAATTCCAGATACTCGATGGTCATCAGCGATCCGGCACTGTTTTCCGGATAGCGCAGGAACTGATTGATCAGATTGCGCTTTTCGGGCGTGGCGGACTGCAGGACGCGCTTGACCACGCTGGCGGGCAGCTCCTCCAGGAAGTCCACCGCGTCGTCCAGGAACATATCGTCGATCAGGGACGAGATTTCCTGATCGCCGATGGATTCGATCAGCGTCTGCTTCTGGTCCGCGGACATGTAGCTGAACACGTCGGCGGAAATATCCTTGGGCAGGATGCGGAACACCAGCAGCAGCTTGTCTTTATCCAGGGTTTCCATGTACTGGGCGATGTCCACCTCGTTGAGCATCATCATCGCCCCGCGGAGCTCGCCGTGCCGGCCCTTTTCCAGCAGATCATTGAGCCGTTTTTCAATTGCTTCCCATTCCATGGGCTTCCCTCCCTCTTTCTTTTGAACCCGTTCCGGAAAGCCGGGAAGGCGGCCATGCGCGTTTTTTATCCCACGCAAAAAAGCCCTCTTCCTTGCAGATGCGATGGCTTTCCCCCGATAACGACGTTCAGCGATGCAAGCAGGGAGCGGACCCGATCAGATGCGACGCGCCAATGAGCGCGCACGCCACGATCGCGGCACGCCTTCGCTCACTTGGCATCTCTCGCCGTCGCCCATTGACTGTCACCTCCTGTTTTCTTTGCTGATTTCAGTATATGCCTTATTTTTCGCCCTGTCAACCAAAGAAGCGGGAAAAATGGATTTTTCACTTTTTTGAAATATTTTCGCATTTTGTTCCGCAGCGCAGCCGCGGGCCGGCCCGTTTTCACGGCATCTTGTGACGGGGGCGGATTTGTGGTATAGTCTGGATGGAAATGCGTAATCGGGAGGGCGCCATGCAGGATTACAGCCGGAAGATCGCCGAGCGGCTCTGGAACCAGCCGGACAAGGGCGAATTGGAAAGCCGCCGGGAAAAAACGTACATGGACGATATCATCCAGAAAAGCCACATCGAACGCCGGCTGCGGGAAATCCTGGACGGCGTCGGAACGGTGTTCGACGGCGGTGCCGGCAGCGGGCGGTTTTCCATCCTGCTGGCGAAAATGGGCCGCCGCGTGACCCATTTCGATCTCTCCCGCCCCATGATCGAAAAAGCGCGGGCGCTGGCGGCGGAAGCCGGCGTATCGGACCGGATCGAATTCGTGCAGGGCGCCCTGGAGGAGCTGGACGCTTACGCCGACCGGTCCTTCGATCTGGTGATGAGCGTGGACGCGCCCATTTCCTACACCTATCCCAACCAGGAACGAGTGATCGGAAACCTGGTGCGGATGGCGAAGAAACGGGTGCTTTTCAGCGTCGCCAGCCGCCTGGGCGCCCTCCCCTACCTGTGCAATCCCATCCAGAAGAACCAGTTCATCCTGGATGAAAGCTACGGCGATCCCTTCGTGCGCTGGTGCGTGGAGCACCTGGACGAAATGATCGGCGGCTTCGCCTTGGACGCGGAGCATTTGCAGCGGGTGTATCAAACCGGATTGCTGGGCGGGGAGGAAGAAAAGCGCGCCTACGACCGGGGAGAAACCCCCTGGTGCATCACCTACGGGTTCCGCCCGGAGGAGCTGGCGGGCATCCTGGGCCGGCTGGGGGTGCGGAATATCCGCATGGCGGGCCCCGGGGCCTACGGCCGCACGCTGCCCCGGGAGATCCTGGTCAAAATCATGAACGACCCGAAGCAGAAGGCGGATTTCCTGGATTTCTGCTACGCCTTCGACGCCGAGCCCTCCGTCTGCGGCCTGGGCAAGGACAACCTGCTCATGGACGGGGAGATCTGATCCGGGCTTGCGGCGTTCCCCCGGGTGCACTATAATGGAAGAAAGGAGGTGCGTTCCATGGCGGTCTGCGGGATCATTGCGGAATACGATCCGTTCCATCGGGGCCATGAAGGGCACCTCCGCGCGGCCCGGGAAAAAACGGGGGCGGATCACGTCGTCTGCCTGATCAGCGGCAGCTTTACCCAGCGGGGCATGCCCGCGCTGCTGCCCGCCCACGTCCGGGCGGAAATGGCCCTGCGGTGCGGGGCGGATATCGTATTGCAGCTTCCCTACTGCTTCTCCGTCCGGGAAGCGGAATATTTCGCCCTGGGCGGCGTTTCCGTCCTCACCGGCCTTGGCTGCGTCACCCACCTGTCCTTCGGCTGCGAAATGGACGCCCTTCCGTATCTGGATGAAGCCGCCTTGCTGCTGGAAGCACCGGACGGCGCCCTGAACGCGGCCGTCCAGGCGGGGCTTGGCAAAGGCCTGTCCCACGCCGCGGCGGTGGGGGCCGCCCTGGAAAAGCGCCTGCATCTGCCGCCCCGCGCCCTGGATAAGCCCAACGCCGCCCTGGCCCTTTCCTATCTGCGGGCCATCCGCCGCCTGCGCAGCCCCCTGATCCCCGCGCCCATTAAGCGGGATGGGGATTACCGGGCAAAGGAACTGTCCTCCGCCCCCTCCGCCTCCGCCCTGCGGGCCGCCATCCTGCGGGGGGACTGGGCGGGCGTCCGCGCCGCCGTGCCGGAAAACGCCCTGCCCGTATTGGAAAGGGCGCTGCTGAACGGGGAGATCTGCCCTCCGGCCGCCTTCGATCCCCTGATCCGGAGGGCGCTTTTGACCATGACGCCAAAGGAGGCGTCCGCCCTGCCCGGGGTCAGCGAAGGGCTGGAAAGCCGCCTGCTGAAAGCGGCGCAGTCGGGCGCAACCCGGGAGGATATGATCGCTTCCGTCAAGACCCGGCGCTACACCTACGGCCGGGTCAGCCGCTGCCTGTGCCACGCGGCCCTGGGCGTCACGAAAAGCGATCTTTCGCCCCTGCCGGATTGCGCCCGCATCCTGGGCTTCCGGGAAAGCGCCCGGGGGCTGATCCGTTCCATGCAGAAAAGCGCCTTCCCCCTGGTCACCCGCCCCGCCAAGGAAGCCCGCTGGGCCCTGGACCTCCGGGCGGACAATCTGTGGCGCATCGCCGCGGGTCTGTCCCGGGGCGACAGCTGCCGCCGCGCCCCCGTGATCCTGCCGTAAGAAATGAGGAAAAACGCATGCGTGAGATCCCTGTGGAAAAAATCGCCGATCTGGTGGCCGGGCTGTGCCTGAAGGCCAATTACGAGATCGGCCCGGACATTGAAAAGGCCGTATCCGCCGCCCGGGAAACGGAGCCCTCCCCCGCCGGACGGGCCGTGCTGGAGCAATTATGCGAAAACTACCGCATCGCTCGGGAGGAAAAGATCGCCGTCTGCCAGGACACCGGCATGGCCGTATTTTTCATCGACGTGGGCCAGGAGGTGCATTTTACCGGCGGCGATTTTGAAGAAGCCGTCAACGCCGGCGTCCGCCGGGCGTACCGGGAAGGATACCTGCGCAAATCCGTGGTGGACGACCCGGTGTTCGACCGGAAAAACACCGGCGACAATACCCCCGCCGTGATCCATCTGCGCATCGTGCCCGGAGACCGGGTGCACATCCTGTTCACCGCCAAGGGCTTCGGCAGCGAGAATATGAGCGCCGTAAAGTTCTGCTCGCCCGCAGAGGGAGAAAAGGGCGTATTGGATTTCATCGTGGACACCGCAAGGAAAGCCGGCCCCAACCCCTGCCCGCCCATGATCGTGGGCGTGGGCGTGGGCGGCACCTTCGAGCAGGCGGCGCTGCTGGCCAAGCGCATGACCGCCCGGCCCGTCGGCTCCCATCATCCGGATCCCCGGTATGCCAGGATCGAGGCGGACGCCCTGGCCGCCATCAATCGCATGGGCACCGGCCCCGCGGGCATCGGCGGGCGCACCACCGCCCTGGCGGTGAACATTGCTTCCGTTCCCACCCACATCGCCGGCATGCCGGTCGCCGTGAACATCTGCTGCCACGCCGCCCGCCACGCGGAGGGAGAGGTTTGAGGGAGAACAAACGGGGGGAACCGCTCTTTGCAGGACAAAGAGCGGTTCCCCCCGGACCCCCTTCCGAGAAATCCGGCTTGTAAATTTATTATATTCGAATTCTCGGCTAAGGGATTGTCAGGTGAGTGTTAGCAGGATCAAAACAGGCCGTCTGAGAAGCTCAGGGCGGCCTGTTTTTTATGTTGGATCAGTCCTTTTGGGAGCGCGTTATTTCGTGTCTCCGTGGAGCTGCATTTGCTCGTTGAGCAGATTGATGTTGCCGCAGCCCATGGTGAGCACCAGGTCCCCGGGCTGCCAGTGGGCGCGGAGGTATTTTTCCGTATCGTCGAAAGTGGGGGTATGCACCGCGTCGATGCCGTGCTCCCGCATGCCCTTTACGATCATTTCGGCTTTGATGTCCCCCGGGTCCTTTTCCCGGGCGGCGTAGATGTCCGTCACCAGCGTATAGTCCGCGTCCCGGGTGCAGGTGAGGTAATCCTGAAACAGGCTCTTCACCCGGCTGAAGGTGTGGGGCTGCATCACCGCCCAGACGTGATTGGCGTGCTGCATTTTCGCCACCGACAGCGCCCCGGCCATTTCCACCGGGTTATGCCCGTAATCGTGGTACATTTTCACCCCGTCGATGATCCCCGTGAGCTCGAACCGCCGGTGCACCCCGGCGAAACGGTTCAGGGACGCGGCGGCTTTTTCCGCGTCCACCCCCAAGGCGTGGGCCGCGGCGAAGGCGGCCAGGGAATTGAGCACGTTGAAGGTCCCGGCTACTTTCAGTTCGATCCTGGCCAGCTTTTTCCCCTTGTACATCACATCGTACCGGGGGCAGCCCGTGTCCGAATAGCTCAGCTCCCCGGGAAAATAATCGTTATCGTCTTTCCAGCCGAAGGTGCGCGTTTCGCACTTCAAGCCGGCGAACAGCCGCCGGATCCGCCCGTCCTCCCCCCAGCCCAGGGCGAGGCCCCGGTCCGGCAGAAGGGAGAGGAATTCCCCGAACGCCTTTTCGATGTTTTCAATATTCTTGTACCAGTCCAGGTGGTCCTCCTCAATGTTCAGCACCACCGCCACCGTGGGCCGCATTTCCAGGAAGCTGCCGTGGAACTCGCAGGCCTCGGCCACGAACACGTCCTTCTTCCCGATGCGGCTGCCGCCGCCCAGGGCGTCCAGCCGGCCGCCGATGTGCACGGTGGGGTCCAGCCCGCAGTCCAGGAGCGTCTCCGCAATCATGGAGGAGGTGGTGGTTTTCCCGTGGGTGCCGCAGACGCACACGGCCTCCTTATGCCCCTGCATCAGCTGGCCCAGCAGGGTGCTCCTTTCCATTTCCGGGATGCCCAGGCCCCGGGCCGCCGCCCGCTCCGGGTTGTCCTCGGAAATAGCGGCGGAAAAGATGAGCAGGTCCGCGCCCTGGACGTTTTTCCCGTCGTGGCCCACCGAAACCGGGATGCCCATGCCCCGCAGGCGCTCCACCGCGTGGGAATTGGCGTTGTCCGATCCGGTGACGGCATAGCCTTCCTTCAAGAGCATTTCGGCCAGCCCGCTCATGCTGCTGCCGCCGATGCCCACCATGTGCACCCGCTTTCCCTGGTAATCCTGAATGCTGATCATAGCGCACCTCGCATCCGTCCGGTCCCCCGGCATAGTATACGCTTCCCGCTGCGGAAATATCATTTACAGATCCCGATGAGTATACGCGATCCTTCCCGTGACCGTATCCTCCACCGTCTGGCCCGAGCCCAGCAGCTGATATTTATACGTGCACAGCCCCTCCAGCCCCACCGGGCCCCGGGCATGCAGCTTGCCGGTGGAAATGCCCACCTCCGCCCCGAAGCCGTAGCGGTAGCCGTCGGCAAAGCGGGTGGAGCAGTTCACATACACCCCGGCGCTGTCCACGCCCATGAGGAATTTTTCCTGCGCTTCCCTGTCCGAGGCGATGATGGCGTCGGTATGATGGGAGCCGTAGCGGTTGATGTGGTTCACGGCTTCCTCCACGCTGTCCACGATTTTCACGGACAGGATGGCGTCCAGGTATTCCGTTTCCCAGTCCTTTTCCGTGGCCGGCGCGCAATCGGCGATCCTGCGCACCCTTTCGTCCCCGCGGAGCTCCACGCCCTTTTCCCGGAGCGCCGCAAAACAGACCGGCAGGAATTTTTCCGCGATGTCCCGGTGCACCAGCATGGTTTCCATGGCGTTGCACACCGCCAGGGCCTGGGTCTTGGCGTCCACGGCCACCCGCACCGCCATTTTAACGTCCGCCGAGGCGTCCACGTAGGTATGGCAGATGCCGTCGGCGTGGCCCATGACGGGGATGTTGGTATGATCCATGATATAGCGCACGAAGGCGTTGCTGCCCCGGGGAATGATCAGGTCGATGCTCCGGTCCTCGGCAAGCATGCTGTTCACGTCCTCCCGGGTTTCCATGAGCGCGCCCCAGCCGTCGGGCAGGATGCCCTTTCCTCCCTCCAGCAGGGCTTCCATCAGCGCCCGGTTGGTCCCCAGGGCTTCCCGGCCGCCCTTCAGCAGCACGGCGTTCCCGCTTTTCACGCACAGGGACGCGATCTGCACCAGCGCGTCCGGCCGGGATTCAAACACCACGCCGATCACCCCGATGGGGCAGGACACGCGGTACAGATCCAGCCCCGGGCTCAGCTCCCTTTTCAGCGTGATCTTCCCCAGGGGATCGGGCAGCGCCGCCAGGGAGGAAAGCCCCGCGCACACGTCCGACAGCTTATTTTCGTCGAATTTCAGCCGCTTCAAAAGCGGGAAGGCCAGTTTTTCTTCCTCCGCCTTGCGCATATCCTGCTGATTGGCGGCAAAAATACCGGGGGCGTGCCGCCGCAGCGCCTCCGCCATGCCCCTGAGGGCGGCATTGCGCTGTTCGTCCGTCAGCTGGGCCAGCGCGTACGCCGCCTGCCGGGCCGCCGCTGCCGCTTCCTTCACCTGCACGTTCCATTCCTCCCCGTCCGTTTTGAATGATTATACATCATTCCCGCCAGGATTGCAATTCCATGGGATGTGTGATATAATGCGGTCCTGAGCCGAAGGAAAGGAGGCGCGCCCCATGGCGAAAAAAATGGGCGTCAAGCCCATCGCGCAGAACAAAAAGGCGCGCCACGATTTCTTCGTGGAGGAAAGCCTGGAATGCGGCATCGAGCTCAAGGGCACGGAGGTCAAATCCATGCGCCAGGGCAAGGTGAATCTGAAGGAGAGCTTCGCCATGGTCAAGGGCGGCGAAGTGTTCGTCCAGGGCATGCACATCAGCCCCTACGAGCAGGGAAACATCTTCAACACCGATCCCCTGCGCCCCAAGAAGCTGCTGCTGCACAAGAGCGAGATCCGCAAGCTGGGCGCGGCGGTGCAGCGGCAGGGATACGCCCTGGTGCCCCTGGACGTATACCTGAAGGACGGCCGCATGAAAATGACCCTGGGCCTCTGCGTGGGCAAGCACCTGCACGACAAGCGCGAAAGCCAGGCGGAGCGCGACGTGAAGCGCGATCTGGCCCGCCGGGTGCGCACCAACAGCCAGGAGGACTGATCCAGGAACAGCGGGAAAGAAAAAAACCGCGCCGCCGGTTTTCTTCATCGGGCATCAGCCCGCATCCAAGGGGGTGCACTGGTTTCGACGGGGATCGTCGGAGGTATGGTAAGCGAGCCGCGGACCCTGGCCGCGTAAAAACGGGGAACTTAAAATCAACTGACATCAATCAGTACGCTTTCGCTGCCTAATGGCGGCGCGTCGACACCGAGCGCCTACGGCTCGGCCCACCGGCGTCATTGATGTAGGGAACGGGGCTGCGAGGGCTTCGGCGCAGCCCGGCACAAGAAGCTACTCAGCCTGCAAGCCCGGCCGGGGGCGTGCAGGGGCGGGAACGTAAAAACCCGGCCTGCGCTCGGAGAAAACCATGCAGCTGAATCTTCGGACAGGAGTTCGATTCTCCTCACCTCCATTCTGAAAAGCCGCCCTGTTCGGGTGGTTTTTCATTGTATTACAAGGGAAATTCCATTTTCCAAGAGTAATTTTGCTTGGCAAAACCTGCATTTATAAGCACTTTTAGCAATGGTAATATTTGCTTGTCAACCGCCCCGCTTGATGATATAATGCTTATATAAACGGGAAAAACATGAATTATCATCATCAGCTCCAAAGGATCATGGGCAGACAGAGCGGCACACGCATTGAAAAATCCATTACAGAATCAGGAGGCGCTTGAAAATGGGGTTTTTTTCTCCGATCTGGATGACGGAAAACTATGGAAAAAAAGAAAAAGCGATCGATGCGGTCAAAAAGATCACGGATCAGGAAAAACTGTCTCAGATCGTACAAGAAGCGCCTTTTGAAGACGTCCGGGTGGCTGCCATTCAGCAGATGAACGACGATCAGCAACTGACCCAGATCGCCATCGCCCCGCCGCCTGCGGTTCGCACCACCTACTTTTCTGTTCCAAAGGCCGCAGCCCGAAAGGTACGGGACGAAAAGCTGCTGTGCAAAATTGCGATCTCTGCGGACTATAACGGCGCAAGCGAAACCGCCGTGGACAGGATCAACGATCCCGATCTGCTTGAGCAGGTCGCCAGAAACGGGATCAATTTCACGGCCAAAAGAGCAGCCGAAAAAATCACAGATATGGCCCGGATCGAACGGATCCTCATGACTAGTGACAACGGTGCGATTCCCCCCTTGGCGCTTTCTGTTTTCATCAATAGAATCAAGGACAATGAGCTGTTGAAAAAACTGGCCCGAAGCGCCGCTTCTTCTCAGGTCAGAAGGGCCGCCGCTTCATGCGTGATCGACACCGACATCCTGCTGGATACGCTTCTTAAGGAAGACAATTTCTGGGAAAGATCAGACCTGATCCTGAAACTCTCCAAAAGCATGAAAGAGGAACCCGTGACCGAGGAACAGCGGCAGGGGCTGATCCGAGCGTTGATCCGGGAAGACGCCGATAACGTGAAATTTGAATTTCTCTGGCGGGACATCGTTGACGCGCCCGCCCTGCGGGAAATCTGCAAGCATGCGCGGAAGCCTGAATACAGGGGGAGGGCGCTGGAAGAGCTCTGCAACGATGAAGAAGCAATCAAAGAAAACGAGATCAAGCCCCTTTACAAAGAGATCATTTCCGATCCGGACTCTGGTTTTAATCCCAATATGCCAAGCGTACACGACTGGAACGAATCGATCCACAGAGTCTTACAGCGTATCAAAAAGAATCCGGAGCTGCTGCTGGATTTTGTGCAGGATGACGAAATGGATTGCGTCATGGCGGAGTGCTGCGTATCTGCACTGTTCGGGCTGAAATCGGCTGACTGCGAAAACATCGCCGATTTACAGGACAAGGCGGTGGCGGCATACCTGGAGCATATCCCGCAATACCTCGAGAAAGCAAAAAGGCCGGATATTAATGAAGGGTATTATCTCCGTGAACTCGGATGCGCTCTCCCGGATGGCCGCCGTCAGGAATACGGTTTCGATTACTTCAGTGAAGATATGTCCGGCTTAAAGTTCAAAGGGAAAACCTACTCTTTTACTTGATCGTTTCAGCTGTTTGCTCACACAAGAAAAGCCGCCCGGACAGGGCGGCTTTTTTCATGCCGCAGCACAGGAAAAATACTTGCATTTTATTTTCAGTTCCCTTCGTATGGGATAAGGACTTCCAGCCCCACGTGATCGACACCCAGGGCCGGATCGTCAAATAAACGCGGCCGATAAAAAACTGACACGGCAGAGCCAACCGCTGCCGTGTCAGTTTTTCATTTTCTTATTTTACGCCCGGTGAACGTAGATCCGGGAGGGCGTATCCTCCCCGTCCCCCTGGGCTGTGCACAGGTATTCCCAGCCGTAACGCTCGTAAAACCCGGTGTGGTCCGTGAGCAGATACAGCGTGGCCACCCCCAGGGCTTTCATGTCCGCGCAGCAGAAGCCGAGCAGCCGCCCGGCGACGCCGCGTTTGCGTTTGTCCTCCTCCACGTACACGGCGCAGACGTTGGGGGCCAGGTCTTTGCGATCGTGAAAATCGTTTTCGATCACCCCCAGGCCGCCCACGATTTTACCGTCCTCCAAGGCGATATACCACTGGGGCACCGGGCCTGCATTTTTCAGGCAGTCCTCCATGTTCTCCCGGTAGTTCTCCTCCGGCACGCCCCATTTTTCATGGAACCACCGGGCCGCCCGGTCCAGCCATTCCGGATGCTCCCGGAGCTTCAAAATGCCATCCGTCATTCTTCCCCCTCCTTCCATTGCCGGATCCGCAGGGCGGCGGCCTTGACGGCGTTCTTCTTTTCGCCCTGAGCGGCCAGCGTTTCGACAGCCGTTCGCATGTCCGCGCCGTCCAGCAGGAGCTCCAGCAGCCGGGCTTCCAGGCTGGATAGCGCCGCGGGCTTTTCCTCCGGCAGCTTCACCCCGCGCAGGTCCGCCACCACGCAGTATTCGCCCTTCTCGCTTTTTTCGTTGCTTTCCAGGGCGGCGAGGATCTCCTCCGGCGCGCCCCGCAGGGTCAGTTCGTGCAGCTTCGTCAGATCGCAGCTCACGGACAGCCGCGCCCCCGGCAGCGTATCGCCGATGGCCTTCACCAGCGCCTTCACTCGGTGGGGGGATTCGTGGAATACCGCGCCCTCGTTTTTCCGCCCGATCTCCATCAGCTTTTCCCTGAGTTCATTTCCCTGCCGGGGCAGGAAGCCGTAAAACGTGAACGACGAAAAATCAAACCCGCTGACGCTCACCGCCGCGGCCATGGCCGTGGGCCCCGCCACGGCGATCACGGGGATCCCCGCTTCCACGGCGGCGCGCACCAGCTCCACCCCCGGGTCCGAAATGGCCGGCGTGCCCGCGTCGGTGACCGCCGCCACGTCGATGTCCTCCGCCAGCATCCTTTCCACGATCTCCGGCGCGCGGCTTTTTTCATTGTGCTGATGGCAGGAAATCAGCGGCGTGCCGATGCCGAAATGATTGGTCAGCTTCCTCGTCACCCGGGTGTCCTCCGCCGCGATGAGGGAAACGCTTTTCAGCGTCTCCACCGCCCGGGGGCTCATATCCGAAAGATTCCCGATGGGGGTCGCCACCACATACAGGGTGCTCATGTGTCCTCCGCCTTCTTTTCAAACACCCGCAGCGTGGCGCTGTGGGCCCGGGGATTCTGCGTCAATTCTTCCGCGCCCGCCTTCACCGCCCCGCCCACGGCCCGGCCCAGGGGCTTTTTGCCGCAGGTGCAGATGGGGGCTTTGGGCGGGCAGGTGCAGGGATTCTGCAGCTTGCGGAAGGTCAGCTTCACGATCCGGTCCTCCACCGAATGGAAGGTGATCACCGCCAGCCGCCCGCCGGGCAGCAGCATGTCCACCCAGTCCCGCAGCGCCTGTTCCAAAGGCGCCAATTCGTCGTTCACCGCGATGCGCACGGCCTGGAAGGTGCGCCGGGCCGGGTGGCCGTCGTCCTTGCGGCGCACCGCCTTCGGGATCGCCGCGTCCACGCAGGCCACCAGATCCAGGGTGGTAGCCAGCGGTTTGTCCTTTCTCCGTTCACAGATGAATTTCGCGATCCGGGCAGCCCACTTCTCCTCCCCGTAGTCCCGGAGGATCCGGACGATCTCCTCCTCGCCGGCACTGTTGAGCAGATCCGCCGCCGTCACCCCGGAGGCGGTGTCCATGCGCATGTCCAGGGGCGCGTCCTCGTGGTAGGAGAAACCGCGCTCCGCCTCGTCCAGCTGGGGGGATGACACTCCAAGGTCCAGCAGCGCGCCGTCCAGGGCACACACCCCCGCCTGTGCGAGCAGCGATTTGGCGTCGTGAAAATTGCCCCGCAGCGCGTGGAAGCCCGGATAGCCCCGCAGCCGCTCCGTCGCCGCCGCGATCGCCCGCTCGTCCCGGTCAATGCCGTAGAGGGAGGCACCCTCCCCCG
>JAILBG010000048.1:0-3538 GCA_024681215.1 Clostridiales bacterium
CACCGCCCGGCTGCAGTCTCTGCGCCGCCGCCGGGAAAGCCGCGTCCCCTTCGAGGCCGGCCGTCCCGCGCTCCCGCCGGGGGTGAGCTATCTGGAGGACTGATCGCAGAACCAAAAACGCCCAGGAGCTTCAGCGGCTCCTGGGCGTTGTATATTTTTGGGCGATTTTCGGGATACTACGCCCGGAAAGGACGGTGCGGACATGACGGAAGCGATGGCCGGGGATTACTCCAAAAAGCTGCGGGCCCTCCGCGCGCTGTGCCGGGCGGGAGAAAGCGAGGACGTGACCGTCCGGGAGTTCCTGTCCATGGGCCGGCGGGCCGCGCTTTTTTATGTGGACGGCATCGCCTCCTCCGCGGACATGGACCGCTTCCTCCTGCGCCCGCTGCTGGACGCCGCGGCGCCGGAAGCCGGGGCGGATCTTTCGTCCCATCTGCTTTCCCGCGTGTTGCCCGTGGCCGCCGTCAAACGGACGGACCGGTATAGGGACGCCGTTGCCCGCATCTTTTCCGGCGACGCGGCGCTGATCCTGGAGGGCATGGACGGGGCGCTGACGGCGGATGTGAAGGGCTTCGTCAAGCGCGCGGTGAGCCAGCCGGTGAACGAAACCGTGGTGGCCGGTCCTCACGCGGCCTTCACCGAGTCCCTGCGGGACAATCTGGTGCTGCTGCGGCGGATGTACCCCTCCCCGGATCTGGTGAGCGAGGAAATGACCGTAGGCACGCGGGTGCCCACCCGGCTGTGCCTGCTCTACGTTCCCGGGATCGCCCGGGAAGAGGTCATTCGGGAAGTGCGCCGCCGGCTCCTTGCCTGCCGGGCGGATTACGTATCCAGCCTGGGGATGCTGGAGCAATTGATCGAGGACGATCCCTTCGCGCTGCTGCCCCAGGCGGTGTCCACCGAGCGGCCGGACCGGGCAGTGAGCTTCCTGTGCGAGGGCCAGGCGGTGATCGTGATGGAAAACGCGCCCATGGTGCTGGCCCTGCCCGCGGGCTTCCTGCATCTGTTCCACGCCCCGGACGATACCTCCCTGCGCTGGCAGTACGGCTCCTTCCTGCGGCTGCTGCGGCTGGGGGGCATGGCGCTGGCGCTGCTGCTGCCCGGCGCGTTCCTGGCGCTGACGGTGTTCCACCCGGAGGGCATGAGCCTGTCGCTGCTCACCTCGGTGGTGGAAAGCCAGGCCCGGGTGCCCATGACGCTGTTTGCATCGGTGCTGCTGATGCTGCTGGTGTTCGCGCTGATCAACGAGGCCGCCTCCCGCATCCCGGGGGCCATGGGGGCCAGCCTGTCAATCGTCAGCGGGCTGATCCTGGGCCAGGCGGCGGTGGAAGCGGATCTGATCAGCCCCCTGGTGCTGATCGTGGTGGCGCTCAGCGGGCTGGGCAGCTATACCGCCCCCGCCCACGCCCTGACGCTGGCGCTGCGCATCGCCCAGCTCCTTTTGGCCGTGGCGGCGGGGATCGGCGGATATCCGGGGATGATGCCGGTGCTGTTCTTCCTTTTGCTCCGCGCCGCGGCCCTCAAAAGCGTGGGCTTCCCCTGCTTTTCCCCCGCGGACCGGGGAGATGGGCTGCTGCGCCTGCCCTCCCCCCATCAGCGCTGCTGCGGGCCTTACGCTCTTCCCTCCGCGCCGCCCCGGGCCGCGGGCCCTCTGCGCGCCTGGCGCAGGGAGGGGCCATGACCGGGCCGGCCGCCGATCCCTGGGCGCTCTCCGCCCTGCATCTGTACGCCCA
This sequence comes from Clostridiales bacterium, assembly GCA_024681215.1. Lineage (GTDB taxonomy): Bacteria > Bacillota > Clostridia > Christensenellales > Aristaeellaceae > RUG563. The sequence goes on from JAILBG010000048.1 coordinate 1,734, forward strand.
GGCGTCCGTGGGCCTGGCGCTGTACCTGTACGGCGCGGTGAGCACCCCCGCCTGGCTGTCCGCGCTGATCGCCGCCGGGCCGCTGACGCTGCTGGCGCTGCTCCTGCACCGGGGCGCCGCCCGGGGACCTGCGCCCCGCCGTCTTACCTGGCTGCCGGGGATCGCGTGCCTGCTGGACGGGCTCTACGCCTTCTACGCGCTGTGTTCCCTCCTCCGGGACCTGGCGCCGGACCTGGACGTGCGCATCGCCGCCCCGGCCTATGGGCTGATCCTGGGGGCGGCCCTTCTTTCCGCCCCGGACCGGGACGCGCTGCCCCGGCTGGGCCGCCTGGCGCTGCCGGCGCTGGGAGGGCATCTGCTGTTCTGCCTCCTGTGCGTCCCCGGCCGCGGACGATTCGAGCGCTTCTTTCCCCTGCTGGGCTTCGGCCCGCTGTCGGTGCTGCGGGGCGCCGTGTGGATCTTCGGCGCGTCGGCCACGGCCCTGACGCCGCTTCTCTCCCCCGGCGAAACGCCGGGAAGAGCCCTTTCCCGGCTGCTCCCGGCACTTCTTTTCGCTTCCGTCACCGCGGCCGCCGCCGCATGGCTCCTTCCCGCCCGGGCCCTCTGCGCGCCCCGGACGGCGGGCTGGCGTCTGATGCTGATTTCCCACACGACCCCCTCCGTGCCCTGCTGGTCCGCCCAGGCAGCGGCGCTGCTCCTGCTGCTGATGCTCTCCCTGTGCACGGGCGTGAGGCGGGGCGTCGCCCTGCTGGCGAGAAACGCGGAAAAAACGGGAAAAGAAAACGCCGCGGCGGCGGTGGTGCTGCTGCTCGCGGCCCTTGCCGTGGCCTTCCGGGAAGAAGAAACCAAAGTCCTGCTCCTTTGCGCCGGGCCCTGGCGGGCCGCGCCGGTGACGGCGGCGGCGGCGTGGCTTTGCCTGTGCAGAAAGGAGAAGGAATGAAACGCCTGCTCATTCTTTTCGCCGCCTGCGCCGCGCTGCTGTGCGGCTGCGTCAGCCGCCAATTGGAGGACGAGCTGCTGGTGATCGTCCTGGGGGTGGACGCGGAGGGCGAAGAAACCGTCCTCACGGTGAAGGTGCCCTCCGCGGCCTCGGCGTCCCAGAAGGACGAAAGCGACGGATACCTGCTGTATTCCGCCCGGGGCCGGGGCTTTGCCGGGGCGCTGTCCATGCTGCGGGCGGCCGCCCCCCGGAAGCTGAATTTCACCCAGGTGCGGGAAATCGTGCTGGGAAAGGAGGCGGCGTCCGGCCCGCTGCTGCCGCTGCTGGAGCAGATCGACGCCGTGCCCAGGCTGCGCTGCTCCGCGGCGCTCATCGTGTGCACCGAAAGCGCAAAGGCCATGATCGACGCCCAGAAGCCGGATCTGGGGGTGCGGCTGAGCCGCTATACGGACAGCACCCTGGCCGATTCCGCCGGCAAGGGCTTCACCCCCGACGCCGACCTGTGCGGCGTGCTGCGGGATCTGCGGGGCGGCCAGACGGACCCGCTGCTGATCCTGGGCGCGATGAGCGCGGAAAAGGCCCCGGACGCCCCGGAGGGGCCCAGCGCCCTGGACGCCCTGCCCGGCGATCTGCCCCGGCAGGGGGCGGGGAATATCGAGCTTTTCGGCGCCGCCGCCACCGACGGGGAGCGCGTCGCCGGGTATCTGACGGGGTACGATATGGCCCTGATCCATCTGATCCAGGGCAACATCCGCTTTTTTTCCTTCACCGCCGCATCCGGCGCGCTGCTGCGCATCACCGCCCGGGCCCCCGCCCGTCTCACGGCGGACCTGACGCGCACGCCGGCCCGCTTCACCGTGGCCCT
>JAILBG010000067.1:0-11763 GCA_024681215.1 Clostridiales bacterium
CCCCAGGGGGACTTTGCGCCTTCCGACGGCGGCCGCGCCCGGCCGGACCAGACGCCCTCCGGCGATTCCGGCGCGTCGGATGAAAACGGCGCTCAGCCGGCGCCCGCAGCGCCGGAGGCCACGGCGCAGCCGACGGACGGCAAAAGCCCGGACCGGACCGATGCCGGCAACGGCTGGCCCAAGAGCGCCATGTTAGGCGGCTTCAATTTCGGCATGGGCAGCGAGGACGTGAAGCTGATCTACTCCAACGACGATCCGGACAGCTACAGCAACATTTTCAACAACGCCAAAACGAAAATCAAAACCAAGGACAAAATCCGCCTGATCGAATCCCTGAAAAAGCTGAACGCCAAAGAAGACCTGGACAGCGTGGTGAACAAGGACGAAGTGATCCGCTATCTGGCGGTGCACAGTTTCCTGTGCAACGACGACAGCTATACCGGCATGATGGTGCACAATTACTATCTGTATGAAGAAAAAGGCAAGCTGACCATCATCCCCTGGGATTACAATCTGGGCTTCGGCGGCTTCTCCGCGTCTCAGAACGCCACCTCCACCGTGAACAGCCCCATCGATTCCCCCGTCAGCGGGGGCGCGGTGGATTCCCGGCCCCTGATCGCCTGGATCTTCAGCGACGAGGAAGCCCTGGCCGCGTATCACGAAGCGTACGATCGGTTTATTTCGGAAAGCGTGGAAAGCGGCTGGCTGGCGGAGGAGATCGCCCGGGTGAAGGAAATGATCACGCCGTATCTGGAAAAGGATACCTCCGCGTTCTATGATATGGAAGCCTTTGAAAAGGGCGTTTCCACCCTGCAGGCCTTCTGCGCAAAGCGCGGGGAAAGCGTGCGCGGCCAGCTGGAGGGCACCGTTCCTTCCACCAGCCAGGGCCAGCGCAGCAGCGCCGCCCTCGTCGACGCCAGCGACATTTCCACCGCCGATATGGGCAGCATGAACGGCGGCGGCGGTCCCGGCGGCGGCATGCCTTCCGGGATGCCCTCTCAAATGCCTTCCGGGATGCCTTCCCAAATGCCCTCCGGGATGCCGGATTTTTCCGGTCAGCAGGGCGGTGTCCTGCCCGAAGGGTTCCCGCAGGCACCGGGCCAGGGGGATAACGATTCCTTCGGCGGCAGCGCGGGCAGCAGCGTGGAAAGCGCCCAGGGGGCGGGCACGCCAGCGCCGCAATCCGCCCAGCCCGCCGGTCAGCCTGAAAGCGCAGCTTCGGCATCTCCCCAGGCTTCCGGGCAGCCCGACGGGCAGACCGGCCGTCCCGGCGGGTTCCCCGGCGGCGATTTTCCCGGCGCGCAGCAGGAGAAAGGTACCGGACAGTGGATCCAGCTGGCCGTCTGCGCCGTCATCCTGGCGGCCGCCGTGCTGATCGTCCGCCGTGTCCGCAGCCACAACGGCTGACGGCTGCGTTTTCAGTCTGTCGAAAAACCCAGGGGATGCATCGAAGGGGCCGCAGCCCCTTCGATTTTCATCCGCAGGCGGCGTGTACGTCCCCGAGGAGCAAATGAAATTTGCTTCCTCTATCAATTTCTGGCCGCAAAATGAGCGTTTTCGCTTGCGGAAATGCCATTTTGCAAGAAATTGATGGATCGAAAAAAACGGAATCCTTTCTTCCGCTTTTTTCGCAGGGTGTCGAAAATTCTTTTTCGACACCCTGAAGCCCTGCCCTTGACCGGCAGGGCTTTTTATTATCTGTCAGGTGTGCGGGATTTTCGGGGCGTTTGTGCCGGATTTTCCGGTTTTGCGGGTTTCATGCTCAAAGCTGGCAGGAACGGTGCGCCTTTTTTACAGCGCCCCGTCCGATTCCCGTGCTACCATAGGATCAGAAGCCTGTGGAAGGAAGCGTCCCGTGTCGGAAGGGAGCTTTGCTGTGCACGGGATGCGATCAACCGACGATTTGAAAGGAGCAAATGAACGATGAAGAAAGGTCAACGGCGAAGTGGTGGCTGAAAAGATCATGACGGTGGAAGGCGGCTCCTGGCGCGTGGTGCAGATGGATATCACCGTGGACGCTCCCGGCGATTACACCATCGAAATCGGCGACGCCGTGAACACCATCAAGATCGCTGAATAATATTTCTGGAACGATCCGCCCGGCAGCGAGCGCAAAGCCCGCCGCCGGGCTTTCTTTTTTGCGCTGCTTCCGGGCCGGACGAATTGAAAAATAACGTAGAAGAGCATCCTGAAACCGGATTTCCGGGGGCAGGATGCTTTTTCCAGCCGCTCACGCCGCATTTGCTACCGCTTGCGCAAAACCGCTTGAAAACCCGGGGCCTTCCTGATATGCTGTAAACGAACAAGCATGATATTTCGTCCTTTTTTCTTAAAACGGCGGGAAGAAGCATCCGGGCTGCGTCTGTTTTCAGTTCTCTGCGGCTGCGCCCGGCGCCGCAGGGCCGCCTCCATCCGGCCCGCTTCCCCGTTTTTGCGCCCATCCCATGGGGAATAAGGAGATGACGCGAACATGGAAAAAGTCAGCGTCCGCTTCGAACGCGATCCCGCCCTCGGTGAGATCCAGGTGGTGATCCGCGCGCCGGAGCGGGATGAAGCCGTGGAGGCCCTGATGGCGAAGCTCGCCGAACCGCCGCCGGACACGGTGCTGGCGTTCGACGGGAACGGCGGCGTGCGGGCGATCCGCCAGGAGGAGATCATCCTGGTTTCCGTGGAAGGGAAGCTGCTCAGCCTGACGGCCTCGGACGGCAGCTGCTGGTTCACCCGCCAATCGCTGCAGAGCCTGGAGGACACGCTGGACAAAAGCCTCTTCGTGCGGATCTCCCGGTACGAACTGGTCAATCTGAATCGGGTGCAGCGCTATGATTTCACCGTGGCGGGAACGCTGCGCATCGAGCTTATGGGCGGCACGGAGACCTGGGCCTCCCGCCGGTGCATCCCGGCCATCCGCCGGAAACTGTCAGGAAAGGAGTGATCGGCTTGCGTGCAAGAGTTTTAAAACGCCTGGGAATCGGTTTCCTGATGGGGGTTTGTATCGGCAATCTGGTGGCGCTGTGCACCGGCAGGGATTTTGTCAACGCGGCGCTGGTGGAGCGTATGGGCGGCAGAACGGGTGCGATCCTGCTGCAGACGTTTCTTTCCGGCCTGTACGGCGCGGCGGCTATGGGCGGCACGGCGTTCTACGAGATCGACCGCTGGCCCCTGGCGCTGGCCACGGGGCTGCATTGCCTTTTGGTGGTGGGGCTGTACATCCCTCTGGCGCTGGCGCTGAACTGGTGCGATGCTTTTACGGACGTGCTGATCGTCGCGGGCATCCAGCTGGTGGTATTCATGATCATCTGGCTGATCATTTATCTGAGGTACAAGGCCGAGATCAGGGAACTGAACGGGCTGAACCAGAAACGGAAGAAACCGTAAGGACGGGCGCGGCGCATGCGGCGCGCGGGAAAGGAGGCCTCCATGGACACAAAAAAGCTCATCCCCGTTATCTCCATTCTGTCGGTGCTGGTCATGATCGTGTGGGGCACGCTGTCCGGCTCCTACCGGCACAGCTGGCTGGCGGTATTCGCGGGCGGATGCCTGATCGCCGTCCTGTCCATCCTCGCCAAGGACGATAACGGAAAAAAGGATCAATAAACGGCCGTCCACCGGGCGGCGCGGAACGAATCGAAACGGGAAAGGGAGGCAATGCAATGAAAAAGAAACTGTTTGCAATGATCCTGGCGCTGGCGGTGCTGCTGACGCACATCCCCGGCGCCCTGGCGGACACCTACGCGATGATGTTCGGGTCCGGCACCATCGCCACCAACGGCCAGGAAAAGGAAGACCAATCCAACGGCATCAACAGCGGCGACAAGGGCGGCATCCTTGTGGCGGGCCAGAACGGCGGCAGCGCCGCCCACGAGGTGGCGGATTCCGTAACGGGCACCTACGTCGCCGCGCAGGTGAACGCCAATGAAATGAGCGCCGAGTACGGCGACGCGGAAGCGACGCTGACCGTGGGGAACGACGTGACGGCCAACGCCCTGGAGAAGGGCACGCCGTCCGCAACCCTGGATCTGGTGGCCTTGAACGTATATGCTGCTTCGTCCTGTGAAGGCGACGCCACCGCCAACGTGGAAGTGGGCCGGGACGTGGACGCCGTCGACGCCTACGGGAAGAACATGGACGTGATCGGCATTCAGGCCGACGTCAACGCCACCGGCACGGGCGACGCCGGCATCACCGCCACGGCGGGCGGGAACGTTACCGCCGAAGGAAAAGACGACGATATCGTGACCGGCGCGCTGGCCAGCGCCGCAGCTGAAGGAGAAGGCGGCGCCAGCGCCCTGATCGGCGTGGGCGGCGACGTGGACGCGGTGGCGGAAAACTTAAGCGCCACCGGCATCAAGGCCGACGCGGAATCCACGGGCGCGGGCAAAACGGACGCCACCGTGAACGTCGCCGGCGACGTCAGCGCGGTTTCCGGCTATTCGGGCAGCGGCGCAGAGCTGTCTGCCTCGGCCAAGGCCGGCGACGCCACTGCCACGGCTGTCGTGGGCAACGGCGTGACGGCCAGCGGCGACGATTATGCCACCGGCGTCAGCGTCGGCGCGTCAGCCAGCGAAGGCGGCGGCGACGCGACGGCGGATCTCACCGTCGTCCTGGATGTGACTGCGTTCTCGCTGGGCCAGTACGGCGACGCCACCGGCGCTTACGTGTGGGCTTCTTCCTATGAAGAAGGGGGCGACGCTTCGTCGGCGGTCCTGGTAGGCGGCGACGTTACCGCTTCTGCCAGCGGCAGCTTCACCAAAGCGACCGGTGTGGAAACCTACGCATCCAGTGACAGCGGCGAGGTAAGCGTGGATCTGACCTTCGGCGGGGACATCACCGCCACAGCTGCTCTCCTGGAGAAAGAGGAGGACGAAGACCTTGATTATTCGCTGACGGCGGAAGCCAACGGCATCTTCGTCACCGCGATGGACGCTGCCGTGACCGTCGCCGCCGAGGACGGGACCGTCAGCGCCAAGGGCGACACGAAAGCGGTCGGCATCAACATGAACGACGACGAATGGAGCGAGATCAACGGCGCGGTAGGCGAAAACAGCCTGATCGACATGAACCTGGGCGGCGTTTCCGCAATATCCGGCGAGGATGGCGACGCCACCGGCGCATACCTGCGCGCCGCCAACGACGGTACGGTGAACGTGGCGATCGGGGAAGCGGGCATCACCGCGGAAGCCGGCGAAAGCGCCACGGGCGCGGAGATCGGCGTATATAACGGCGGCAAAGTGAACCTCTCCGTGGCGGGGAATTTTGAAGCGTCCGAATCCGGCGCATCCAAGGGCGTTGACGCGTGGGCCTATGACGGCGGCGAAATCACCGTCGTTGCCGAGGGCACCGTCAGCGCCGCTTCGGAGGATGTTACCGGACTCACCCTGGGCGCTTCCGTCGTTGCCAGCGGCCAGGACGCCTTCGTTGATATGACGGCGCAGGAGATCACGGCCACCGGCGAATACGCTTTCGGCGCGGGGATCCGGGCGGAGGACGGCGCCATGGCCTGCCTGACGGTCTCCGGCGACGTTTCCGGCGATACGGCCGGCCTTGCCCTGGACGGCGGAGAAGGCGGCGGCTCCATCGACGTGCTGATCGAAGGCACCCTGTCCGGTGACGACGCGGTGGTGGTTTTCTCCGAAGGGCTGGAGGACAGCGTCACATTGACCGTCTGGAAAGCCGAGGTGAACGAAGATGGCGCCGTGGTGGGAACGCCCGATTACGACTATATGATGGATGTGGAAGCGGAGGAGGAGCTCCTGCTTGAGGCAGCCGCGGAAGAGGAAGCGGAGGGCGAAGCCGTCCAGGAGGACGCCGAGACGCATCAGGCCGCCCTCGCCCAAACCGCCGAAGCCCTGGAAAAGAGCATCCTGTACATCATCAAGCTGGTGCAGCCCGAGGCCGGCGGCATCATCAGCGTTACCGATGAAAACGGCGGCGCGCTGACCAGGAGCCACAATTACGACACCGCCAAAGAAGGCGACACAGTGGTGCTGAAAACGGAGCTGGATGCAAAATACGGCGTGGTTTCCGCCTTCAACGGATTGGGCGAAAAAACGCAGCTGCTCAAGAACGCGGCGGGCAATTTCTTCCTGGTGGTGCCCAAGGGCGGCGGGGTGATCCTGTCGGTGGAGCTGGAAAAGGAAGAGGAGCCTGAACCGGAACCTGTGGAACCGGACCCCGAGCCTGAACCGGAACCTGCGGAACCGGACCCCGAGCCCGAACCGGAGCCGGAACCCGAACCCGAGCCGGAGCCCGAACCCGAACCGGAACCCGAACCGGAGCCCGAACCGGAGCCCGAACCGGAACCGAACCCCGATCCCAAACCGACAGTCCAGACGCCCAAGGTGGTGCTGAAGGTGAAAGACGAAGAAGAGCGGATCACGCTGACCTTCTTCGAGGATCGCTCGTTCACGGCGAAGAAAGCGGACGGCAGCCAGGAAAGCGGCACGTACAAGCTGGCGGACGGCAAGATCGTCCTGGTCAGCGCCGCGGGGGCCGAAATGCCGGTGGAGAAAGCGGAAGACGAGGAAGAAGCGAAGCTGGTTTACCGCTTTGGGAAAGAAGGGGACGAGACCTTTGAGATCCCGTTCACCGATGAGGAGCTGGAAACCCTCCGGGCGGTCTTCGGATAATGCCGGCCAAATGAATCCATACGGGCGGAAGCAGATACGCTTCCGTCCGTTTTTGGGGCGACGGCAGTTTTGGAAAATTCTCCGTTGACAGCCGGCGCGCGAGGCATAATAATATAGGCGGGAGCAAACGATGAAGAATAAAAAAGGAGCCCGGGAAAAATGAAAAAAATCGCCGTATGTCTGCTGGTGTTTCTGCTGACGCTGCCGGTCCTGGGGGCCCGGGCGGAGGAAAGGCGGTCCCTGCCGGCCCGGTATCTGACCGACTGCCCGGAGCACGGGGAAATCTATTCCCTGCTGTTCCAGGGGGAGAGGGAGCTGCTGGTCTGGACCCCTTACGGCTACGACGCCGGGGAAAAGTATGAGGTGGTGTTCCTCATGCACGGGGATCTGGACGATATCAACGGCTGGTTCCGCCAGGTCCATGCGGTGGCCGGCGGCAAAACCACGGGGCGGAATATCCTGGACTGGATGGCCTACGAGCAGGCGTGCCGGCCGTTCCTGGCGGTGGCCATAGACAATAACGAAAACACCTACGGCGGGCATATCCTGGAGGATCTGCCGAAAGCCCTGATTTTCGTGGCGGGCAGGTTTTCCACGTTCGCGGCGGAGGGGAGCGCGGAAGCCGTCATCGAAGCGCGGGAGCATTTTACCGTGGGCGGGCTGTCCCGGGGCTGTATCTACGCTTATTCCGTATTGGAAAATGAGCCGGAATACGCGGCCAATTACCTGTGCCTGTCCTGCGGCGGCAGGCGGGATGCCCTGGAGGCGGCGCTCAAAAATTCGCCCTACGGCCTGAGCCGCTATTTTGCGGGCATCGGCGCCAGGGACGAAACCTTTTATTCCCGCACTAAATGGACCTACGAAGGGGTGAAGCCCTTCGCCGGGCAGGCGGAAATGGCGGTGTACGCCTACGGCCATGACTGGAGCACCTGGTTCAACGGCCTGTACGACGGGCTGCGGTTCCTGCTGCCCCTGGCGGAAGAAGCCGGGCCGGAGGGGGAGATCTTCTGATATCCGGGCTTGTGATTTTGGGAAAAATATGGTATATTTGATGCAGGATCCGGAAAGCAATGCAGCAATTTGATGCCTGAAAACCGTCATTCCAATCGGACGAATAAAGGGAGTGAAAGAAATGGAAACGATCAAGAGGATCGGGGTTTTGACCAGCGGCGGGGACGCGCCGGGCATGAACGCCGCCGTCCGGGCCGTGGTGCGCACCGCCATCGCCAACGGCCTGGAGTGCATCGGCATCCGCCGGGGCTGGCAGGGGCTGATCAACTGCGATTTCGTGCAGCTCACCCGGGAAAGCGTGGCCCATCTGCTGTCCCGTGGCGGCACCGTGCTTTATACCGCGCGGAGCGAGGAATTTATGACGGAAATGGGCCGGCAGAAGGCGGTGGCCACCTGCCGGATGCTGGGGCTGGACGGCATCATCGCCATCGGCGGCGACGGTACGTTCCGCGGCGCGCTGGAGCTGTCCCGCCTGGGGGTTCCCGTGGTGGGCATCCCCGCCACCATCGACAACGACGTGGGCTGCACCAACTATACCATCGGCTTCGACTCCGCCTGCAACACGGCCATCGAGTGCATCGACAAGCTGCGGGATACCATGCAGTCCCACGAGCGTTGCTCCGTGGTGGAGGTGATGGGCCGCAGCGCGGGGTTCCTGGCGCTGTACGTGGGCACCGCCGTGGGCGCCACCGCCGTGCTGGTGCCGGAGCATAAGGTGGATTTCGAGCGCGACGTGGTGGAGCGCATCCGGGCGTCCCGGCTGGCGGGGTACACCCATTTCATGGTGGTGGTGGCCGAGGGCGCGGGCAACGCCATGGATATCGGCCAGAAGATCCACGAGGCCCTGGGCATCAGCCCGCGGATCACCGTTATCGGGCACATCCAGCGCGGCGGTTCGCCCACGGGACGCGACCGCGAGACCGCCACCCGCATGGGGTATTACGCCGTGCAGTCCTTTGTGGAGGGCCGGGGCAACTGCATCATCGCCACCCAGGAGGGCAGCATCGTGGAGATTCCCATCGAGGAAGCCATGAAGATGGAAAAGCACCTGCAGATGGACCGTTACAGGATCATGGAAGTGATGCAGTTCGGCAACGGCCAGCTGCACGAGCGATAACTCACCTCAGGGGCCTGTGCGGCCCCTGAAACCCTGCACCAGGGGGCATCGCCCCCTGGACCCATTCGGGCGATGCCTGGAGAAAAGACGAACAAACAAACTGCGCCTGGAGCTTGAAACATGCCAGGCGAGTTTCCGGGCAAAGAAAAAGCCGGACGGCAGACCGCAAGATGAATGGATTCATTTTCGGTCTGCCGTCCGGCTTTTGCTGTGCGCTCAGCGCACAGCCCGGCCAGCGAAGCTGGCCTGCCCGGAAACGGTTCTCCGCGTTCCTGCTGCAGATGCGGGAAGCTGCTCGGTTGACGAGCCCTGCAATATCCGCAGCCGGCGGGGGCTGGGGTGCACCTTGCACCCCGGCGGGAGCACGAGGGCGGAGCCCTCGTCGTACCCCCTGCTCTTGTTTCGCCTTTTACAGCAAATCTCTTAGTAGAATTCTTATTCCGTCAGCGCCGTCAGGCGGATGCTGCCGGAGGTGGTGCCGATTTCCACGCTGGCGCTGCCGTCGCCGCAGAGGTACACGTCGCCCTGCTTGACCAGGGGCAGATCGTAGTCCAGGCCGCCGCTGGTGCGGCTCAGGCGGGCGGTGAAGCCCAGCTCCGCGGGCAGGGCCACGGTGACGGCGCCGGAGGTGGCGCCGATCTTCAGGCTGTCGAACGCCGCGGCCTTCACGTCGATGCGGCCGCTGGTGCTGCCGATCTTCACGGCCTTGGCCTGGCCCAGCACGGCTTCGATGCCGCCGGAGGTGGACGCGGCGCTGAAATCCGCCGTCTCCTTCACCGCGGCGTGGATGCTGCCGGAGGTGGTGCTTACGTGCACGGTGGCGCAGCCTGCGGGCGCCTCCAGGCGGATGCTGCCGGAGGTGGCGCCGGCGGTGATTTCTTCAGCGCTGCCGCTGATCCGCAGCACGATATCCCCGGAGGTGGCGCCGGCGGTGACCCGGCGGGCGCAGGCGTCAATGTCCATGCGGCCGGAGGTGGCGCTGAGGGCCAGGGTGTCCGCCATCAGGGCGGGGACGGTGAGCTTTCCGGAGGTGACGGCGAGGCTCGCGTTTCCCAGCGCCGTGCCTTCGGGCAGGATGACGGTGAGCGTCTTTTGCAGGTTCCAGTGCAGGCGGAAGCCTTCCTTTTCATAGCGGATGCGCAGGGTGTCGCCGTCCAGCCACCAGCGCAGCTGGGTATCGGGGTCCAGATCCTTGTTGGCGGTTTCCTGAAGGACGACGGCAGCGCCGCTGTGGTAAGCGATCTTCACTTCGCCGCTGGTCCAGTCCACGTCCAGGTTCTTTACCGGGGCGGTAATTTCCGTGGGCCCGGCGGTGTAGTTTTCGGCGTTGGCGTAGTGATACCCCACAAGGCCGAACACGCCGGTCAGCCCCAGCGCCACCGCGCAGAACACCAGCGCGGCGCAAATGACGGATACGATCTTCAAGCCCTTTTTCATGTCAATCTTCCTTTCTGTTCCGCATGATTTCAGACACCACATAGCCTGCGCCGGCAACGACGCCTACGGTAAAGAGCACGGTGCGCAGGCTGAAGCCCTCCCGGAAAAAAATCATGTTCATCATATTGACGAACAGCGCCGCGTCCAGCACCAGCACCATGAGCCACGGCTTGCTGCCGCCGATCCACTTTTTCACCGGCCGGGCCCGGATCACGAAGGGCAGGAACACCACTGCCAGGCCGAAAAGCGCCGCGCTGGCCGCGATGAAAAACCAGGAGCCGTGGGAATAAATGCAGGTGACGGCCAGCAGCACCATGAGGCTGGCGGTGAAGGCGCAGAAGGTCCAGAACGCCTTGTCCCGGGGCACCATCAGCGGCACGATCACCAGGGACGCCGCCACGGCCAGGGCGGACAGCACCACGAAGAACCAATCCAGCGCCGCGCCGGACGCCAGGTTCACGATCAGGCATACCAGGATCGGCACCATGAAGATCCCGGCGATCACCGAGCCCGCCTGGGCGGAGCGGCGCTTGAATTTCTTCGCGCCGTATTCGATCACGGTATCCTTTTCGGTGCGCAGGTCGCTTTCGATTTCCGTTTTTTTCAGCTGCTCCAGCATTTCCCGGCAGGCCGGGCATTCCGCCAGGTGCCCGGCCACCATATCGCGGCTTTTTGCGCTGCAGGCATCGTCTGCGTACAGCGGCAGCAGGTCGCGGATCACTTCACAGTCGTTTGTCATTTCTCTTCCATCCTTTCCCGCAGTTTCAGCCGGGCCCGGTGATATGTGACCCGGGCCCAGTTCTCGGTTTTCCCGAAGATCGCGCCCACGTCCCGGAAGCTGAGCTCGCCGAAGATCCTGAGCTCGAAGACCTCCCGGTACGGCTCCTCCAGGGCGTGCAGCGCCATGTGGATCCGGAAGGAGGAGTCCCGGTCTGCGGCCCGCTGCTCGATGCTCCCCGCCGTGTCCGGCAGGTCTTCCGGCATCGGCGCCTGCCTGCTTTCCCGGCGTCTGCCGTCCACGAACAGGTTTTTTGCGATGGCGCACAGCCAGGTGGCTTCGTCCGCTTCCCCGCGGAAGGCGCTTTGTCTAGCGAACGCCCGGAAGAAGGTCTCCTGGGTGAGCTCCTCCGCCTGCTCCCGGTTTCCGGAAAGGGTCATCGCGTAGGAGAACACCCGCATGTAGTACGTCTCGTACAGCTTTTCGCGCGCATCCTGGGCCACATCCGCACCTCCCTTCATCCGGTCTCGCCGATTAGACGGCGCAGGAAAGGATTCGTTACAGAAAAAAACAAAATAATTTTTTATTGCCCGCAAAAACGGACACAGGATCTTCTGTGTCTGCAGTCTGTCGAAACCCCCGGGGATGCATCGAAGGGGCCGCGTTCAGAAAGCGATAAACTGGAATTTATCCGGAAATAACACTCTTATGAGATTATATCAGAGAAGCTCTCTGAATAATCCGCTCATCTATCCTGCGCACAACGCCGTTGGTATAGGCATGAAAAAACTTGAGCCAAAACCCGCTGCCCGACGGATTGATGCTTTCAAAATCCACGCCAAGTCTGGTATATC
>JAILBG010000119.1:0-2384 GCA_024681215.1 Clostridiales bacterium
CTGCACCTCGATCAGGTTGGGCATGTCCAGTACCTCGTCGATGCGCGAGAAGCTCATGCGCTTTCGCAGCTTCCCCATTTGGACCTCGTGCACCATAAAGCTATCACCCCTTTATTGCTCCCAGACGCCGGAAAAAGCGCACATTTCCCCTACCCCGAAGCCCTGGTTTTTTTTGCCTTTCCAGGATGCCGGATATAGGAAAAAAGGCGCACACATTCGACACTGGTGCAATTGTAGATTGTAGCATACATATTCCCGTCTGTCAACGCCTTTTTTGAAAATCATGGAACAAAACTGAAAAATATGTCATCCGGGTTCTTCGCGCTGCCGGGGAAAACGTCATGGCCGGCCGCGCATATTTTCCGCTTCTTCCGAAAGCCGCTTCATTTTCTTTCATAAATATGTTATAATCGAAGCGGCAAAAAACGGAGGGGGGGACGCCCATGAAACATAATGCGATCAGCCAGGATCAGAAATACCTGCGGCTGCTGGGGGAACAGTATCCCACCATCGAAGCGCTGTGCACGGAAATCGCCAGGATCGGCGCGCAGCTCAGCCTGCCCAAGGGAACCGAGCATTTCATGAGCGACATTCACGGGGAGTACGAGGCGTTCTGCCACATCATGAACAACTGCTCCGGGGTGATCCGGGAAAAGGTGAACCTGTGGCTGGGGCATCAGCTGACCCAGACGGAAGCCGACGCCTTCTGCACCCTGATCTATTACCCCGACGCGATCCTGCGCCAGCGCAGGCAGAAGGGCGAAGCCACCCCGGAATGGTACCGGGCCCAGGTGGAACGCATGGTGCATCTGGCCCGCATGCTGTCCTCCAAGTACACCCGGGACGAGGTGCGCAAGGTCATGCCCGCGGACTGGGCTTTCCTGCTGGATGAGCTGCTGCACTATCAGGATGAAATCGGCGCGCAGACCGAGCAGGAGGATAACCGCCGTCGGTATCACGACGCCATTATTTCCTCCCTCATCGCCACCTCCAGCTGCGACAGCCTGATCGCGGCCCTGACCGTGCTGATCAAAGCCCTGGCCGTCGCCAAGCTCCACGTGGTGGGCGATATTTTCGACCGGGGGCCCCGGGCCGACAGCATTCTGGATATCCTGATGCGCCACCACTCGGTGGACATCGAATGGGGCAATCACGACGTGCTGTGGATGGGCGCGGCCTCCGGCAGCGAGGCGTGCATCGCCGCGGTGCTGCGCAATTGCCTGGCTTACAATAATATGGATATCCTGGAGCGGGGCTACGGCATTCCCCTGCGCCCCCTGACGCTGTTCGCCGAAAAGCTGTATCCCGATCTGCCGCCGGAAAAGGCGGCGCTGCAGGCCATCACCCTCATGATGTTCAAGCTGGAGGGCCAGCTGATCCGGCGCAACCCGGAATTTGAAATGGAGGACCGGCTGCAGCTGCATAAGCTGGACCCTGTGAAAAAGCAGATCCTGATCGACGGGGAAATCTGGCCCCTCAGGGACATGACCTGGCCCACCCTGAACCCCGACGACCCCTACGCGCTTACCCCCGAGGAGACGGACATCATCACCCAGCTGCGCCACGCCTTCACCCACAGCCCCCGGCTTCGCGAGCACATCACTTTCCTGTACCGGCGGGGCTGGATGTATCGGGCTTATAACGGAAATCTGCTGTTCCACGGCTGCGTGCCGCTGAACGGCGACGGTTCGTTCCTGCAAAAGAGCCTGAACGGTCAAAAGCGCGGCGGCAAGGCGTTCATGGATTACTGCGATCAGATGGCCCGCCAGGCGTTTTACACCGGCGGCATCCGGGCCCTGGACTTTATGTGGTATCTTTGGTGCGGCACGGACTCCCCCGTCTGCGGCAGGCAGATCAAAACCTTCGCCCGGGCCTACGTGCCGGACGAAAGGGCTTGGCACGAGCCCCGGAACCCGTACTATACCTATTATAACGACGAAAACAAGTGCCGGGAAATACTGGAGGAATTCGGCCTGACCAACGAGGAAGCCCGCATCATCAACGGCCACACCCCCGTCCGCGTCACCCATGGGGAAAGCCCGCTGAAAGCCAACGGCAAGCTGGTGGTGATCGACGGCGGCTTCTGCCGGGCGTACCAGAAAACCACGGGCATCGCGGGCTATACCCTCATCGCCAACAGCCACGGCATGCGGCTCATGAGCCATCAGCCCTTCACCTCCCTTCGGGACGCGCAGGAAACCGGCCGGGATATTCATTCCCAATCCTTCGAGTTCACCTCCTACGCCCAGCGCAAATACCTCAGGGACACCGATTACGGCAAACGGATGCAGGACCGCATGGACGACCTGATGCGGCTTCTGGAAGCCTGCCGCAGCGGCGAGGCGAACACACAGGGATAAAAGTGAGAAACGGTAATTGTTCTG
>JAILBG010000121.1:0-2242 GCA_024681215.1 Clostridiales bacterium
GCGCTCCCGGTATTCGGTCTTGTGATACTGCACCGCGCCGTCCTTTTCAAACTCGAATTCTGCCAGGGCGTAATTGCGCTGGAAGTTGGTGCTGTCGTCCTGGGCGTTCCACAGGCAGAATTCCACGAAGCTGTACAGGGACACCCGCTTGGGTTCCCCGCTGTCGTTGGTCAGCTCCAGCCGGGTGACCTCGGCGGTCCTGCCCCGGGGCACCATGATGGTCTGTTTGGCCTTCAGCCCGTTCTTTTCGCCGGAAATCACGGTATAGCCCGTGCCCACCCGGCATTCGTAGGCGTCCAGCGGCGTTTGGGTGGGCTGCCAGCCGGGGTTCCACACCGTGCCGCCGTCGTTGATATAGAGATAGTGTCCGCCCGCGTCGGAGGGCACGTTGTTGTAGCGGTAACGGGTCAGACGCAGCAGGCGGGCGTCCTTGTAAAAGCTGTAGCCGCCGGAGGTGCAGCTCACCAGGGAAAAGAAATCCTCGCTTCCCAGGTAATTGATCCAGGGATAGGGCGTATCGGGCCGGGTGATCACGTACTCCCGGCGCTGATCGTCAAAATTACCGTACTGCATGGCGAAACCACTCCTTTTTTCCATGATGTTCCTAATCGTCACTTTATCACTGAAAATGGTGTTTGTCAACCAATTGGATCATGTTTCAGCGCTTCCGCGGCCAAGGTCTTTTCCTTGTCCGTCAGGCGGGCGGTCTTCAGCAGGTCGGGCCGCCGCCGGGCGGTGGCGATCACGGCCTGTTCCCGCCGCCAGGCGGCTATTTTGGCGTGGTCGCCGTTTAAGAGCACCTCCGGCACCTCCATGCCCTCGAACATGCGGGGACGGGTGTACTGGGGGTATTCCAGCAGCCCGGCGTTGGAAAAGCTTTCGTCCCGGGGGCTTTCCTCGCTGCCCAGCACGCCGGGGATCAGGCGCGCCACGCAGTCGGCCAGCACCATGGCCCCCAGTTCGCCCCCGGTGAGCACATAATCCCCGATGGAGATTTCCAAATCAATGTATTTATCCAATACTCGCTGATCCACGCCCTCGTAATGGCCGCAAAGCAAAATCAAATGCTCTTCCTGGGAAAGCTCCTGGGCCAGCTTCTGGGTCAGGGGCACGCCCCGGGGGGAAAGATAAATGCGTTTCACCGGCGCTTCTTCGTGGGGTTCCAGGTTGGACAGGCAGGGCACGCCCCTCTTTTCACAGACCGCGCGCATGCAGTCCGCGATGGGCTGGGCCATCATGAGCATGCCCGCCCCGCCGCCGAAGGGGTAATCGTCGGTATTCTTGTGCTTGGCGGCGGAAAAGGGCCGGATGTCCGCCGCTTCAATGGCAATCAGCCCCTGCTGCCGGGCCCGGCCCAAAATGCTGGCGTTCAGCACGCTGTCGAACATTTCGGGAAAAATGGTCAGAATGTCGATGGTCATGTCCGCGTTTCCTCTTGCCATAATACTTCTTCGTCCCTTGCCGGGGACAGTTCCCTGAGCGCCGGGTGATCGGTCAGCCGTTTCACGATGCGCCAGCCGTCCCGATTGCGGATATAGTTCTTTTCGATGGGCCGGAAGCCCAAATCCAGATACACCTTCACCGCCACCCAGGTGGTGGTTTGGGTGGGAATTTTGGCGCGGGTATAGCCCAGGCTCTTCATCACCTGTATGACGTGGGAGATCAGGGGCTTGGACAGGCCCTTGCCCTGCTCTTCCCGTTTGACGGCCACCCAATGCAGCCAGCCGTCGCCGCTTTGATCGATGCCGCGGATATCGTAAAACGCCGTGGCGGTGGCCACCTTTTCCCCGGCGGGATTGACCACGAACACCATCCGGTCATACAGTTCGGCCGTATGCTGTTCATAGTATTTCTTCCAGGCGTTCACGCCCTCCTCATAGGCAGAAAACTCTTTGGCGCTCTTTTCGATTTCGATCCAGGCGTCCCGGTCGCCGTCCTGATAAAAGGCATAGGAATACCCGGCGGGCAGGGGGATTTCCCTCATGTCCCCAAGATCCCCTTCCAGCATCAGTTCATAATACTGGATCCGGCCGTCGTGATTATCCAACGCAGGCAGGGCCATAGGCTTCCCTCCGCTTCATTTCTTCCTGAACACATCCAAAAAATGATGGCTGACGCCCACCATATCGGGCCGCTCGCAGATGGCGTCGTGGTAGCGCAGGAAGCGGGCGTACATTTCATCGTCCATGGCGTCCACCGTTTCCCGCATATAATTCGCCGCCATATCGGTGCCCACGAAATG
>JAILBG010000003.1:0-5241 GCA_024681215.1 Clostridiales bacterium
GAGGTTGCGGACGGTCACCTCCCTGGTTCAGGGGTTTGGGGGCTGAAGAAGCCCCCAAGGATTTGCGCTTTCTATTTGAGAAAAGTATAAGATGAGGATCAAAACAAATCGTTCCGTTCCAGCAGGGTGAGCAGATACACGAATTCTTCCTTATAGGGATCGCCGGTGACCAGGCCGCTGGTCCGGGCAAGCTGAAGCGCGCTGGTATAGGTGGCGCTGCCCGCGAATTCGCTGCCCCGGAGCAGCATTCCCGTTTCGGCCACGGCGGCGGCGAATTTCATCTGGTCGGACAGTTCCTCCTGGGGAGCGCCGGTCAGCGGGTAGGACCACAGTTCGCTTTCCTGGGCGTCGGGCTTTTTGGCCCGGATGTTCAGGGTCAGCCATTCGCCGGTTTCATCCTGGGCCTTGGGCTGCTGATACTTGCTTTGGGGGGCGTCCACCTGGAACGCGCTGCCCACGGGCACGATCTCATACAGCGCCGTCACCCGGTGGCCGCTGCCGATCTCGCCGCCGTCCTTGGTATCGTCCGCGAAGTCCTCGGCGGCCATGATCCGATCCTCGTACCCGATCAGGCGGTACGCCTGCACCAGAGCGGGGTTAAAGTCCAATTGCAGCTTCACGTCCTTGGCGACCTCCATGAACGTGCCGCCCGCCTCGGTGACCAGGGCGCGCCGGGCCTCGAAGATGGAATCCAGGTAATAGTAGTTGCCGTCGCCGTAATCGGCCAGGGCCTCTAACTTGTTGTCCTTGTAATTGCCGTAGCCCACGCCCAGCATGGTCAGGCGCACGCCGCTCTGCTTCTTTTCCATCACCAGCCGGGCCAGATCGCCTTCGCTGGTCATGCCCACATTGAAATCGCCGTCGGTGGCCATCAGGATGCGGTTCACGCCGCCGGGCACGGCGTACATTTCCGCCAGCTGATAGGCGGTTTGGATGCCGGAAGCGCTGTTGGTGCTGCCGCCGGCTTCCAGGGAAGAAATGGCCTCCATGATGCGCACCTTGTCCGCCGCCGGCACGCCGGAAAGCACCACCTGATCCCGGGAGGCGTAGGTGATGATGGACACGGTGTCCGTGGGCTTGAGCTCATCCAGCAGCATCAGGAAAGCGCGCTTCACCAGATCCAGCCGGTCTTCACCGAACATGGAGCCGGACACGTCGATCAGGAATACCAGGTTATGCTGGGGCCGGTCTGCCTCCATTACGGTTTTGGCCTGCAAGCCCACCTGCAAAAGCAGGGTGTCTTCGTTCCAGGGGCAGGGGGCCAGCTCCATGAACACGCCGAAGGGGCAGTCCCCTTCCGGCTGGGGATAATCGTATTGGAAATAATTGAGCATTTCCTCGATGCGCACCGCGTCCCCGGGCACTTTTTTGCTCGCAAGGATCAGGGAACGCAATTGGGCGTAGGAGGCGGTGTCCACATCGGCGGCGAAGGTGGAAAGCGGGGACGTGGAAACGCTCTGGAACCCGTTTTCCCGGATGTAGGTGTATTCGTTGGTGTTCCAGAAATCCTCTTCGATCATGCCCGCGTCGGCCGGGGCGGACGTGCCCAGCATCCCGGGAAAGATGGAAGCGAAAGCGTTCGCGAAGGATTCGTAAACCGCGCCGGATTCTTCATAATACGCGCCGCCGTCCACATCCCAGTCCGAAAACGTGTTTTTACCGGCGATGATCTTGGCCGGCGCGGTTTCCGAGAACAGCGCGTCCCAGGTGATCCTGTCCGCCATGCCAGTGGCCAGCAGGCCGTCCCGCCGCTGGAAGGCCATGAGCGCCGCTTCCGTTTCGTCGTCAAATTCGCCGGTGGCTTCCCCCTCCAGGTAGCCCAGCTGGATCAGCCTTTCCTGCAATTTCGTTACGTCCGCGCCCGTATCGCCTTTTTTCAGGATCGTTTCCGCCAGTGCGGGCAGAACCATCGCCGTCAGCAGAACCGCAATCAGCATCGCGGCCAGAATTCGAGCCTTTTTCATTTCGTTTTCCTCCTTTTTTCTGGGCTTTCACTGGATTAGACGGAGGCGGGGGAAAAAAGTTCCATGAAGCCGCGGATTTTTTTCGATGCGGCGACGCCCAGGCCGCCGGGGCGCGGGAAGCCCTTATTCCGCCGGTTCTTCCGCTCCGGCGATGAGGCCCAGCAAATCGGACACGGTGACGAATTCATAGCCCTGGGCCTGCATCAGGGGCAGGTATTGATCCAGGATCTCCGGGGTGTAATAGCCGTAAATATGCATCAGGATGATGGCGCCAGGCTCGGATTTCTGGATCAGGGCGTTCCACACCGTCTCCCGGGTGGAGGTGTCCAGAAAGCCGTCCATGCTGTCGAAGGTCCACAGGATCATTTCGCAGCCCAGGCCCCGGCCGATGGCCCGATCCCGATAGGAATAGTGGCCGGACGGGGGCCGGTACAGGGTGACGGGCTGGCCGGTGACCGCCTCGATGGCCTCATTGCATTGGAGGATTTCCCAGTAGATCTTTTCGTTGCCGATTTCCCGCATGTCGTCGGGATGGTGCATGGTGTGGTTGCCCACTTCATGGCCCCTACGCATGATTTCGGCGGTCCAATTGGGATAGCCCTTGACGAAATCGCCCTGGAGGAAGAAGGTGCATTTGGCCTGGTACTTGTCCAGCACGTCCAGCAGTGCGGCCAGCCTCCCCGGCGTGTAGGCGGCGTCAAAGGTGATGGCGATTTTCATTTGATCCGTAGGGCCCTGGCGGACGCCGTCGTCTTCCCTGGAATCCGCGGCCAGCAGAAACGTCCCCTGGAGCTCGACGCCTCCGCCGCGGGCGAGCACCAGGCTCAAGGTCTGCATCGCCGGGGCGTCCTGGGGCACGGTGATGGTGATCGTGCCAATCTCTTCCCCGGCGTTTACCTTGCGCTGGCCCAGCACCTGGTTCTGCTCGTCCACCACGTACAGCGTCCCTTCCGCCGAGGCCCGGGTCCGGTCGAAAATCACGTTCACCTCCCGGCCTCGCAGCCCGGTATAGATAAACTCCCCCGTTCGGAAGCACACTTCAGCGCAGGCCAATCCGCAGGAAAGCGCCAGGATCATCATGAGCCCAATCAGAATTTTACGCATGAAAAAGCCCCTCTCTTTTTTCATGAATGTAAGCTGTATGGATGAAGGAATTTGGCTTTTTTTCTGAATGAAGAAGACGCTGACATGGGAATGAAATAGACAGGATCCCTTTATGCCTTTCTCGGATGGAGGTCCCCCGCCATTTTTTGCAGCGCGGTTGTCAGGGCGATTTTGCCGTGGGCGTAGGTGAGGCCCCCTTGGAGATACACGGTGTAGGGCGGCCGCATGGGCGCGTCGGCGGATAATTCGATGGACGCGCCGGAAACGAAGGTGCCCGCCGCCATGATCACCTGGTCGGTATAGCCGGGCATATCCCAGGGCTCCGGCACGGCGCTGCCGTCGATGGGGGAGGCCGCCTGGATGCCCTGGACGAAGGCGATCAGCTTTTTCGGGTCCCCCATTTCGATGGCTTGGATGATGTCCGCCCGGGGCGCATCGTAGGCCGGGGTGGTTTTCATGCCCATCAGGTCAAAGACCCGGGCGGCCAGGATGGACGTTTTCAGCGCCTGGGTGACCACGTGGGGGGCCAGGAACAAGCCCTGATAGAAGGGCTGATAGCTGGCGGCGTAGCTGCCCACCTCCCGGCCCAGGCCGGGGGCGGTGAGCCGGGCCTCAATGCGCTCGATGGCTTTGCTTGTGCCCGCCAGATACGCGCCGGTGGGGGCCAGACCGCCGCCGGGATTTTTGATGAGCGACCCCACGCATACATCCGCGCCAAAGTGGGTGGGCTCTTTGTCGGTGATGAATTCGCCGTAGCAGTTGTCCACCATCACGAACACGTCGGGGCGTGCGGCATGGACGGCGTCAATGACGGGCCGCATGTCCTCGGGCCGCAGGGAAGCCCGCCAGGCGTAACCCCGGCTGCGCTGGATCAGGATCACTTTCGTGTTGGGCCGCAGGGCCGCCAGCACGCCATCCACGTCGATTTTCGTTTGATTGTCCGCCATCTCCACCGGAGAATAGGTGACGCCCATTTCCATCAGGTTTCCCGGCGCGCTGCCGGAAAGGCCGATCACCGTTTCCATGGTGTCGTAGGGCGCGCCGGTGGCGGAAAGCAGATGGTCGCCGGGCCGGAGCAGCCCGAACAGGCACAGGGAAAGCGCCGCCGTGCCGCAGGCGATGGAAGGCCGCACGATGGCGCTCTCCGCCCCGAACAGCCGGGCGAAGACCCTTTCCAGCGCGTCCCGGCCAATATCGTCGTAGCCGTAGCCGGTGGTGGGGGCAAAGTGCCGAACCGCGATGTCCTCCTGGTGAAACGCGTCCAGCACCCGCCGGGTGTTGTTGATTTCGTTTTCTTCCAGGGCGGCGAAGATCTTTTGGCAATCCTGTTCCGCCTGGATGAAAAGAGCTTGTATGTCCATGTCCATGAAAAATACCTCCGAAAAAACAGATTCGTATCCTGTAGGGGCGGCAATCAGCCGCCCACGGAAAGATGTGAAGCCGCCTGAGTCCTTCGCCGCGTCATAAAGGCCAACAGTGCGGGCGGCTGATAGCCGCCCCTACGATGACGACCATGCTTGTGTATTCAGCATTGCAGCAGATACGCGCTGCGCACAAAGGAGGCGGCGCGGAATCGCTGATGAAAGAGCGAAGCAAGTTTTTTTCGACAAACCAAACTCCACTCTAAACTCTTCACACTCCACACTCTCTGCATATCCGATCCGCCAGGGGTTCCAGCGCGTCGCCCGGCTTCCAGGGGAGCCAGCGGATGCGTTCGTCCCGCTTGAACCAGGTGAGCTGGCGTTTGGCGTAGTGGCGGGTGCGGAGCTTGATGAGGGAAACGGCGTCGGAAAGCGGCGTCTGTCCTTCCAGCACGGGCCACAGTTCCTTGTAGCCCAAGCCCTGCATGGACTGGGCGGCGGGGGACAGGCCGGAGGCTTTCAGCCGCTTCACTTCGTCCAGGAGGCCCTCCGCCATCATCTGATCCACCCGCCGGTCCACCCGGCCGTACAGCACGTCCCGGGGCAGGTCCAGGGCGTACAACTGGAAATCATAGGGCGCGTCCTCGGGCCCCGGCATTTTCTGGCGGGACAGGGGCACGCCGGTCAAATCGTACACTTCCAGGGCCCGCACCACCCGCCTGACGTCGTTGGGATGCAATTTTTTGGCGGAATCCGGGTCCACGGCCCGCAGACAATCGTGCAGGGCCTGAACGCCCTTGGTATCGGCGATT
>JAILBG010000012.1:0-33865 GCA_024681215.1 Clostridiales bacterium
CAGATTGCTGGATTCCTGGACAGCATCCGTAACACCGATAGAAACCACTTCGCCGTCCGTCAGTACGATTGTCAGGCGTTCATCAGAAGTGAAAGGCATTTTACTGGTCAGCAAATAATCCCGATTGCCCACATCGACGTCTTTATGGCCGTTATAGGTAATGAGGCCGGAAACTTCCTGTACGGTCAGGAGACGGTCATGCGAGAAGCTGACGCCGGCGACCTCGGCCATCGTGAACGCTGTGCCGTCTTCACGGGCGAGGCCCAGTATCCCGACCAATTCAGAAAGCAGGATCTGACTGTTGCCTTCGATCGAATAATCTATGCCATGAAAATGGAAGTCCACCGTATACGCCACACCATAGATACTGAAACCGTCCGCATGGAAGCTGACGGAAACGATGCGGCCATTCCTGACCTCATAATCGGCGTTTATGGGCGCGCTGACGGTGCCGTTTTCATAAACGTGGAAGATGAGCAGGTTCTGCACATCCATGTCCTCGGGCAACTCGATGTCGGTTTTAACTGTCACCTTCGCGCCGGTTTGCACCTTGCTGCCGTCAGGCGCTGCCAGGCTCCAGTCATAGAAGGCGACCCGAGCCTCATCGCCAAGGATGGTCTTGGCGGCGGCAGTCACGTGGGCATCCTCCCCGGCGGGCGCGGACACCAGCACGGTGCCGGCGGGCACGGCAGTATCCGCCATGAAGGAGCCGGCGGCGTTCTCGATCACCGTGCCGGGCTCGACGGCGGGCGGGCAGGTGAGGGCGATACGGATCTCGTTCTTGGAATTGCGCAGGATCAGGGTGACAGCGTCAAAGGCAGCCAGGGCGGTCACGACGTAGTCGCGGACGTTATTGTCCTGGATCTTGCCGCCGCTGATCTCCTCCAGGGAGACGAGCGCGGGATCGCTGGCCGAAACGTACGGATAATTGCGGGTCAGGGTTATCCCGTTGGAATCCAGGATCTGGCCCAGTGTCACGGCGCTGCCGGCGCCGATGAAGGTATAGCAGAAGTCGCCCTGAGGCACGTCCTCGGGCACGATGGTATAATCCACCACATAGCGCAGCAGATACAATCCCCACGAGCTTGTGCGGAAAGTGAGGGCAGTCACGGTGTCGCCTTCGCAGGTGACGCTGACCGGCAAGGAGGCCAGCTCGTCGCCGTTAATGGCGTACAGGGCATAGCTGACGGAGTCAATCACGGCGTCCTCATCCAGGCCTCCGCGCAGGTCGATACGGGTGCGGACTGTGACGGAATAGACACCGTCGCCGGCGCTCTCCGCGCCGATCAGGCTGACGCTGAACATGCTATAGCCCGCCTTGGAGCCGTTCATCGGGGACAACATCACGGGCGCGGCCTTGGTCATCTTCGCGCGCAGGGGCTGCGGATGGATTTCCGCCTGGCCGTTATCGCCGAACCACTCGCGGATCCAGCTGTCGGCGTCCGGTTCGCCATAGTTCTGATAAGCGGCCTGGGCATCGGCGGGCAGGATCCCGCCATCCGCCTCAATGACCAAGCCGTCGCCCTCCACTCGGGCGATCAGGGCTGCGGCTTCAGGCTCCCCGGCCGGCGCTTTGACGTTCCCGTCCTCAACGGCTCCAGGTTCGCCGTCCTCGCCCGTCTCTCCATCGAGCCCGGTTTCAACATCGGTTTTTCCTTCTATATGAGTATCTTCGTCGGACGGTTCACTTTTCGTCTTCTCGGCGGGCTGCTCGTCCTCGGCAGACTGTTCCGGCACAACCGTTGCGGCGGCGGACGCTTCGTCAGACACGGGCTCCGTCTTCTCGGCGGGCTGCTCGTCTTCGGCAGACGGCTCCGGCACAACCGTTACGGCGGCGGGTTCTTCGTCAGACACGGGCTGCGTCTTCTCGGCGGGCTGCTCGTCCTCGGCAGACGGCTCCGGCACAACCGTTATGGCGGCGGACGCTTCGTCAGGCGCGGGTTCCATCTTCTCAGCGGGCTGCCCCGGCACAACCGTTACGGCGGCGGGCTCTTCGTCAGAGACAGGCTCCGTCTTCTCGGCGGGCTGTTCATCCTCGGCAGACCGCTCCTGCACAACCGTTACGGCGGCGGACGCTTCGTCAGACGCAGGCTCCGTCTTCTCGGCGGGCTGCTCGTCCTCAGCGGGCTGCTCCGGCACAACCGTTATAGTGGCGGGCTCTTCGTCAGACACGGGCTCCGTCTTCTCAGCGGGCTGCTCGTCCTCGGCAGACTGGTCCGGCACAACCGTTATGGCGTCGGACGCTTCGTCAGACGCGGGCTCCGTCTTCTCGGCGGGCTGTTCATCCTCGGCAGACCGCTCCGGCACAACCGTTACAGCGGCGGGCTCTTCGTCAGACACGGGGTGCCCGTCAGAGGCAGCGCTGACAGGGCTGGTCACATGCGCAGGTTCAGCTTCCTGCAGATCGGCAGGAGTTTCTTTTTTATTCTCAGCTTCGGGTTCAGTTTCAGTCCCGGCAGCGAATTCATTAGTTTCAACCTTGGCTGCGGAGGCCGTTTCCTCCGCAGGCTGCCCCTCCTGCTTCTCTTGAGCAGTTTCCAGCGCCAGCAAAGCTTCCTCATTCGACACACGCACGGTAAAGGAGCCGCTCGCGTTCTGCTTCATCGCTCCGAATGTCAGAAGATAAGTGCCCTTCTTGGCAGACCAATGCACAAGCAGGGAACCGTCTTTGCTGGTGTAACGGTTCCGTTCTTCAGTCTTTTCATTCAGCACTTCCACCCACAGTTCCATGCCTTTGGCGGACAGGATCAGATCCTCCGCCTTCGCCACGGTCAGGCGCATGACGCTGGTGCCGTCTTCCTTGATCTTACCATTGACGGAATCGCCCACGTTCAGGGTGGCGTCCACCGGTATGGTCGGCGTTGGTTTTTGGGGCGTCGCCACGTTGGACTTGACCTCCTGGTCAGTCTCGGCGCCGGCATCCTCCTGCGCAGGCTCGGCAGGCGTTGGGTCCGTAGCGGGCTCCACCGATTCCGGATCAATCGCAGAAACGGGATCCGTGGCCAGAGTACCCTCCGCTGCAGGATCGGCGGGCGCTTCGGGCGTGGTCACGGAGCTCTCCGTGACCACAGTCTCCGGCTCCGCCGCGCTTTCCGAAATAACATCCGCCGGCAAAATGCCGGCCAGCATCATCGCAACACATAGAACAGAGAGATGCCGCTGCAATCTCTTTTTCATGATTAGTTCCCCTTTCTCCTAACGGTTCGGGCACCGGCGCTTTCACACTTTTCTCTCAGGATCGGGTTGGAAACGAAACTTTACGATTCGTCAACCGGCCAGTGAATGGTCACTGACTATACCGATTGTGCAGACAGAATCGGCTGCTTTCGTTGTACTTCTCACGGATGCTCAGTAAAATGACAAATTCTGTGTTCTACGTCGCTCAGCCGCCTGTTCATCATTTTTCACATCAGGTGGCGGTCGGCAAAGGTAAAAATGTATATTTCACCAAATTAATTTTAACCTATCCAGCCAGTCTTTGTCAATCAGATTTGTTGATTTTTCTGTTGTTGGTTTGTCAAACATAGGTTACGCTTTGCCTCTGCAGCAGGGTCAAGGCAGAGGGCGGAGATTTTTTTCGGATGCTGTTAAGTATTATGCTTGGGAAACATCATTGAGTTCACCGCTGAGCAAATAATCGTTCTTTTTGAAAAAGCCGATGTTCCTGTCGCCCGCACTTGTCAAAACCATCGTTGCGCCGTTTTCCCTTGCCAGTTTTTCCACCTCCGGCAAAAGGTACGCGCCCGGACCCCGACGCCTGAACGGCTCTTCCACGCGATCTATGTGAGCGCGCCTGACAAAAGCAGCGAACAGAGGGAACAGCACTTCCGCAGCGAGTACATCGGCTTTATCCCGATCCATGAACTGATGGCAAAGCAAACGGCGTGACCGAAATCACGCCGCAAGCCCTGAAAACATTCCGTTTTCACCGATTTGAACCTAATACTGTGTTACGGAAGCCGCCAGGTTCTGGCCTTTCATTCGCAGGGTGTCGACTTTGTCGACACCCTGAAAGGCCCGGAAACGGGCCGTTCTCAATTCGTCAGCTCAAAATACTCGATGATTCCGTCCCGGAGGGCCTCCGCGATCCTGCGGCGGTAAGACGCCGTCAGCAGCAGCTTTTCTTCCTCCGGATTGCTGAGAAAGCCGCACTCCACCAGCACGGAGGGCACGTCCAGCGACAGGATGAAGTAATCCCCCGCCATGGCCGCGCGCTCCTTTTTGGGGGCCAGCGTCCGGATCAGGCTGCTTTGCAGCGCCCCGGCCAGCAGCCGGCTTTCCTCCCGGCCCGCCCGGTAAAACACCTGCGGGCCGGATTCCCGGCGGCTCCGGTATTCGTTCATATGAATGCTGATCACCATTTCCGCCCCGTTTTCCCGGGCCAGGCGCAGCCGGGCGGTAAGGTCCTCCCGCTTGTTATCGCTGTACTGCCGATCCGCGTCCCGGGTCAAGATCACCCGGGCGCCGGCCTCCTCCAGCGCGTCCCGCAGCGCCAGGGCCGTCTGCAGATTGATTTCCTTTTCCCAGGTCCCCGTGTCCCTGGCCCGGGCGCCGCCGTCCCTGCCGCCGTGTCCCGGGTCCACCAGGATACCCCGCCCGGCCAGCACGCCCTCCGCCTGGCCCGCCGGCCGAGCCGGCACCGCCATCTTTGCTTTCCGGGGCGCCGCCGCCACCGCCAGCACAAAAATCAGCAGCACGCCTCCCCATTTTTTCATCTGCCGCCCCACGCCCACCGCCTCCCTCCCTCCAGCCTATGGCCTTCGCCGGGGCGTCATGCTGTCAAATCAAATATTTCTAAACTTTTTCATTTGCTTTTCCGCCCCGAATTATCCACATGCGTTTTTTTGCTTTTTGCGTGGGCTTATGCAGTATATTCATCGCCCATTCAGCGAAAACCGGCGTTTTCCGGGGCGATCCCGGTGCATATACAGTATAGTCCTGTCGATTTTATGCGGTTTTTGCCGGCCCGGTCTTTTCCACATTATCCACAGAGTTATCCACACTTTTCCCCGTTTCAACCCCCGTCTTTCCTTGCTTTGCCCTTTTTCTGTGGATAACTTTTCCCGGAAAGCCGAGTTATCCACAATCAGAATTTGTCCCGTCCCCTTCCTTTTCCACAGCCTTATCCCGCGCTTTTCCCCGAAAAAAAGCGTGCTGAAATTTTGAACAGTTTTTAATATTCCGTAACAAATTCCCCTTGACAGGCGGGTTTCCCGCCGCCGGCGCCCGGGGCCCGGGGAAGAAAGCGCGGGGCAGGATCGTTTTTATGGCGGGGATAGCATTTCACCGCCCGGTGTGCTATAATGAATTGCCGTCCCCGGCGAAGCGCTGTTTGATTCGGAGGTGCCCGTGAAGTATCTGCGTCGATTGATCTGGTATGTGGCCACCCGTCTGCTGGTGCTTCTTTGCGTGCTGGGGCTGATGACCACGGCGTTCTATTTTTCCATGAACGCCACCAACATTTATATCATCATCAAGGACGGCATGGCCAAGCGCGCCCAGGTGATCATGATGGGCACGGACGAATCCCTGGACGCCTACTTTTCCAGATCGTACCTGGACCGGGATTCCCAGTATCAGGCAGCCTTGGCCGGCCAGGGCGATTACCAGCCGTATTATACCATCACCGGCTTTGACCACCGCATCAGCCTGGATTCCTTCTGGTGCTGGCCCTGGGACGATTCCGCCCGGGCCACCGTCACCGAGCGGATCCCCGCCATCGACGGGAAAATCAAAGCCTCCGCCCGGGAAGGCATGGCCCAGACCGGCCGATCCATGACCCCCAAATGGCAGAGCGCCCAGTACAGCGTGCTGCTCAGCCGGGAAAACGGGCAGTGGCACATCCGGAACATGACGCTGAACAAGATCATCAACGAAGAATGAGGAACGCCCTTTGAGCACGATACTTGCATTGGCGCCCATGGCGGGGATCACGGATCAGGTGTTCCGCCGCCTTTGCTTTGAATGGGGCTGCGGCGCCGCCACCACGGAAATGGTCAGCGCCCAGGGGTTCCTCACCGCGCCCCGGGACAGGAACGCCTACCGCTTCCTGCTGGAAAGGCTTCCGGAGGAAGGCGATCTTTCCGTGCAGCTCTTCGGCAGCGATCCCCTTTATCTCGCCCGGGCCGCCGCGGAGCTGGAGGCCATGGGCCGCTATACCGGCATCGACATCAACATGGGCTGCCCCGCCCAGAAGGTGGTGGGCGGGCAAAGCGGCTCCGCCCTGATGAAGGACCCGGCGCTGGCCGGAAAAATCGTGGAGAGCGTGAAGAAGGCCGTGTCCCTCCCCGTCACGGTGAAAATGCGCCTGGGCTGGGACGACGCCCACAAAAACGCCGTTTCCTTCGCACGGCTGCTGGAGCAGTCCGGCGCGGACGGGCTCACCGTCCACGGCCGCACCCGGATGCAGCAATATTCCGGCAAGGCGGACTGGCCCGCCATCGGCGAGGTCAAAGCCGCGGTGAAGATCCCCGTTATCGCCAACGGCGACGTGACGGACGGAAGCAGCGCCCTGGAATGCCTGCGCGTCACGGGCTGCGATGGCGTGGCCGTGGGCCGGGGAGCCCTGGGGCGGCCCTGGGTGTTCGGGGAGATCCGCGCCGCGCTGGACGGCCGGCCCTGGGAAGCGCCGCCTTTTTCCATGGCGGTGGACACCGCCCTGCGCCAGGCCCGGGAGATGGCCGCGTGGAAAGGGGAAAAGAGCGCCCTGCTGGAAATGCGCAAGCATTTTTCCTGGTACACCTTCGGCCGCCGGGGCGCGGCCCGGGTGCGCACGGAGATCAACCGGGCGTCCTCCTTCGCGGAGGTGGAAGCGCTGCTCCGGTCCCTGTGCGACGAGCCCGACGGAAAAAAAGCGGAAACCGGCGAAAATATCCCTTGACAACCCGGCCTGCGCGTGCTAATATAACCCCCGTACCTCGTGCGCCATTAGCTCAGTTGGTAGAGCACCTGACTCTTAATCAGGGTGTCCCGGGTTCGAGTCCCTGATGGCGCATCGCAAACCGGGCCGGCTTTTTCCGAAAGGCCGGTCCTTTTTTGTCCCGTATCTGCGTGATACGCCCGTTTTTTACTTTTTTTCTAAACCCTGGAAGATTTTCCGGCCCGCCGCCGTTTACTTGATTGTGATCCTATTTATTTACAGGAGGACAAACGATATGAAACGTCATCTGAAACGGCTGCTCCTGCCCGCGGCGCTGGTGCTGTGCGTGATCCTCGCGGTATCCGCGGCTTTGGCGGAAAGCACCCTGAACGGCCTGTGGAAAAGCGGCTGCGACCTGCTTTTTAACACCCATAACGTCACCGTGAAGGGCGAAGCGACCTTCGCCCTGGACGGCGAGCAGTTCAAGACCATGCAGCTGCATTACGTGCAGGACGGCTATCGGTCCTATTACGGGCTGAAGCTGCTCACCCCCCGGGCGGACGGCTCCCAGCGGGAAACCGGCTGGACCATCATCGCCGATCAGGAAGACATCATCGTCATGGAAGCCTTCTATCCCGGCACGTACCGCACCGCCACCGACGCCGCCCAGAATACCCTACTGCGCCGCACGGTGCAATTGGACGCCCTGACGGAGCTGGGCGGCCTGCTGGCGGCGCAGCTGGAGCCGATGCTGCCGGAGGGCGCATTGACCGCGGAGAAAACGGACGGCGGCGCGGCCGTGCATATCGCGCTGAAGGGGGATCAGATCCCCGCCCTGGCCGTCAGCGCCCTGAACGCGGCTGCCGGGTACCTGTCCAACCGCTGGTTCTCCGGCGGCTACGACCGCGCCGTCATCGAGGACGACAGCTTTGCCTTTGACCATTATATCACCGTGACCCAGGCGCTGACGGACGGCACCGTTCAATGGAAGCTGCAGGGGGTGGACGCGGATCTGACCCTGGACAGCCAGGGCCGGCTGACCGGCGCGCGGGGTGAAATACAGGTGCAGTCCGTGTACTGGGACGGCGCCGCGCGCGAAGTGGCGGTCAAATTCGATTTTACCGTTTCGGATTACGGCGCCAGCCGCGTCAAGCCCTTCAATCCCGCCGATTACGGGGTGGAGCTTTTCTGGGACTGGATCAGGGAGCAATACGGCGAGAGCCCGGAAGGCCTGGACGAGGACGCCTGGGACGAATGGATCGGCCAGACGGTGAGCCTGCTTGAAGGCCAGGGCTTTCCGGTGCACCCCGACGCATCCCTGGGCGGCTGGATCTCGGAGGAAGGCGTGAACGTGAACATCACCAACGTGGGCGAGGATTATCTGTGCACCTACGCGGAGGACGGAAGGCTGCTGTCGCTGCAGAACCTGACGGCCCTGTGGCTGCAATCGGAAGAGGAGCCCGCCGCGGAGGCGGACGCCGACACGCTGCAATCCGCCGAAGCGCTGATCCGCGCCTTCGTTGCGCAGGTGAATCCCCCGCTGGCGGAGAAGCTGGACAGCCTGACGCCCCGGAGCGCCATCACCGCCGAGGACGGCAGCCGGTATCTCACCTTCCGCAACATGGCCCAGGACGGCGCGCATTTCGTGGTCCGGGTGGAACCCTCCCTGCGGATGGAATACTTCGCTGTAACCGGGGAAGAATGACCGGCACGCAAAAAACCGGGGGCTGCTTCATCGAAAGCGGCCCCCGGTTTTCCTTCAATCTCAGTAAACGTGATATTTGGATTTGTCAAACGCCAGGATGGGGTAGAAAATGAAGGGCAGCAGGATCAGCCCCACCGCAAAGACCTCGGACTTGTCAAAGCGCGGCGCGCCGCTCCAGGAATTGAAAATATGGAAGCCGAAGCAGATCTCAATGCCCGCGAACAGCAGCAGCGTCTTCACCAGGGCTTGCACGGCCCTGGGATCCGACGGCTTGGGAACGGGCACGGGAACGATATACCACAGGAACAGCACCAGCACGCCCGTGAGGATCATGCCCCAGCAGCTGTCCGTATCGCTCATGATCTGGAACAGGCAAATGATATTCAGTCCGGGGATCAGCGCCTTCCAGGGCGCGACGCCGGCTTTCTGGAAAAGCTTCCACAGCACGATCGCAAAGAAAAGATAGCCCACTGCGACAGCGGCGATAATCAGGCCGGTCTGCCCGCCTCCGGACGCTTCGGCCGCTTTGACTGTGCTTTTCGCCGCTTCTGTCACGGTGGCGACGACTTCCTGAACTTCTCCATTCATGTGCAGAGCCCCCTTATCCGATTCTTGGGTACGGTACGATATAATCAGCCTTGAATATCATAGCACAGATTCGCCGTTTTGTATAGTCGGAAATTGAAAAACTTTTTTCCGCCAGCGGCCGCCGCGTCCCCGCCCGCCGCTTCAGGCGCCGTCCGGCGCGCCCCGCTTCTGCTTCCAGGCGGCCTTGTAGGCCTTTTCCAGCGCCGGGGTATCGTGAAAGCGGCTGTGCCGGTCCAGGAATTCCCGGATGCTGCCCTGGGCCTGCGCCACTTCCCGCTTGAATTCCCGGGCGGACACGCGCAGCGCCCGGTTCCCCAGGGCGATCATCTGCTCCGGCCCGTCGGAGGTGGCCACCCGGATGTTGGCGTCCGGCCCCGCCTGATAGGTGGTTTTTTCGATGTAAGCGTCGGCGGTCTGGGTCTCCCGGGTGTAGATCACGTAGATATTGGCGTATTTTTCCGCCGATCCCGCGCCGCCCGGCACCTTGTAGGCGTCGAACACCAGGATCACGTGCCTGCCGGTAACGCCGCTGTAATTGCACATCAGGTCCATCAGCTGCAGCCGCGCGGCGTCCAGGCTCTCTTCGGCCGTTTCTTTGAGCTCTTCCCAGGCGAAGATCACGTTGTAGCCGTCCACCAGCAGTATTTCCCGCTTTTCCTGGGCCTTCTCCCGGGGCGTTTCCCCGGCGGGGGCCGGATGCGGCGCGGAGAGCAGCTGCCGGGCCTTCACGGGGCCGTAGGTGCGCTCGAAAATGCGCAGCAGCTCCTCGTCCTCCTCCCGGGTGCCACCGTAGCGCACCGGCGCCGCGGCCCGGGGCGCTTCCTCCTTGGGGCGGCTTTCCCGGATCTCCTTTTGCAGCGGCAGGTGCATGCGGCTTTCCACCGCATCCCAGGGCACCTGGATCCCCGCCCCGTGATCGCAGAACACGGAATCCGGGGAATTGTCCAGATCCGCCCGAGGATCGTAGCCGATCCCGGCAATGACCTTCTCCGCCTCCCTGCAGGGCAGATACGCAAAGAAGGACGCCGCGAACCGCCCGCGGCCCCGGGTATAAACGCCCACCTCCCGGCCGTAGGAAACGCACTTCGCCGCCGGCGCCCGGCCCCGGAGCAGCACGGTGCCTTCCCCCGCCGCTTCCGGCGCGTCGAACTCCCCGCCCATTTGCCTGATATCGCTCATGGCGCGGCCCAATGTTTCCTCCGGCAAAGTGAGCTCCAGGGAAAGATACGGCTCCAGCAGCACGCTTTTCGCCTTCATCAGCCCCTGGCGGACGGCCCGGTAGGTAGCCTGGCGGAAATCCCCGCCCTCGGTGTGCTTGAGGTGGGCCCTGCCGTTGACCAGGGTGATCTTCACATCCGTAATGGGCGATCCCGTCAGCACCCCCAGGTGCTGCTTTTCCCGGAGGTGGGTCAGGATCAGCCGCTGCCAGTTCAGGGCCAGATCGTCCGTGGACAGGGCGGTGGACACGGCGACGCCGCTGCCCCTCTCCCCCGGCGACAGTATCAGGTGCACTTCGGCGTAGTGGCGCAGGGGCTCGTAATGCCCCACGCCCTCCACGGCGTTTTCGATGGTCTCCCGGTATACCACGCCCTGGTCCGCAAACGCCACTTCCATGCCGAAGCGGTCCCGGCACTGGCGCTGCAATACCTCCAGGTACACTTCCCCCATGGAATGGATGCGGATCTCCTTTTTCTGCGCCAGGAATTCCACCTGGAGCAGCGGCTCTTCCTCCTCCAGCGCCCGCAGGTAATCCAGCGCCCGGTGCACGTCCGTCCCGTCCAGGATCACCAGGCGGCAGGCATAGCAGGGCTGGGTTGTGGATGCCTTCCGGCTTTCCCCGGCCCCCAGGCCGTCCCCGGGAGCGGTGCGGCTCAGGCCCACCACGCAGCAGATCTCCCCCGCCGCCGCCGCGGGCACCGGCACGTATTTTTTCCCGGAATACCGCCTCAGCTCCGCCGCCTTTTCCGCCCACAGGATTTCCCCGTCCTCCGACCGGAGGGAAAGCAGGTCCCGGGTGTGCAGTTCCCCGCCCGTCACCCTTAGGAACGTGAGCCTGGCCCCCTGCCTGTCCCGGGCCACCTTAAACACCCGGGCGGCGAATTCCCGGGGATATTCCGTTTCGGGGCAGAGCCGCACCAGGGCGTCCAGCAGCG
Source organism: Clostridiales bacterium (assembly GCA_024681215.1). Classification (GTDB taxonomy): domain Bacteria; phylum Bacillota; class Clostridia; order Christensenellales; family Aristaeellaceae; genus RUG563. Next base: position 11,306 of record JAILBG010000012.1, read on the forward strand.
CCCCGACCCCTTCGTTTTTCAGCGCCGATCCGAAATAGCAGGGAAACAGCCGCCTGTCCCGGATCAGGCGCTGCAGGCGGGCGTCGGGGATGCTGCCTTCCTTCAGGTACACGTCCAGGCATCCTTCGTCCAGCATGGCGATCTGCTCCTGGCCGTCCGGCGCTTCCATGTCCACCGCGCCGTCCCCTAAGTCCGCGGCGATCCGGCGCATCAATTCCCCCCGGTCGCTCCGGAAGGCGTCCATTTTGTTCACGAATAGGAACGCCGGCACCCGGTATTCCCGCAGAAGCCGCCACAGGGTGCGGGTATGCCCCTGCACCCCGTCCGTGGCGCTGATGAGCAGCACGCAGGCGTCCATTACCCCCAGCGCCCGTTCGGTTTCCCCGGAAAAATCCGTGTGCCCCGGGGTGTCCAGCAGGGCAAGGGGCGTTTTGTTCCAGGTGAGCATCGCCTGCTTGGAAAAGATGGTGATGCCCCGCTCCTTTTCCATGTCCTCCGTATCCAGGAAGGCGTCCCCCCGGTCCACCCGTCCCTGGCGGCGCACCGCGCCGGAGAGGAACAGCATTGCTTCCGACAGGGTGGTTTTCCCGGCGTCCACGTGGGCCGCCAGGCCGATCACCCTCTCCTTTGCCGCCATGCGCCCCGCGCCTCCTTCCCCGCCGTGCCTTTATCTGAGTATACCATAAAAACCGCCCGGCGCACAGCGGGAGCCGGAATAATTTCTTCCCTGCATGCCCGGCCCGGGGGGTAGTAAAAAGGAAAAAACTGATATATAATATCTTATATATCCCCCGCGGAAGGACGGTGCGCCGATGCTTGCCCAGGAAGTACGAAAAGAACTGACCGAACATATTCTGCCCTTTTGGCGCTCCCTGCGGGACGATAAACGGGGCGGATACGTGGGCCTGGTGGACTTTGACCTGACCCGCCATCCGGAGGCCGACCGGGGCTGCATCCTCAACAGCCGCATCCTGTGGTTCTTCTCGGAAACATTCCTGGCGCTGGAGGACCGGGCGCTGCTGTGCGAAGCGGAGCACGCCTATGAAATGCTGCGGCGCATGACGGACGAGGAAAACGGCGGCGTGTACTGGGCGCTGCACGCCGACGGCACCGTGGCCGACGGCACCAAGCACACCTACAACCAGGCCTTCGCCATCTACGCCCTGTCCGCCTATTACCGGGCCTCCGGTGATCGGGAAGCGCTGGAGCGGGTATTCCGCCTTTACGATGTCATCGAAAGCCGCTGCCGGGACGCGGGCGGGTATCTGGAGGCCTTCACCGCCGACTGGCGGCCTGAAAGCAACGAAAAGCTCAGCGAAAACGGCGTCATGGCCGTGCGCACCATGAATACCCTGCTCCACGTGATGGAGGGGTACACCGCCCTGTACGAAGCCTGCCCCCGGGCGGACGTAAGGGAAAAATTGTATTTCATTCTGGACCTGCTGGAAAAAAAGATCTGGAACCCCGAAAAGCGCCGGCAGGAAGTGTTCTTCGATCACGAATACCATTCCCTCATCGACCTGCACTCCTTCGGCCACGATATCGAGACCTCCTGGCTGGCGGACCGGACGCTGACCGCGCTGGCTGACCCCGCCCTCACCGCCCGCATCCGCCCGCTGCTCCTGGCCATGGCGGACCACACCTTCCGCGCCGCCTTCACCGATCACGGATTTGAAAACGAGTGCGAGAGGGGCGTCGTAAACCACAAACGCATCTGGTGGGTGCAGGCGGAAGCCCTGCTGGGCTTCCTCAACGCCTGGGAGCAGACCGGCGAAGAACGCTATAAAGCCGCCGTGCTGCAGCAATGGGCCTACATTCAAAACGTGATGCGGGATCCCCGGCCCGGCTCGGAATGGTACTGGTACGTGCACGAGGACGGCACCCCCGGCAGCGACGAGCCCATCGTGGAGCCCTGGAAATGCCCCTATCACAACGGGCGGATGGCGCTGGAAGTGATGCGCCGGAACCCGCCCTTCTGAAAAGAGGAAGCAAAATGACGGAGATCCTTCAGGAAAACGGCCTCCTGCACCTGCGGAACGGCAATATCAGTTACATCATGGCCGTCATGCCCGGCGGCGCCCTGGCCCATCTGTATTTCGGGCCGCGGCTTTCCTCCTTTCACCCGGACGGCGTGCTCCGGGCCGCCGGCAGCGGCGACACGGGCAATTTCCGCCTGCAGGAATGCGGGCTGGACCGGCTGCCCCAGGAGTACCCCGTCCAGGGCCTGGGCGACCAAAGGGAAGGCGCGCTGACGGCGGAATATCCCGGAAAGGGCTGGGCGGCGGACCTGCGGTTTTCCGGCGCGGAAGCGCTGGACGCGAAGCCCGGGCTGGACGGCCTGCCCGCCACCTTCGGAAGCGACGGCAAAACCCTCCGGGTCACCCTGGCGGACGCCCTGACCGGCCTGCGCGCCGAGCTGCTCTATACCGTGTTCGACGACAGCCCCGCCGTGGTCCGCAGCGCCCGGATCGTGAACGGCGGCGACGCCCCCGCAGCCCTCACCGACGCGCAGAGCCTGTGCCTGGACCTGCCGGACAGCCGATGGGACCTGATCACATTGAGCGGCTCCTGGGCCCGGGAGCGCGCCGTGTACCGCCGCCCGCTGGTGCCTGGGCATCAGGGGGTGTCCACCCTCTGCGGCGCCAGCAGTCTGCAGCAGTCCCCCTTCCTGGCCCTGGCCCGGAAGGAAACCACGGAGGATGCCGGCGAGGCCCTGGGCGCGGCGCTGATTTACAGCGGCAATTTTGCCGCCCGCGCCTCGGTGTACCAGAATGATTCCACCCGCCTGAGCCTGGGCGTCAACCCCCGGGATTTCATCTGGCGGCTGGACCCCGGCGAGGCCTTTCAGACGCCGGAAGCCGTGCTGGTGTATTCGGAAGAAGGCCTGGGCGGCATGAGCCGCGCCTTCCACCGCCTGTGGGAACGCCATCTGCTGCCGCCCCGGTGGGTGAACGCCCACCGCCCGGTGCTGCTCAACAGCTGGGAAGCGGCGTATTTCGATTTTGACGAAGAAAAGCTGGTGTCCATCGCGGAATGCGCCGCCAAGGCGGGGGTGGAGCTGTTCGTCATGGACGACGGCTGGTTCGGCCGCCGGGACGACGACAGCACCTCCCTGGGCGACTGGGGGGCCGACCGGAAAAAGCTGCCCGGCGGGCTTCGGCGCCTGGGCGACAGGATCCGCGCCCTGGGGCTGCAGTTCGGCATCTGGATGGAGCCGGAAATGGTCTCCCCGGAAAGCGAGCTTTACCGCGCCCACCCCGATTGGGCCATCCACGTGCCGGGGCGGGAGCCCATCACCGCCCGGCACCAGCTGACGCTGGACATGAGCCGCCCGGACGTGCAGGAATTCGTGTTCCGCGCCGTGTCCGACACCCTGCGGGAAAGCGGCGCGGCTTACCTCAAATGGGATATGAACCGGAATTTTTCCAACGTCGGCTCTGCGTATCTGCCGCCGGAAAGGCAGCGGGAGCTGCCCCACCGCTACATCCTGGGGCTGTACGCCGTGATGGACCGGCTGGTGCGCGCCTTCCCGGAGGTGCTCATCGAGGGCTGCGCTTCCGGCGGCGGGCGCTTCGACCCCGGCATGCTGTATTACGTGCCCCAGTTCTGGTGCTCCGACGATACGGACGCCCTGCAGCGCTGCCGCATCCAGTGGGGCACCAGCCTGTTCCTGCCGCCCTCCGCCATGGGCAGCCACGTGAGCGCCGTGCCCAACCACCAGACCGGCCGCACCGCCCCCCTGGAAAGCCGCTTCGCCGTGGCTCTGGGCGGGTGCTTCGGCTATGAGCTGGACCCCCGGAAGCTGACGGAAGAAGAGCAAATCGCGCTGCGCAGGCAGATCGCCTACGCCCGGGCTACGGAAAAAACCCGCGCCCGGGGCGGGCTGTACCGTCTGCTCTCCCCCTACGAGGGCAACGACACCGCCTGGATCACCGTTTCCCCGGACCGGACGGAGGCGATTTTCACCCTGGTGCGGGCCCTGGGCCAGGTAAACACGCCCCCGCCCCTGGTGCGGCTGCGGGGCCTGGACGGCGAAAAGCGCTACCGCGTCCTGGAAACAAACGAAGTTTACAGCGGCGACGAGCTGATGCGATCGGGGCTTATGTGCCCCCTGCGCCCGGGCGACGCCCAGAGCGTGCTTTATACCCTGAAAGCCGAGGAGGAATGAAGAAATGAACCGCATCCCCCTGCCGGACCCGCGCTGCACCCCCCTGGGCCGGCACGACCCCAAGGAAGAAAAAACCCAGCTGTGGTGGAGCGGCGCAGGCGTGCGCTTCACCCTGGACTGCACGTACCTCGCCGCCGAAGTCACTTCCCGCCATACGGCTCACGCCGCCTGGCTGGGCGTGATGGCGGACGGCGCGCCGGTGGCCCGGCTGCCGCTGCTGCCCGGCACCCACCTGTATCCGCTTCTCTCCGGCATGGAAAAGGGCGCGGCCCATGAAATCACCGTTCTCAAGGACACCCAGGCGGGCTACGACGAAAGCGGCCCCGTGACCCTGGAGGTCCTGGAAACGGACGGCGAAATCACCCCCGCGCCGGAAAGGAAGCTGATGCTGGAATTCATCGGCGACAGCCTCACCGTGGGCGAGGGCTGCATGGGCCCCCAAAGCGGCGCGGAATGGCGCATGGTGTATATTTCCCATATGCCCGCCTTCCCTACCCTGGTGTCCGAGGCCCTGGGCGCCGACAAGCGAGTGATCGCCCTGGGCGGCTGGGGCGTTGCCCGCAGCTGGGACAACGATCCCGAAAGCCGCATCGGACGGATCTACGACCGGCTCTGCGCCGTGATCCCCGGCGGCGACGTGCCCGCCCCGGAGGGAGAAAAGCCCGCCGACGCGGTGATCATCAACCTGGGCACCAACGACAATTCCGCTTTCGGCCGCATCCCCCTCCCGGAGCAGGACGCCTGCCGCCGGGAGATCCGCTGCCGCGCCGCGGAGCTGATCCGCATGGCCCGGAAGCGCAACCCCGGCGCGTACATCCTCTGGGCCTACGGCCTGTGCGGGAATCAGCTGGAAAGCGTGCTGCGCCAGGCGGTCCGGGACAGCGGCGACCCCAACGCCGGCTATCTGGCCCTGACCCCCGCCCGCAGCAACGGCAGCCGCATGCACCCCAGCCGGGAAAGCCATGAAACCGCCGCGCAGGAAATCATTTCCGCGCTGAAAGAACATCTGAAATAAAAGGAGGATCCCCCATGAAGAAGCGCATCGCCCTTATCCTCGTCTGCCTCGCCCTGTGCCTTTCCTGGCTGCCCGCCTGCACGGCGGAGCCCGCGGAAGCCGCCGCTGCCACCGTGCCCGAGCTTACCATCACCCAGCGCCCCATTCCCGAAAACGAGGCCATGGATTACCTCAAATCCATGGGCGTGGGCTGGAACCTGGGCAACACCTTCGACGCCGAAAAAGGCGACTGGAACCGCAACGCCGACGAAATGACGGTGGAAACCAGCTGGGGCGCGCCCAAAACCACGGAGCAGGTGATGATCGCCCTGAAGGAAGCCGGCTTTTCCACCGTGCGTATCCCCGTCTCCTGGCACGATCACGTGGACGCGGATTTCAACATCAGCGAACGGTGGCTGGCCCGGGTGCAGGAGGTGGTGGACTGGGCCATCGCCCAGGACCTGCACGTGATCCTCAACATCCATCACGACGAGTATCAGTTCTATCCCTCTTCCGAGCATTACGACGAATCCGCCCGGTATATTTCCGCCATCTGGAGCCAGCTGGCCCTGCGCTTCCGGGATTACGACGACCGGCTGATCTTTGAAGCCATGAACGAGCCCCGGCTCAAAGACACCGGCTATGAATGGAATTTCAATCCCGTCATCCCCGCGTGCCAGGACGCGGAGGACTGCCTGAACCGGCTGAACCAGCTGTTCGTGGACACGGTGCGCGCTTCCGGCGGCAACAACGCCGACCGCTACCTCATGGTGCCGGCCTACGACGCCGCCCCCGGCAACGCCGCCCGGGATACCTTCCTCCTGCCTGAGGACACCGCCGACAACCGCATCATCGTGTCCATCCACGCCTATACCCCCTACGATTTCGCCCTGAACAAAAAGGGCACCACCTCGTTCACCCTGAACAACAACGCCATGAAAAACGAGATCGTCACCTTCATGAACAGCGTTTACAACCGCTTCATCCTCCAGGGCGTACCCGTGGTGATCGGCGAATTCGGCGCCATGACCAAGGGCAACAATCTCCAGGCCCGGGTGGACTGGACGGCCTTCTACGTGGCCTCCGCCAGCGCCCGGAACCTGCCCTGCGTCTGGTGGGACAACGCCGCCTTCTCCGGCGACGGTGAGATCTTCGGCATCCTGAACCGCAGGACCGGCGAATTCGTGTTCCCCGAGATCGTGGACGCCATCATCACCTACGGCGGCTACGACAAGCTGCCCGCCGCGGCGCAGTAAAGCTGACGGGGCGTGCGTTTCCCGCACGTCCCATTTTTTGGAGGTCATGCCATGACGCCCCAGTTTGAAATTTCACCGCTTTTCGGCGACGGCGCGGTGCTGTGCCGGGACCGGGAGATCCGTTTGTTCGGCACCGCCCCGGAGGGCGCCGCCGTCACCGCCGAACTGCGCGACCGCTTCGGCCGCGTGCTGGGAAAAGATACCGCCCCGGCCCGGGAAGGCCGCTTTCTGCTGCGGCTGCCGCCCCAGACCGCCCAGGAAGAGTGCACCTTGACCTATGCCTGCGGCGGCGCGTCCGTGGTCTGCACGGACGTGGTCATCGGCGACGTGTACCTGGCCGGAGGCCAGAGCAACATGGAATTGGAGCTGCAGAACGCCGACGAGGGCCCCGGATTGATCGAAACCCACGATCTGCCGCTGATCCGGTATTTCAACGTGCCCAAGTGCGCCCGCCCGGGCCCGGAAACAGAGGAAGCCAACCGCGCCGCCCGCTGGCAGGCCGTGGCCCCGGGCAAGGCGAGGGACATGAGCGCCGTGGCTTACTTTTTCGCCATGCGGCTGCACCGGCATCTGAACGTCCCCGTGGGCATCATCGACTGCTACTGGGGCGGCACCTCCGTCACCTGCTGGATGGACGAGGAAGCCCTGGGCCGCACCGCCGAGGGCCGGCGCTACATGCAGGAATACGACGACCGCTGGGCCGGCAAATCCATGGAGGACTACCTGAAAGAAGAAGGCGCGTTTTTCAGCGGCCTGGACGAATGGGCCAAGAAGGCCGATCAACTGAAAAAGGCGCACCCCGAGTACACATCGAAGGAAATCAACGCCGTCATCGGCCCCTGTCCGCCCTGGAACCCGCCGGTGGGCGAGGGTTCGCCCTTCCGGCCCCACGGGCTGTTCCACACCATGCTGGAAAGGCTCGTCCCCGCGGTGCTGACGGGCGTGCTGTTTTACCAGGGCGAGGAGGACACCTGGCGCACCCAGCGCTACGATCTGCTGCTTTCCTCCTTCATCCTGCGGCTGCGGGAGCTGTTCGAATGCGATACGCTGCCTTTTTTGAACGTGCAGCTTCCCATGTGGATCGACGGCGCGGCGGAACAGGACAGCATGACCTGGCCGCCCCTGCGCCTGGCCCAGCAGCGAGTGGCCGATCAGACGGCCCGCACCGATCTGGCGGTCCTGATCGACCAGGGGGAATTCGACAACATCCATCCCACCAACAAGCGGGTGGTGGGCGATAGGCTGTTTGACTGCGCCCGCCGGGTTGTCTACGGCGAGGACGCTCCCCGCGCTCCCCGGGCCACGGAAAAATTCACCGAAAACGGCGTTATGCACATCCTGCTGGATCAGTCCGTCCGGGATCGGGGCCAGGGCGAATTCCTGCTGGAGATCGCCGGGGAGGACGGGATTTTTTGCCCCGCGGACACGGTGATCGACGGGCGGGAGCTGTTCCTTTCCTCCCCCCGGGTGCCCCGCCCCGTGCAGGCGCGTTACGCCTGGCGGGATTACGGTGTGGTGCGCCTTTTCGGGGAAAACGGGCTGCCCCTGGCGCCGTTCTGGCTGAAATGATATGGGAATGTTTCCGGGGGGACCGTTCCGGGTCCCCCTTTTCACGGAAAACCGAGGGAGAGAAATCCCTTTTTTTTCATTTTCCATTGACTTTTTCATCCCGTCCGCATATAATGTTAAACGTTTGATTATCAACCGCTTGATTTTTTTGAAAGGAGATGCGGTATGGCGTATTGGGAAGCCGTAGGGGCCATGCACCGGCTGGAGCTGCTGCGGCGGATCAAGGCCCGGGAGCTGATGGCCGATTCGGGGCTGCATCCCGGCCAGCCCCGGCTGCTGGAATACGTGCGGTCCCACCCGGGATGCACCCAGAAGGAAGCGGCGGACGAATTGGACGTGACCCCCGCCTCCATCGCCGCCAGCCTGAAACGGCTGGAAAAAACGGGCTATGTGCGGCGGGAGAGCGACGAAAAGGACGCCCGGCGCAACCGGCTGTACCTCACGGCGGCGGGCGATCGGCGGATCGAGGAGAACCACCGCCGGTTCGACCAGCTGGACGGGGAAATGTTCCGCGGCATGACGGAGGACGAGGTGGAGGCCTTCCGCCGGGCCTGCGAGAAAATGTTCGATAACCTGGCGGACGAAAGCTGCCGCCACCTGACCATCTGGAAGCTGAACCGGAAAATCCGGGAACAGGAGGAAAAAGACAAGTGAAATTCACGCAGATCATGAAAAACTGCACCGGGGAATATAAAAAGCATCTGATTCTCTGCCCCGTCGCCATGATCGGCGAGGTGGCCATGGAGACCACCATTCCCATCATGACGGCCACCCTGATCGACAAAGCGATCCCCCACAGCCAGGAAACGGGCGAGATTTCCCAGGTGCTGCTTTACGGCGGCATCATGCTGGCCATGGCCCTGATTTCCATGGTGTTCGGCTTCCTGGGCAGTTACCTGAGCAGCAAAGGCGCCCTGGGCTTCGGCCGGAATCTGCGCCAGGCGCTGTTTGAAAAGATACAGCGGTTTTCTTTTAAGAACATCGACCATTTCTCCACCGCATCCCTGGTCACCCGCCTGACCACGGACGTGAACCAGGTGCAGTCCGTGGTGATGATGCTGGTGCGCATGGCCGTGCGCTCTCCCATCATGTTCATCATGGCCCTCATCTGGGCCCTGCGGCTGCAGCCCTCCCTGGTGACGGTGCTGGCGGTATCCGTTCCCCTGCTGGCGGTGGCGGTGGTGGTCATCATGCGCATGGCCTTCCCCCGGTTCCAGGTGATGATGAAAAAATACGACGGCCTCAATTCCTCCATTCAGGAGAACCTGATCGGCATCCGGGTGGTAAAGGCTTTCGTCCGCGCCCGGCATGAAAAAGAAAAGTTCGCCGCCTCCGCGGACGAAGTCACCGCCGCCCAGCGGGCCGCGGAAAAGATCGTGCTGTGGAACGGCCCCATTATGACGGTGCTGATGAACGCCTCCGTCGTGGCGGTGCTGTGGCTGGGCGGCAAGCGGATCATCAGCGGCCAGATGGACTTCGGCATTCTCACCGCCTTCATCACCTACATCACCCAGATCCTCATGAGCCTGATGATGTTTTCCTTCCTGTTTGTGGGCCTGGTGCTCTCCCGGGCCTCCATCGCCCGCATTTCCGAGGTGCTGGAGGAGCAGCCCGACATCGTGAGCCCCGAAGGCGCGCAAGACGACGTCCGGGACGGCAGCATCGTCTTTGACCACGTGAATTTTTCCTACCAAGGCACTTCCGACAACCTGGTGCTGACGGACGTGAACCTGGCCATCCGCTCCGGGGAAACGGTGGGGATCATCGGGGGCACGGGCTCGGCGAAAACCACGCTGGTCAGCCTGATCCCCCGGCTGTACGACGTCACCTCCGGCCGGCTGCTGGTGGGCGGCAAAGACGTAAGGGAATACGACATCCACGCCCTGCGGGATCAGGTATCCATGGTGCTGCAGAAGAACGTGCTGTTCTCCGGCTCCATCCGGGACAACCTGCGCTGGGGCGATGAAAACGCCACGGACGAGGAGATCGCCGCCGCCTGCCAGGCCGCCGCGGCGGACGACTTCATCCGCTCCTTCCCCGACGGGTACGACACCGATCTGGGCCAGGGCGGCGTGAACGTCTCCGGCGGCCAGAAGCAGCGGCTGTGCATCGCCCGGGCCCTGCTCAAAAAGCCCAAAATCATGATCCTGGACGACGCCACCAGCGCCGTGGACACCGCCACCGACGCCCGCATCCGCCAGGCCCTGCGCACCCAGATGCCGGATACCACCAAGCTCATCATCGCCCAGCGCATTTCCTCCGTCATGGATGCGGACCATATCCTGGTGCTGGACGAAGGCAGGGTGAAGGATTTCGGCACCCACGAAGAGCTGATGCAGCGCAGCGAGATTTACCGGGAAGTCTATACTTCCCAGCAGAAGGGGGTGGCCTGATATGCCGCCGCGCGGACCGAGAGCCATCGCAAAGCCCAAAAATGCCAAAGACACCCTGCGCCGCCTGATCCGTTACCTGGGAAGAAGCAGAAAGCAGCTGATCCTGGTGGCCTGCTGCATCCTGATCAGCACCGCGGCCTCCGCCACCGGTACCTTCCTGCTGAAGCCCGCCGTGGACGGATATCTTACGCCCCTGGTGGAGCAGGCGTCCCAGAACCTGAAAGTGGATCTGACGCCGTATCTTTCTTTCCTCATGCTCCTGCTGGCCATGTATCTGGCCGGCGCCGCGGCGCAGTTCTTATCCAACCGCATCATGATGATGGTGTCCACCGGCACGCTGAATCATCTGCGCAAGGAAATGTTCGATCACATGGAGGATCTGCCCATCCGCTATTTCGATCAGCGGACCCACGGCGAGATCATGAGCCGATACACCAACGACACCGACACCCTGCGGGAATTTCTCTCCCAGGCCTTCCCCCAGGCGGTGTCTTCGGCCCTCTCCATCCTGCTTTCCCTGGCCTTTATGCTGAATCTGAATATCTGGATGACCCTGCTGGTGCTGGCGCTGACGCCGCTGATGTTCAAGATCACCACCACCATCGGCAAAAAATCCGGCGCCAGCTTCGCCGCCCAGCAGAAGGCCGTGGGCGCCCTCAACGGCTATATCGAGGAAACCATCGAAGGCCAGCGGGTGGTGCAGGTGTTCTGCCACGAGGAAAAATCCATCGACGAATTTACCGGCAAAAACGAGGATGTGCGCGTGGCCGGCACCCGGGCCAACACCTTCGCCAGCATGCTCTGGCCCATCATGGGCAACCTGGGCCACGCCATCTACGTGCTGGTGGCGCTGGTGGGCTCCATCTTCATCGTCAATAACGCCGCCACCCTGGGCACCCTGATCGCCTTCCTGCCCTTCACCCGCCAGTTCAGCCAGCCCATTTCCAATCTGTCCCAGCAGTTCAGCATCATCATGCAGGCCCTGGCCGGGGCGGAGCGGATCTTTGAACTGATGGACAAACCGGTGGAGGAAGACCAGGGCTACGTGAAGCTGGTGCGCTGCCGGAAGGACGAAAACGGCAATATCGTGGAGACGCCCGAGCGCACCGGCATGTGGGCCTGGAAGCATCCCCATAAGGCGGACGGCACCGTGACCTATACCGAGCTTCGGGGCGACGTGGTGTTCGAGCATGTGAATTTCGGCTACGTGCCGGAAAAGACCGTGCTGCACGACGTATCGCTGTACGCCAAGCCCGGGCAGAAGATCGCCTTCGTAGGCTCCACCGGCGCGGGCAAAACCACCATCACCAACCTGATCAACCGCTTCTACGACATCCAGGACGGCAAGATCCGCTACGACGGCATCAACATCGAAAAGATCAAAAAGGACGATCTGCGCCGGTCCCTGGGCATGGTGCTGCAGGATACCCACCTGTTCACCGGCACCGTGCGGGATAACATCCGCTACGGCAAGCTGGACGCCACGGACGAGGAGATCCGGCGCGCCGCCAAGATCGCCAACGCCGATTTCTTCATCCGCCATCTGCCCCAGGGCTACGATACCATGCTCACCGGCGACGGGGCCAACCTGAGCCAGGGCCAGCGCCAGCTCATCGCCATCGCCCGGGCCGCCGTGGCGGACCCGCCGGTGCTGATCCTGGACGAAGCCACCTCCTCCATCGACACCCGCACCGAGGCCCTCATCGAGAAGGGCATGGACGGGCTGATGAAGGGGCGCACCGTGTTCGTCATCGCCCACAGGCTGTCCACCGTGCGCAATTCCCAGGCCATCATGGTGCTGGAAAACGGCGTTATCATCGAGCGCGGCAACCACGAGCAGCTGCTGGAGCAGAAGGGCAAATACTATCAGCTCTACACCGGCATGTTCGAGCTTTCCTAAGCCCTTGAAAACGGCGGAAAATGTGGTATAATATTTCTGAAATCATCAGGAAAGAGGGATTTTGATCATGGCCAAGCAGTTTATCGTTGAAACCAGCGCCCGCCACGTGCACGTGACCGCCCAGGACCTGGAAACCCTGTTCGGCAAGGGCTATCAGCTGACCCCCAAGAAATACCTGTCCCAGCCCGGCCAGTTCGCCAGCGAAGAGAGGGTGGACGTGGTAGGCCCCAAGAAGACGCTGAGCCGCGTGAGCATCCTGGGGCCCCTCCGTTCAGCGACCCAGGTGGAACTGTCCCTCACGGACGCCCGCTCCATCGGCGTCACCGCCCCCATCCGGGAAAGCGGCGACGTGGCCGGCTCCGGCGCGTGCAAGCTGGTAGGCCCCTGCGGGGAAGTGGAGGTCGCCGAGGGCGTCATCGCCGCCAAGCGCCACATCCACATGACCCCCGAGGACGCCGCCGAATTCGGCGTGGCTGACAAGCAGATCGTCTCCGTGAAGGTGAACACCGAAGGCCGCGGCCTGATCTTCGGCGACGTGGTGGTCCGGGTCAGCCCCAAGTTCTCCCTGGCCATGCACATCGACACCGACGAATCCAACGCCGCCGGCGCTTCCGGCAACGTGATGGGCGAAATCGTGGAATAATCCCATCAGGGTGCCGACAAAGTCGACACCCTGCCATCGAAAGCCAGCTAAAGCAGTCTTTCGATGGGAACATCAATTTCTTGTAACACGAGCAAAACCGGGCTTTTTTGCCCGGTTTTGCTCATGTTACGGCCAGAAATTGATAGAGGAAACGGTCATCCTGACCGTTCCTCGGACCGGCAAACCCGGTCCTGCGGAAAGTTGATGAAGGGGCGCAGCCCCTTCATACTACCCCAAAGCACTTTGTCAACAGTCTGACGGGAAGCTGAGCGACCTCCCGCTTTTTTCGTATCCGGTTACTGCTTTGCAAACACCGCTTCGGTGCCGTCGGCAAACCGGAATACGATCCGGTCCGCCCCCGGCTCCAGGCTGCCGGTGCATTCCTCGAAATTCAGCTGAATATCGCTCTTGACCATCGCCCGGATCATATCCGTTTCCATTTTCCCGTCCGCGGCCTGCCAGGCAATGCCCACGCACGTGGAATCATACGGCATCTGCAGCGCTTCCTGCAGGGCGGGGCTCACCCGGATGGTGACGAGCCCGCCGCAGGTCCCATACAGCTTCAGCTCCGCCCACACGCTTTGCCCCGCGTCGCCGAGCGCCGCGTCCGCATCGGCCCTGACCGTCACGCCCGGGACGTTCATTTCCGTCAGCGCCCATTTCGTTCCGGGCAGCCCGCTTTCCCGGCAGGCCTCCCAGCGGGCGGTCACATCCGGGAACGTGTTGGCGGCCATGGCGAGGGCAAGCTGCATATCTTCCGTGGTCGTCAGCAGCTTCAGGATCTGTTCATACCGGTTCAGCCCCATGATCGATCCGGTGAGGCCGCCGAATTCCAAATTATACCACCGATCGCCATATTTTACGCAACCCATCAGCAGCAGGCCGTCCACGCCGTTGACGCGGATATGCGCCGCCAGCTCCGCCAGATCGTCCGCGCCGGCATACGCCCGCTGGGTCGCGCTGTTGAGCCGGTTCATGGGCATCGCGATCCTGCCCCCGGTGAGCGCCACCGGGCTGACCCACTTCACAAATTCCACACGGCCCGCGGTTTCCCGCATCGGGGAGGCGGCAAACCCATTCCGGATCCGCTGCATTTCCTCCGTCCCCAGCGGCGCGATCGTCATTCCCTGAAGCGCCGCGCCCGCTTCGATATACTGCTGCATCAGGGATTCCGCCAGCATGCCGTACCGGGCGTTCGCCGCCAGGGAACGGGAATATTCGTCCGTAATGGGAACGCCGCTGAAGCTCTGCATCGAAAACATGCCCAGCCGGCGGTTATACATTTCAGGGATCACGTGCTCCGCGAAGGTTTCCAGGGCGAAGGTGGACAGCATCTCCCCCACGTCCCCCCGGTTCATGGCGTCCAGATAGGCCGTCACTGCGTCCTCGGGGCTGGCGAACCCTTCGCCCTCCAGGCGGCCGCCCTCCGACAGCGCCCCGATGCAGGGTAAAAGCAGAGAAAGCGCCAGCAGCAGCGTCAGCATCCTTTTCATACCGTTTCCTCCCTTGCTTTTTTTCTTGCGGATCAGATCACCCGCACGCTTTTTTTCTTCAGCAGCCCGTCCCGGTTCAGCGCCACCAGGCGCTCGTACCGCTCCGACGCCCTCTCCAGGATCTTTTCCCAGGGCACGGGGATGGTTTCCTTGGCCTTCTCTCCGATCAGGCGGCATTTTTCCGTATCCTCCAGCGCTCTGCGGATCACCCGGGCCAGATCGTCCGCGTCGTTTTCGCACAGATAGCCGTTTTCCCCGTCCCGGATGATTTCGGCCGCGGTGCTGCCCCGCACCATCACGGAGGGAGTGCCCATCACGGCGGCCTCCCGCACCACCATGGGCGCGGCATCGTACAGAGAGGGGAAAGCGAACACCGTGGCCCGGCTGTACAGCCCGTCCAGCAGCTTCGCGTCCGTCACGTGCCCCGCCAGGTGGGTGCACTCGTGCAGGCCCAGGCTGTTGATTTTTCTTTCGATCTCCTTCATGTCCGGCCCCTGGCCCGCCAGGATCAGATGGAATTTCGTCCCCTCCGCCATCAGCCGGGCGCAGCCCTCCAGCACGGTGAGGATATTTTTCTTCCAGTTTATCTGGCCCACGAACAGGATCATGGGATCCCGCCCCAGGCCCCAGCGGCGGTTGACCTCCTCCACCGCCCCGGGCTCCGCCACCCGCAGGGTGACGCCATTGGGCATCACCTGGATGTCGCCCTCGTAGCCGTAGCTCCGCAGCACGTCCGCGGTGTTGCTGCCCACGGCCCAGACCTCGTCGCACCGTTCAAAGAAATTCACCACGAATTTGGTGGCCGCTTTCGCTAAGGTCTCGGATTTGGTGACCTTGAGAAAATCGTCGTAATACTTGGAATGGAAGGTGCCCACCAGGGGCAGCTTGCGCTGGGCGGCGATGCGGATGGCCTCCGACCCGGCGGTAAAGGGGCTGTGGGCGTGCACGATATCCAGGGGGATCATTTTGATCCGCTTGCGGTAATGGGCGTCCCAGGGCGCTTCGCCGGTCCTGTACTGCTTCATGCCGGGCACGCTGCGGGCCTGGAAATCCACCAGCTCGAAGGGGAAGCCGCCCCGGTAGCCCGTATCGTACATGGGGGATACCACCGTCACCTGATGGCCCATTCTGCACAGCGTTTCCGAATACGCCAGGGCCACCCGGCCCACGCCGTCCACCACCGGCAGGAATGTATCCGTAAACTGACCGATCCTCAGCATTTCACTGTTCCTCCGTTTTGCTCATGGGGTTCCTATTTCCTCCGCCAGGCGCAGCTGCAATGCGGTATAGCGCCGGGCGATGTGATTGTTGCGCACCATCTGGGCGATGCACTCCTCCCGGCCCACCAGCACCACCAGCTTCCGGGCCCGGGTCAGGGCGGTATAAAACAGATTCCGCGTCAGCAGCCTGGGCGGGCCGCCCACCACGGGCATCACCACGCAGGGGAATTCGCTGCCCTGGCTCTTGTGCACGGACAGGCAATAGGCCAGTTCCAATTCCTCCAGCTGCTGATAATCGTATTCCACGGTCCTTTCGTCGTCGTAGCGCACGGTCACGATCCGGTCGTCCGCGTCGATGGCGGAAATGAAGCCCACGTCCCCGTTGAACACGCCCATGCCCTCGGCGCCGTCGTCGGCGCGCCAGGGCAGCTGATAATTGTTTTTGACGTGCATCACCTTGTCGCCCGTGCGGAAAACGGCGCTGCCGTAGGCGATTTCCCGCTTGCGCGGGGCGGGCGGGTTCAGCTGCTCCTGCAGAAGGGCGTTGAGCTGCTGCACCCCCGCGCCGGCCTTCCTGCTGGGGGACAGCACCTGGATGTCCCGCACCGGATCCGCGGATTTGAGGAAGGCGGGCAGCCGCCGGGCGCACAGGCCCACGATGGCCGCCGCCGCGTCCTCCGCGGTGGGCTGGCGCTCAAAGAAAAAGTCGCTGTCCCGCCGGTTCAGGATGGGGTTTTCCCCGCCGTTGATCCGATGGGCGTTCAGCACGATCAGGCTTTCCCCGCTCTGCCGGAAAATATCCGTGAGGCGCACCGAGGGGATCGCCCCGCTCTGCAGGATATCCCCCAGCACATTTCCCGCCCCCACGGAGGGCAGCTGGTCCGCGTCCCCTACCAGGATGAGCCGGGTGCCGGGCCGCAGCGCCCGCAGCAGCGACCGCATCAGGAACACGTCCACCATGCTCATTTCGTCCACGATCACGCAGGCGCAGTCCAATGGGTTCTGCTCGTCCCGTAGGAATTTTCCTTCCTCCCCGGCAAATTCCAGCAGCCGGTGCAGGGTTTTCGCTTCGTGGCCGGTGGCCTCGCTCATGCGCTTGGCCGCCCGTCCCGTGGGCGCCGCCAGCAGCACCCCGTCCCCCAGCAGGGCCAGGATGCAGTTGATGATGGTGGTTTTCCCCGTGCCGGGGCCGCCGGTGATCACCATCAGCCCCCGCTGCACCGCCTCGGACACCGCACGGCGCTGATTTTCGCTGAATCGGATGCCCCCGGACTTTTCAAAATCCCGGATTCGCCTGTCCACTTCCGGCAGGATCGCCGTCTGGGCCGCGTTCATCAGCAGCCGCAGATACCTTGCGATTTCTTTTTCCGCATAAAAGAACGGCGACAGCATCATGGCCTGGACGCCGTCGGGCATGTCCGCGGCGATGATCTCCCGGGAGAAGAGCAGCCCGTCCAGGGCGTGCAGCAGCATTTCCCCCCGGATCCGCAGGCCCCGGGCCGCCCGGTCCATCAGCTCCTCCCGGGGCAGATACGTGTGCCCCTCGCCGTTGGCCGCCTCCTGCAAAGCGTATTTCAGCCCCGCTTTCAGGCGGTAATCGCTGTCCTGAGGGATGCCCAGTGAAAGGGCGATCCGGTCCGCCGTGAGGAAGCCCACGCCCTCGATATCGTCGATGAGCCGGTAGGGGTTTTCCCGGATTTTGCGCTGGGCGTCCGCCCCGTAAATGCGGCTGATCTTCACCGCCAGGGATGGCGGCACCCCGTAGCTCTGCAGGAACACCATGGCTTCCCGCGCCCCGTACTGCTCCTGGAAGGACGCCGCCAGCTGCGCCGCCCGTTTTTTCCCGATGCCCGGGATCTCCGTGAGCCTTTCCGGGTGCTCGCTCATGATATCCAGGGTTTCTTTTCCGAATTCCGCCACGATCAGCTTCGCCGTGGCCAGGCCGATGCCCCGAATGAGCCCCGAGCCCAGATACCTTTCGATGCCCAGCAGGGTGGTGGGCTTGCGGATCTCGCAGGAAACGGCCTTCCATTGCCTGCCGTACTGGGGATGCTCCACCCAGCCGCCGGTCAGGAGGATCTGCTCCCCCGCGGCCAGGGGCGGCAGCGTGCCCACGGCCACCACGCTTTCCCGGCCCGTGCGCACCTCCACGACGGAATAACCGTTTTCCTCGTTACGGAAAACGGTGCCCTCCACGGTGGCTTCCAGCTGCGCCGTTTCCTGCGCTGCGTCACGGTCCGGCATAGGCCCCTCCCCAGATGATCATACGGGATCATTATACCCCTTTTTCATTTTCCTGGCAAGGCGCGCAAAAAAGGCCTCCCGTCTTCTGAGAACGGGAGGCCATATGGTGGGGTTACCGTTGGATCACATACTCGATGATCCGGCTTTCGCCGTCGGTATCCCGATATTGGATCACTTCCCCGGGGGCGTGAAAGTAATAGGCGTTATTCTTCGACAGGAGATCAAACTTTTCCTGGGTTTCCGCGTCGCACAGAGGGATGTCGTCTCCCGCCTGATAAAGCGTAATAATGCCATTCGGGCCCTTCAGCTCCATTTTCACGCCCTCGGGCCAGGGATCGTTGTATTTGACGATCTCCGTATTCCCGTCTACCGGCACGCCCTCCGAAAGCAGTTTCTCAATATCTTCCTGGGTCAGGCTCCAGTCAGAAGCGGCCCAGACGCGTCCCTCCTGCCAGACATAGTTGACGCAGAGGGCGTTCATCGCGGCAAAGGCCCAATCCCCATTGGAAAGCCGGATCACATATTGATCCACATAGGCGTACCGGGCCGTGAATTTTTCGTTGTTAAAGTCCCGGTTCAGCAGCTTTGCCAACCAGGGATAATCAAAGGTGTATTGATAGGCTGTCACCTGCTGATACTTTTCATCCCATACGCTGTTCATGGCACAGCCGCCGAAGAAATGACGATATGCTTCATCCGGGGTGAATTGCAGCAGAATAGCCCCCTGCTCCGTCCGCACCAGATGCGCATCCTTCATCCAGGCAATGGGCACGGCAGTATCGATGTTATAGAGGATTTCGGAATGGGCGACGATCCCAGTGCAGACGATCATTACCACCGCTGCCAGCACCGCCGCCGCGATCTGCCACAGGCGGAAGCGCCGCCCTTCCTTTTTCAGTGCCTTTTTGAATCCCTTCGCCGCCTTTTCGTCCGTTACCGGGGCGGGCGTCGCCGCCCGGGCGTCTGAAAGGGCCTTTGCGCAGGACTCACAGGTTTTTACGTGCTCCTCCACAGCCGCCCGGCTTTCCTCGCCGCACACTTCGTCCGCCACCAGCGGGATCAAATCCCGCACCACGCCGCAAGTGATTTTATCCTTCATGGTCATCTTCCTCCATCATCCGCAGCAATTTCTGTTTCGCCCGGAAATACGTCACCCGCGCCCAGCTTTCCCCTTTTTCAAACAGCGCCCCGATCTCCTGATAGGGCAGTTCCCCGAACACCCGAAGGGAAAACACCTCCTTATACGGCTCCTCCAATCGGTGCAGCATCCGATGCAGCCTTTTCGCCGTGTCCCGATCCGTCAGCGCCCCTTCCAGGTCTCCGTCATCCGGGATGGCTTCCCAGTCCGGGTCGGCAGCCTCCCGTTTGCGTTTTCGCAGGGAGGAAACGTACAGGTTATGAGCGATGGAGCACAGATACGTGTCGATGGAGGATCGGCCCTGAAACGCCTCCGGGTTTTTCATGATCCGGAAAAAGGTCTCCTGGGTGATCTCCTCCGCCGTGTGCTCGTTCCGGGAAAGAGAGAGGACGAAAGTATACACCCGTCGGAAATACTGCGCATATATTTCTTCCAGCCGCATGCCCTCTCCCTCCTTTCACTTATTAGACGCTCGGCGCATCCCCGCGTTACAGACGGTATATAAAAATTCCGCTTCACGCGGATATTTCCTTCCTCGGGCGCATACTGTGGCATATCAGAACGCATCAGGGAGGCATCCGCCATGACAGACGCAAAAAAACGCCGTTTCTTTCCCGGCAGCAACACCGCCCATGGCTTCGTGGGATTCTTCGATTCTCTCCGCGCCCAGGCCCGCCGCGCCGTGATCCTCAAGGGCGGCCCCGGCGTGGGCAAAAGCACCCTGATGCGGGAAGCGGGCGCGCATTTTGAAAAGGCCGGGCAGGAGGTACGCTATTATTTCTGCTCCGGCGATCCGGACAGCCTGGACGCCGTGTTCGCTCCGGAAGCAGGCTTCCTGGTACTGGACGGCACCGTGCCCCACGTGGTGGACCCCGTCCTGCCCGGGGCCCGGGACGGGATCCTGAACCTGGGCGTCTGCCTGAACGAAGGGCAGCTGTCCGCCCAGGCCCTGGAAATCGAAACGCTCTGCGCCGAAATCGCCGATTGCTATGCCCAGGCGTACCGGTATCTCCGGGCCGCGCTGGAAATCCGCCGTGACGCCGGCGCGGTTTATCGGGAAGCCCTGCCGGAGCGGGAGCGCCGCCGCCTGATCCGGGATCTTCTGTCTCGTCTGCCCTCCGGCCCTTTAGGGGAAGAATCGCACTGCTTCGCCCAGGCCATCACATGGAAGGGCGTTCTGCAGGAAATGGACGCCGTGATCACTGGCACGGTCTGCTGCCTGGATGTTCCCTGGGGCTTTGACGCCGACGCGCTGCTGGCCCCCGTCTGGGCCGCCGCCGGGCAGGCGGGGCTCGCCCGGATCGCCTGCCACGATCCCCTGGACGCCGGGAAACTGGCCCACGTGCAGGCGGGCGGCGTGCTGTTTGCCACCGCCGCGCTGCTGGACGCCCCCGCGCTCATTCCGGAATGGGACGCCGCCGTGCTGCGCCGGGAAGCGTCCCGGCTGAAATTCGACCGGGCGGTGCACGATCTGTGCCTGAATCAGGCGGTGGAATGCCTCTCCGCCGCCAAATCCCGCCACGACGCCCTGGAGCGCTACTACATCGACGCCATGGATTACGCTCGTCTGAACGAAATCAAAGCGGAATTTCTCGCCTCGCTGCCCCGGGAATGATCCCCGCCCGAAAAAACAGCGGCGCAGCCTCCTCCCGGATCGGGAAGGCGCTGCGCCGCTGCACTGTCTTCCATCAGGCGTCGGCCTTTTTCCAGGTTTCTCCGCGGAACCAGGGCTTCTCCCGGTCGTTGGTCTGCCAGGAAAAGCAGTTCGGCCGGTTCAGCAGCATCCGGGAAAAATAAAGGAAAGCGATGAATTCGATATAGGGCTTTCCCTGGTAGATGTTTTTGTTCTCGCTCCCGCTGGAATAGCTGGCCTGGCCCACGGCGTTGATGTCAAGCAGCCGCTGGATGACCTGCTGCGCTTCCTGGACGGATACGTCCAGCGCCCCGGCCATGGCCTCCGCGTCAAAATAGGTGTTGGGGTTGCTTTCGATGTAATACAGGCCCCGCAGCACGTTGGGCTGCGCCAGCGTACCGTACAGCCGCACCAGCGCTTCGTCGTAAGGCACCGCGCTTTCATAGCCCGCCTCCGGCTCGGGGATCAGAAGAAAATACGGCTGTTTTTCATTCAGCCTGCCCTGAAAGAATCCTTCGTCCAGGGTGGCCTCCGTATACTGCTGTTCCGATATGTCGTCAAACAGCGACGCGCTGTACCGCTTTACCCAGCACATCGACGCGCCGCACAATTGCCCGATGCGATACAGTTCGCGGATTTTTTCGTGCCAGGGGACGCCGTGCATATGCTGCAAAAACCGGTCGTAGAAGGTTGGTTCCTCCTCCGCTCTTCCAAAAAGCGCGTCGATGGATACGCCCAGCGCGTCCGCAATGGCGGGCAGCAGCGCCGCGTCCGGCATTCCACCCTGCTCCCATTTGCTCACCGCCTGGGGCGACACACCCACGATGCCGGCCAGCTCCTCCTGCTTCATGCCCATTTCCTTGCGAATGGATTTGAGATCAAAATTTGCTTCCATGAATGACCCTCCTTCGTTTTTCCTGCCCGGGCAATCGCATCATAACAGAAACTCGCGGTTGTTTCAACGCACGCTTTCTTGAAAAATACCACTTTCGTTTGTCCGTCCTTTCCGATTCCAAACAAAAGTGGTTTTTTGATTTGTTATTCAAGCAGGAATCGTCCGGGATCAGCTTTCCTGAAAGCCCAGGATCCTTTCGCAGAACGAGAGGATCTCCTCTTTCCTTGGCTCCACCATCTCTCTGTTTTCGATCCCGGGCAAGCCCAGTCTGCCCATACAGGCGATTTCCAGGTGGCCGTAAAAATGCTCGATGCTCTCGATGATCCGCTCGCATTCCCGCATCCCCGGGCCGGTCCGCAGCGCGATCACGTATCCTTTTTTGCCCCGCGGTATCGTCGCATGGGGCTCGTGCGTATTACACCAGGGCGTGCACCGGTCAATGAACGCCTTGAACTGCCCGGGAATGTCCGCCCAATAGGAGGGCGCCACGGAAACGATGATATCCGCCCGGGCGAATTCCCCCATGATTTCCGCAACGTCGTCCTGCAGGACGCACCGGCCCGTCGCATGGCAGGCCCTGCACCCCCGGCAAAAGCTGAATTGATAATCATCAATGCAGATGGTTTTCACAGTGCAGCGTTCTGCAAGCCGATCCGATACAAGGCGTGCGATCTCTGCCGTAGCCCCGCTGCGTACCGGGCTGCAATTCACAATCAGCGCTCTCATCCCCGCGTCCTCCGTCATTGTCGTCTTATTTTTCGTATCTTCATTATAGGCTTCATTTCCCGTACTCGCAATAGTTTTTCAGCCGGATCCTGGCAAGCGCGTTTCCTTCGCTGCACGAAAAAAGAGGATATCGTTCTGATATCCTCCATTGGAATCCGGCGGCGACCTACTCTCCCGGGCCGTGTCCAGCCAAGTACCATCGGCGCTGAAGGGCTTAACTTCTGTGTTCGGTATGGGAACAGGTGGGACCCCTTCGCCATTGCCACCGGAAACTGAATCTCACGCATA
>JAILBG010000013.1:0-5512 GCA_024681215.1 Clostridiales bacterium
TTTTCCCGCATCATCACGTCGATCACCCCGCAGGTGAACATGCCCCGCATGGCGCCGCCTTCCATGATGAGGGCGGTTTTCGTTTCGCTCATGGCGCTTCCTCCGTCCGGTCAGGCTTTTTTGTATTATACAACAGGAAAGTGCGCCTGCGCAAACCCAAATGAAAAGCCCCGCCTGCAAAGCGGGACGTCCGGGCGCGGGAAAGGGGGCTCAGCCCTCCCCGCCCAGGCCGGATTCGTATACGATGCGCTCGATCACGCCGGTTTCCACGTTCACCAGCACGCCGTACGTGCCGTCCTTTTCCACAAAAGCGCCATCCGGGCCCTGGGAAAGGAAATACTGCACCTCGAAGCAGGGCTTGCCGTCCTCCATCCAGTACCAGGCGTTTTCCTCGTCGGCCAGGGGCTGCACGTATTTTTCCAGCGCCGCGGCCTGCTCCGCCGTGAGGGAATAGGCCTCGATCACGGCCTGACGGGCCAGCTCGGCCATTTCGTCCTCGGGCAGCTTCCGGGCAGCCAGGGCGGCGGTCTTTTCCTTTTCCAGCTGCTCAAAATAGTCGATGATTTCTTCCTCGGTGCTGACGGAATCCTGCCAGGGGTTTCCGTTGGCCTGCGCGATTTCCAGGGCCCGGGGCAGGAAAAGGCCCATGCCGCCGGTTTCCTGATTGTCGACGAGCATCTGCTTAAGCTGCTCTACGCCCCAGGCGTCGGCGCCGTATAGGCCGGAGGTGTCCTTCCCATCGTAGCTCCAGGAAATATCGGCCTTTCCGTCCTTCACCCGGGCGGTATAGGTACCCAGGGCCTCCAGAAGCTGATCCCGCCCGGCATAGGTGACCCGCACCGCGCCGTCGGGCAGCTCCTCTTCCGTGCGGACAAAGAAGGTCTGCATTTCGGGGGTGACGCCGTAGCGCTCCTCCAGCGCCCGGTCGGCGATGCGGGCGGCGTCGGCCTTGGGGGAAAACAGCAGCGCGGCGGCCGCCAGGCCGGCCACGGACAGGGATACCAGGACCAGGGCCAGTACCAGCCCCAGGGAGATTTTTTTCTTCATAACGGGTGCCTCCTCCTGCGCGATGCGCTGCATCACGGCGGAGCGGCAGGACGGCAGACCGTCCAGGAAGGAAAGCCGCCGGTCCATCCGGGCTTTCAGCGTTTCCTTATTCTTCATCGTACCATTCCTCCAGTTCGTCCCTGAGCAGCGCCTTCGCTTTCTTCAATCGGTAATTGACGGTGGACCGGGGCAGACGGAGCACGCGGGTTATTTCCTCCAGGGTGAGCCCCTGATACCAGCGCAGCAGCACCGCTTCCTTCATTTTGGGCGGCAGGGCCAGCACCGCACGCGTAACGGTGTTGTCCCGCGCCTGGAAGGGAACGGCCCCCTCCGGCAGGGTATCCGGGGTCACGGTCCTGTCCGTTTTCCGGGCCCAGGCGGACTTCATCAGGTCCTTGCAGGCATTGATCGCGATGCGGGTCAGCCACGTTTTTTCCTGGGCTTCGCCCCGAAAGCGCCCATAGCCCTTCCAGGCCCGGAAAAACGTCTCCTGCACCGCGTCCTCCGAAAGGGCCAGATCGCCCAGATACGCGAAGCACAGATGCAGCATCGGCTTTTCCCAGCGCTCCATCGCTTCCTCCAGCCACGCCCGGCGCGGATCCTGCGTCACCTTTCTTTCCCTCCCTCCGTCAATCATTAGACGAGGCGGCCCCCAAAAC
This sequence comes from Clostridiales bacterium, assembly GCA_024681215.1. Classification (GTDB taxonomy): domain Bacteria; phylum Bacillota; class Clostridia; order Christensenellales; family Aristaeellaceae; genus RUG563. The sequence continues at coordinate 1,707 of JAILBG010000013.1, forward strand.
CGGCCAACGGCCGGAAAACATTTTTCTTTCTGCTATTATACGCAAAAACCGCCCCCGCGCAAACCCGCGCTCCGGGCCGCGCCGCGCAAATTTTTCTTTCTAAATTCCCCGCGGATGTGGTATAATGATCGCAGACAGACGAAATCCCATACTTTTTACCGCAACGCATCGGAAACGGAGGAGAAAAACTATGACGCGCAGACTGATGGTTTTGATGCTGATCACCGCGCTGGTGCTGCCCCTGCCGGGCACGGGATGCCTGGCGGAAGGGGAGAGCGCGGAGTATACCCTGGAAAAAGAGGACGGATACCGCCAGCTGACGCTGTACTGGAGCGATCCGGACGCGGATTACGACACCTGCGACGTATGGATCTGGTTCCCGGGCAGGGACGGTAGCGGCAATCTGTTCCACCCCTGCGCATACGGCGTCAAGTGCGTGGTGAACGTGCCGGAGGACGTGAGCGAGGTGGGCTTCATCGTCCGCAGGAACTGCTCCGATCCCGGCGGCAAATCCTGGGGCGAGGCCACGAAGGATTACCCGGACGACCGGTTCGCCATCATGACCGGGCGGGACACCAAGATCTACCTGCTGCCCGGGGACGGCATGCAGTATTCCAGCCCGGACGGGGGAAAGACCCTGGAGCCCATCCGCATTTTCCAGTTGGCGGGCATCATCGCGTCCGATCAGATCCGCTATTTCATCAGCCCCGCGGTGCGGCTGGAAAGCCCGGACCTGGTCCACGTGCGCCAGGACGGCCGGGAGATCGGGATCGAAAAGCTCTCCAGTTTGAACAACGAGGTGGTTACCGGGATCATCACCACCCAGGAGCCGCTGGATATCGCCCTGCCCTACACCGTGGAAATCGAGGGCTACGGCGAGATCGCCGCGGTGCCCACCGAGATCTTTGACAGCAAGGATTTCGTGGAGCGCTACACCTACGACGGGGACGATCTGGGCGCCGTGATCCAGGGAGACCGCACGGTGTTCAAGGTCTGGGCCCCCACCGCTTCCCAGGTGACGCTGAACCTGTTTGAGGAAGGGAACGACGGCCCGGCCTACGACCGGATCCCCATGGAGCGGGAAAATCAGGGCGTATGGCGCGCCGAAGCCGCCTGCGGCCACGGCACCTACTATACCTACTCCGTCACCACCGCCCTGGGCACCCAGGAGGCGGTGGACCCCTACGCCCGGGCGGCGGGGGTCAACGGCGACAGGGGCATGGTGGTGGACCTAAAGCGCACCGATCCGGAGGGCTTCCGGGACGTGCCCGTCTTTACCGCCCTGGACAGCTACGGCGACGCGGTGATCTGGGAGGTGCACGTGCGGGATTTCTCCAACGCCCTGTCCTCCTCCCGCTATCCGGGCAAATACCTGGCCTTCACCGAAACGGGGCTGACCAATGCGTCCGGCCTGCCCGCCGGGGTGGATTACCTGAAAAACCTGGGCGTCACCCACGTGCATCTGCAGCCCGTGTACGATTACGCCACCGTGGATGAGCGCGGCGGCGGCTCCCCCTTCAACTGGGGCTACGACCCGAAAAATTACAACGTGCCCGAGGGCAGCTATTCCACCGATCCGTATCACGGCGAGGTCCGCGTCACGGAATTCAAGCAGATGGTGCAGGCCCTGCACGAAAACGGCATCGGCGTGGTGATGGACGTGGTGTACAACCACACCTATTCCGCCGATTCCTGCCTGAACCGCATCGTGCCCTATTACTACTACCGCTTCAATTACGACGGCAGCCCGGCCAACGGCAGCGGCTGCGGCAACGAAACCGCCTCCAACCGGAAAATGTTCCGCAAGTACATGGTGGACAGCGTGCGCTACTGGGCGGAGGAATACCGGCTGGACGGCTTCCGGTTCGACCTGATGGCCCTCCACGATATCCAGACCATGCAGGCGGTGGAGGCCGCCGTTCACGCGGTGAATCCCAAGGCCCTGATCTACGGCGAGGGCTGGACCGGCGGCACCTCCGCCCTGCGGGACAATTTCCAGGCCAGCCAGGCCAACATCCGCCAGGTAAAGCCCTCGGAGGGCGCCATCGGCGGCATCGCGGTGTTTAACGACGCCATCCGCGACGGCCTCAAGGGCAGCGTGTTCGATAAAAAGGACGTGGGCTACGCCAACGGCAAGCCCAGCCGCATGAACGCCCAGAAGGTGATCTTCGGCATCCAGGGCGGCGCGAAATCCGCCGGGGTCTCCTGGCACGTCAACGACGCCATGGTGATCAATTACACCTCCTCCCACGACAACAACACCCTCTGGGACAAGCTGACCGCCGCCTGCCCCGACGCCACGAGGGAAAACCTGCTGGCCATGAACCGCCTGTGCGCCTCCGCGGTGCTGCTCAGCCGGGGCACGCCCTTCTTCCTGGCCGGGGAGGAAATGCTGCGCACCAAGCAGGGCGATTCCAACAGCTACGCCTCCTCGGACGCCGTCAACAATCTCGACTGGGACGCCCTGACCCCGGACGGCGACGAAGCGCACCTGTCGGAATTCTACCGCGGGCTCATCGCCCTGCGGCGGGATAAATTCGCAAATCCCGATTCCCCCTATCGCTTCCTCACGGAGACCGCCCCCGCGGCGGAGCTCCTGGACGGCAATCTGATCGCCGTCACCTGGGCCGATGGGGAAGAGGCGCTGGCCTACGCCGTGATCAACCCCACCGCGGAGGAAAAGCAGTTCGATGCGCCCGCGGGCTTCGGCGCGTACCGCGTCGTCCTGCAGGGCGACGCCGTCACCCCGGACGCCGCGCCCGCCGACGGCCCCTTCGCCGTCCTTCCCGTCAGCGTCACCCTGATCGTCCGGGGTAAGTGACGGGGAATAAATAGGGTTAAATGATGCTGGGGGGACCGTTCTTTGCAGGCCAAAGAACGGTCCCCTCAGGCCCCCTCCAAGAAAGCCGACTGACCGGACGACGGGGGAAAACGTACTTTTGCAATCATTGATCTTTATCCGGTCAGGCTTGTTTGCTGACATATACGGCAACGAAACGACAGCGTAAAAACAAGCCGTTTCCCGATGGAATATTCGCATAAACAGAAATCTCAATTCATATTCGGGGGTATCATAGACCTTCATGAGGCCACAGCACATGTATTCAGGCACACCATCGGAACGCTGCTGAACGATATTGGGGCAGATGTGAAGACAATCCAGAGCATCCTGGGGCAATCGGATTTCAAGACGACAATGGACAGATATGTTCATCCAAGGGACAACAAAAAACAGGAAGCCATTCAAAAAGTTAGCTCCCTGCTCCAAGAATGATTATTCATTTTTTGTATATTTATCTTGTCCTTGGAAACGGATAAAATCCAAGTGTTTTGTGCGTAATTCTGTGCGTGCTTCTTCGCTTCAAAACCCTTGTATTTCTTTGCTTTGCAGCATGCCATCACACAGAAAATCAGACAATTTTGTGCGTAAATCCGCAGATTACAGAAAATGAAGCGAAAAAGCGGTTGGTATTACGCTCCTTGTAATCGCCCGAACATGTCCAATCTGTCCACAATTCAATCCAAAAGCATACAAAAATCCCGCTCATTTCTGAGCGGGATCTCTGGCGCCTCAAGAAGGACTCGAACCTACAACCCTTCGGTTAACAGCCGAATGCTCTGCCATTGAGCTATTGAGGCTTGGGGATGTGGAAGATCCACATCCTATTGGAATCCGGCGGCGACCTACTCTCCCGGGCCGTGTCCAGCCAAGTACCATCGGCGCTGAAGGGCTTAACTTCTGTGTTCGGTATGGGAACAGGTGGGACCCCTTCGCCATTGCCACCGGAAACTGAATCTCACGCATA
>JAILBG010000038.1:0-23198 GCA_024681215.1 Clostridiales bacterium
TCAGGAACATTATACACCCTTTTCCCGCCATTTTCCATACCCTCCTTCCCCCTGCGCGTCTGATTCTGTCATTATAACACATCAGCGCCCCTTTTCCATGCGTCCGGCCGGTTTTTTTCGCAAAGTTTACGCTTTGTTCACGCCCTGCCGGCCTTTACAAACCGCGGAGAAATGCTTATAATGGAAACCGTATTTATTTGAAGGAGGCTATCAGCATGCCCGTACAGCCTTACGATCCGTCGCAGATCGAACCCAAATGGCAGAAATACTGGCTGGACCACCAGGCCTTCGCCGCCTCGGAGGATCATACCAAGCCGAAGTTTTACTCCCTGATCGAATTCCCCTATCCCTCCGGGCAGGGCCTGCATGTGGGCCATCCCCGGCCCTACACCGCCCTGGACGTGGTGGCCCGCAAGCGCCGGATGGAGGGCTATAACGTGCTGCACTGCATCGGCTGGGACGCCTTCGGGCTGCCCACCGAAAACTATGCCATCAAAAACCACATCCATCCCGCCAAGGTGACCCACGACAACATCGAGCATTTCCGGGCGCAGCTGCAGAAGCTGGGCTTCTCCTTCGATTATTCCCGGGAAGTGAACACCACCGATCCCGGCTATTACAAATGGACCCAGTGGATCTTCCTGCAGCTGTTCAAGCACGGCCTTGCTTATAAGACCGAAATGCCCATCAACTGGTGCACCAGCTGCAAGTGCGTGCTGGCCAACGAAGAAGTGGTGGACGGCGTGTGCGAGCGGTGCGGCAGCCCCGTGATCCGCAAGGTGAAGAACCAGTGGATGCTGAAGATCACCGCCTACGCCCAGAAGCTGCTGGACGGGCTGGATCACGTGGACTTCATCGACCGGGTCAAGACCCAGCAGCGCAACTGGATCGGCCGCAGCGAGGGCGCGGAGGTGGATTTCCGCCTGGACGGGCTTAATGAGAAGATCCGGGTGTACACCACCCGGCCGGACACGCTCTTTGGCGCCACCTACATGGTGCTCTCCCCCGAGCATCCGCTGATCGAAAAGCTTCGGGACCGGATCACCAATTACGATGCCCTCATGGAATACCGCGCCGCCGCCGCCCGCAAGAGTGATTTTGAGCGCACCGAAATGAACAAGGACAAGACCGGCGTGCAGATCGGGGGCGTTCTGGCCGTGAATCCCGTCAACGGCAAAAAGATCCCCATCTGGATCTCCGATTACGTGCTGATGACCTACGGCACCGGCGCCATCATGGCCGTGCCCGCCCACGACGAGCGCGACTGGGAATTTGCCAAGAAATTCGGCCTGCCCATCATCGAGGTGGTGGCCGGCGGCAGGAACGTGCAGGAGGAATGCTTCCCCGACGTGCAGACCGGCGTGATGGTCAACAGCGAATTCCTCAACGGCCTTTCCGTGGCGGACGCCAAGCAGAAAATCGCCGACTGGCTGACGGAAAAGGGCGTGGGCGAGCGCAAGGTGAACTATAAACTGCGCGACTGGGTGTTCGCCCGGCAGCGCTACTGGGGCGAGCCCATCCCCATCATCCACTGCCCCAAGTGCGGCATGGTGCCCATGGACGAAAAGGATCTGCCCCTGCTGCTGCCCGAGGTGGAGCATTACGAGCCCACAGACGACGGCGAAAGCCCCATCGCCCGGATGACCGACTGGGTGAACTGCAAATGCCCGAAATGCGGCGGCAGCGCCAAACGGGAAACGGATACCATGCCCCAGTGGGCCGGCAGCAGCTGGTATTTCCTGCGCTACTGCGATCCCCACAACGATCAGGCCCTGGCCGGCAAGGAAGCCCTGGATTACTGGATGCCCGTGGACTGGTACAACGGCGGCATGGAGCACACCACGCTGCACCTGCTTTACAGCCGCTTCTGGCATCAGTTCCTCTACGACATCGGCGCGGTCTCCTGCCCCGAGCCTTATATGAAGCGCACAAGCCACGGCATGGTGCTGGGCGAGAACGGGGAAAAAATGAGCAAGAGCCGCGGCAACGTGGTCAACCCCGACGAGGTGGTGGCCGAGATCGGCGCGGACGCCTTCCGGATGTACGAAATGTTCATGGGCGCTTTCGACCAGGCCATTCCCTGGAGCACCAACGGCGCCCGGGGCTGCCGCAAATTCCTGGACCGGGTGTGGAGGCTGCAGGACGCCCTCACGGACGGCGAGGATTTCAGCGACGATATGCGGGTGTCCATGCACCAGACCATCAAGAAGGTCAGCGAAGACTACGAAAAGATGAAGTTCAACACCGCCATCGCCCAGATGATGACGCTGGTGAACGAGCTGGTGCAGAAGGGCAGCGTCACCAAGGGCGAATACAAGACCTTGCTGCTGCTCCTGGATCCCGTGGCGCCCCACATCTGCGAGGAAATCTGGGAGCGCCAGGGCTTCGGCGCCCCGGTGTACACCCAGAAATGGCCCGCGTACGATGAAAAATATCTGGTGCGGGACGAGGTGGAGATCGCGGTGCAGCTGAACGGCAAAGTGAAGGGCAAGCTCATGGTGCCCGTCACCCTCACCCGCGAGGCTGCCCAGGAGGAGCTGCCCCGGCTGGAGGCGGTCAAGGCCCTGGTGGGCGATAAGCAGATCGTCAAGTGCATTTACGTTCCCGGCCGGCTGCTGAACCTGGTGGTCAAATAATTTTTCCCGCCAAAAACAAACGGATTCTGAGTTTATATCAGAATCCGTTTTCTTTGCCAATAAGCTTCCGCCGCAGGGCCCGGCCGGTTTCCTCCGGCAGCCCCAGGGCCCGGAAATAGCCGTCCGTGCCGCCGTACCTTTCCCGGAACAGGCGCAGGAACCCCGTCATGCTCTCCCTCCCGGGCCAGCACCACATTTTTGTCCACCTCGGGATGCTTTTTCAAAAACGCTTCCAGCCGCTCCCGGTTGTTCTCCCGGCTGAGAACATAATCCGCAATGATCTCCCCGTCGCCCACGCCGGCGTGCAGCAGCAGGACGGCGCTCACCACCCCGGACCGGTCCTTCCCCGCGGTGCAGTGGAACAGGACGCCCCGGGGGGCCTCCGTCAGGCAGCGGTACACGTCGGGCATCACGGCTGCCGCCGCGATGGCCATATAGCTGTCCGGCACGTCCTCGGCCCGGGCGGGCGGCGCGCTGCCCTCGTCAACGGACAGCAGGCGATAGCGAAAGCCCGCCTGCACCGCCAGGGGATTTGGCGATTTTTCCGCTTCCTCCGCCGTCCGCAGGTCGATCACGGTATCCATGCCGTGGCGCAGCAGCGTTTCCGCGTCCCCGTCGGCGTTTCCCCGGGGCGCGTCGCTGCGCCAGAAACGGTCAAAGGCCGTGATCCGCCCGTCCGCGCCCTGATGTCCGCCCAGGTCCCGGCAGTTGCGGGCGGATACAAGCAGGCTGTTTCCCATTTTTATTCCTCCAGCGCCCCGGCCAGATACATCAGGCACGTTTCCGTCATTTTCAGCTCGGGATCCCGCAGCAGCGCCCGCACCTGCGCCGGGGACAGCTTGCAGGGCCGGATCTCCTCGTAGGCGTCGTCGCATTCCCGCATTTCGCCCCGGACGGTGACGATCAGGGGCACGATGATCTGGTCCGTCAGCCCCACGCTGTAGCAGCACTTCGGCAGCGCCCGGTCCACGCGGACCAGCTCCAGCCCCGTTTCTTCCCTGAGTTCCCGCCGGGCGGCGTCCGCGGGGCTTTCGCCCTTTTCGATCATGCCGGTGGGGAATTCCCACACAAAATCGTTCACCGCGAAGCGGAATTCCCGGCAGAGCAGATAATCCCCGTCCGGAAACCGGGCGATCAGCTCCACCGCCGTAAGGGCGGAGGCCAGGTCCTTTTCCGATTGCAGGTCGTTGAGGGAGATCACCTCCCATTTCACTTCCCGGCCGTCCGCGTCGTAGGTCAGCTCGTACTTTTTGAGAAACCCGCCCGCGATCTGCCTTACGCCCTTGAATACGCGCACCCCGAACGCCTCCTTTTTTCCCCTCCATTGTAACAGAAAACCGCTCCCGGGGCAACGGCGTCATTTTCTGCTTTTCAATTATCCGGAAATTTAGTATAATGAAGCGAAGGGGCGAAAGGAGGAACGCGCGGTGGACAGCGAAAACGGCAAATGGATCCTGCACGGGCCGGACGCCCGGGACGATGGCTGCCTGCGCTCCCCGGAAGCCCTGCTCTCCCTGGTGGATGAAATCGGCTTCCTGCCGCTGTTCCGGAATTCCGTGGCGGGGTTTTCCGTGGAGGAGCACACCTCTCCCGCCGCCTGGTGGACGGGCGACGAGGGCAGCGACCCCTGGGAATGGCGGCGCATCCTTGCCGACGGCGGGAAGGCCGCCTACGGCAAGTTTTTCGATCGCAAGGCGGGTTTTATTTCCCTGAAATGGCTGCCGGTCTTCGCCAACTGGCGGCGGGACGGATACGATTTCGATTCCCGCTGGGAAGACGAAAAAGCCCCCTTCCGCCAGAAGAAGATCATGGATCTGTTTGAAAACGACGCGGAGATGTACTCCTTCGACGTGAAGCGGAAGGCCGGGTTCGGCCCGGGCGGGGAAAAGAATTTTGAAGGCGTGATCACCGACCTGATGATGCAAACCTATCTGGTGATCCGGGATTTCCGCTGCCGGCTGAACAGAAAGGACGCGCCTTACGGCTGGCACGTGGCGGTATACGCGAAGCCGGAAAGCGTGTGGGGGTACGGCGCCGTCACCGCGGACTACCGGACGGCGCCGGCGGAATCGAGGGCCCTGGTTTACGCCCGGATGCGCCGATACTTCCCGGACGCCAAAGAAACCGATATCCGAAAGATCCTGAAATAGGGAGGCATCGCCGTGCAATACCGCGCCGACAGATACGGAAATAATCTTTCCATCCTGGGATACGGCTGCATGCGCTTTACGGCCCGGGGCGGCCGGATCGACCTGGATAAGGCGGAAAAGGAGATCATGGCCGCCATCGAGGGCGGCGTGAATTATTTCGACACCGCGTACATTTATCCCGGCAGCGAAGCCGCCCTGGGGACAATCCTGGAGCGCAACGCCGCCCGGGACCGGGTGTATATCGCCACCAAGCTGCCGCATTATTACATCAAAAAGCCGGACGCCATGGAGAAGATCTTCCGGGAGGAACTGCGCCGGCTGCGCACCGATCACGTGGATTATTACCTGATGCACATGCTCACCGACGTGGGCTCCTGGGAAAGGGTCTGCGAGCTGGGCATGCAGGAATGGCTGGCGGAAAAAAAGAAAAGCGGCCAGATCCGGCAGATCGGCTTTTCCTATCACGGCAATTCGGATATGTTCTGCCGCCTGGTGGACGCCTACGACTGGGATTTCTGCCAGATCCAGTACAATTACATGGATGAGAACAGCCAGGCCGGGGTGACGGGCCTGCGCTACGCCGCGCAAAAGGGCCTGCCCGTGATCATCATGGAGCCGCTGCGGGGCGGAAGGCTGGTGCATCATCTGCCCAAGGACGCTTTGGAGGCCTTCCGGGAATACCCGGAAAAGCGCTCCCCCGCGGAATGGGCCTTCCGCTGGCTGTGGGATCAGGAGGAGGTCACCTGCGTGCTCTCCGGCATGAACAGCCTGGATATGGTGCGGGAAAACATCCGGGCCGCGGAGGACGCCTGCCCCGGGTGCCTTGCCGAGAGCGACCGGGATCTGCTCAAAGCCGTGGCGGGGTACATCAACGTCCGGATGAAGGTGGGCTGCACCGGCTGCCGCTACTGCATGCCCTGCCCGAATCACGTGGATATCCCCGGCACCTTCGCAGCCTGGAACCGCCTGTACTCCGACGGCCGGTTCGCCGGGCTCAAGGAATACTTCATGTGCACGGCCCTGCGCAAAAACGCCACCGGGGCCTCCATGTGCGTGGGCTGCGGCAAATGCGAAACGCACTGCCCCCAGCACATCCCCATCCAGGACATGCTCAAAAGCGCGAAAAAGGAGCTGGAAGGCCCCCTGTACCGCATGGGCAAAAAAGCCGCCCATCTGATCATGAAGTACTGATATGAAGCTGTATTTCGCCCCCATGGAGGGCTTCACCGACGCGGCGTACCGCCGGGTGCACCGCCGTATGTTCCCGGGGATCGGCAAGTATTTCATGCCCTTCATCAGCCCCTCCGCTTCCCTTTCCTTTACGAAGCGGGAAATGTACGATCTGTCGCCGGAGGCCAACGCGGGCGTGCCCGCCGTGCCCCAGATTCTGGCGAAGGACCCGGATCATTTTCTGGGCGCGGCCCGGATGCTGCGGGATATCGGCTATACGGAAATCAACCTGAACCTGGGCTGTCCCTCCGGCACCGTCACCGCCAAGGGCAAAGGCGCGGGCGCCCTGCGGGACCCGGACGCCCTGGCCCGTTTCCTGGACGCGGTGTTCGCCGCCTGTCCCCTGCCCCTGTCGGTGAAAAGCAGGATCGGCATGGACGAAGAAGGGGAATGGCCGAAGCTGATGCGCCTGCTGATCCGGTATCCCTTTTCCGAATGGATCCTGCATCCCCGCACGGGCCAGGAGCAGTATCGCTTCTCCCCCCGCCCCTTGTGCTTCGATCAGGCCCGGCGGTCCGCGCCTTTCCCCGTGATCTGGAACGGCGATCTGTTCACCGCCCGGGACGCCTGGGATTTTCTTGGGGAACATCCGGGCGCGGAGGGGCTGATGCTGGGAAGAGGGATCCTGACAAACCCCGCCCTGGCCCGGGAGATCCTGGGCGGCGAAGGGATCAATCTGCAGGAGCTGATCGCTTTTCACGACGCGCTGCTGCGGGAATACCTGCGCATCTGGCCCGCAAGCGCCGCCGTGGGGCGGATGCACGCCGTGATGGGCTATCTGGGCTTCGCGCTGGATCATCCGCCGAAGCTGATGCGCACTCTGCGGCAGACCACCGATCTGGAAAGCTACACCGACGCCGCGGCGGCGCTGTTCCGCGAAAGCCGGACGCTGTCCCCGCCCCGTTTTGTTCCGCCCGCATAAAAGGAGATCCGATGGCGATTCAATGGATTTTTCTGGACATGGGGTACACCCTGGTGAACGAGGACGCCGTCTGGCGAGAAAGATGCCGGGAGCAGGCGGCCACGCCGGAAGCGCAGGAAAAGGGCGTCACGGCGGAAATGATCTATGCGGAAATCGAAAACGCATCCCGGGCGTACCTGCCCCAGTACCGCACGGCCATCGGAAAGCTCGGCCTTTCCCGGGCCGTTCCCTACCGCGCCGAACTGGAAACGCTGTATCCCGACGCCCCGGACGCCCTGGGCGCCCTTTGCGGAAAATACCGCCTGGGCGTCATCGCCAATCAGCTCTCCGGCCTGGAGGGGCGGCTCTCCGCCCTGGGCATCCGCCCGTTCTTTTCCCTGGTGGTCTCCTCCTGGGAAGCGGGCGTCATGAAGCCGGACCCCGCCCTTTTCCGCCTGGCGCTGGAAAAGGCGGGCTGCGCCCCGGAAGAGGCGCTCATGGCCGGCGACCGGCTGGATAACGACGTTTTCCCCGCCAAAGCCCTGGGGATGCGCACGGTATGGGTGCGCCGGGGCTTCGGCGCCCTGCAGCGCCCCCGGTCCCCGGCCTATGAACCGGACCGGACGGTGGACAGTCTTTCCGTCCTGCCCGCCGCGGCGGCGCAAATCGACAAAAGGAGGTCATCGCCATGAAAAGGATCCTGACCCTGGCCTGCGCCGCGCTTTTGCTCTGGAGCTGCCTGCCCGTAGCCCGGGCGGAAGCGCCCCTGCAGTTTTACGACGTGCCCAGCGACCGGTACGACCCCGTACTGGCCCAGCAGTGCCTGAGCATCTCCGAAATGTGCTATTCCCTTTTCCTGCAGGAGCTGTACATGACGGGCCTGGGCTACGCGAAGGTGGGCGACTGGAACATGGACCGGGACCCCGCCGACACCCGCCACACGGCGGGCTACGTGCTGTTTGACAAGCCGCTGGAGGACGGCGGCAGCGCGGTGGTCATCGCCATTCGGGGCACCGTGAGCGCGGAATGGGCCCTGAACATGGACATTGCGCCCTCCGGGGATTACGACCTGCCCTATGCGGAAAATTTCTATCTGGCGGCCAAAGACATCCTGGACACCCAGGCGGATTACCTGGACAGCCTGAATAGCCCCCGGTTCCTGGTGACGGGCCACAGCCGGGGCGCGGCGGTGGCCAATCTGCTCTCCGCGCTTTTGACGGATCGCTACGGCAGCGAGAACGTGTACGGCTACGCCCTGGCCTGCCCCCGCACCGTTCGGGGCGAGGTGCCCTTCTACGCCAATATTTTCAACGTCATCAACCCCACCGACATCGTCACCTACCTGCCCTTCCCCCAGTGGGGCTTCACCCGCTACGGACGGGATATGATCCTGCCGGTGGACGGCGCCACCGACGCGGAATGGCAATCGGTGCTCAAGGCCTACGAGGCCCGGATCGACAAGCTGGGCGAGGACATCACATTGCCCCTCACCTCCGAGGACGTGATCCGTTGGACGGAGGGCATGACCGCGCCCATGACCACCGTGCGGGAAGCCTACACCCTGCGGCATGCCCTGCTGCATCCCGGGGCCGCCGCCTCCGGGGAGGAGGGCATCACCGGCTGGCAGCTGATGGAGAACCTGATCGGCTTCATGCTTCACGGCCAGGATACGGAAATCATGCGCCTGATCACGGCCGTGCAGCCCGCACAGAACGATCTGACCTCCGCGACGGACGCCATCCGGCTGCTGCTGGGCAGCGGCGGTGTGCTGGCGATCCTCTCCGCCCACATGCCCGCCACCTACGGCGCGTGGATGACGCTGCTGAAGCCATAATCATACAAACAAAGAAAAGGGCCGGGACTGAATGGACAGTCCCGGCGCTGTTTTTATGTGTGGATGGCTTCCGCGGCCCTGCCGCGTTACGGGATCAGAAGATCAAGCCTGCCCGCCGTTCACTGCTTGGCCCGGGCGGCGGCCTTCGCCCGCTGCTCATGGCTCAACTCCCGCTTGCGCATGCGCAGGGATTTGGGTGTGATTTCCAGCAATTCGTCGTCGTCGATGAATTCCAGGCACTCCTCCAGCGTCAGCGGATGGATGGACACCAGGCGCAGGCTGTCCTCCGAGGCGGAGGCGTTGCGCATGTTGGTGACGTGCTTGGCCTTGCACACGTTCACCACGATGTCCCCGGGCCGGCTGCTTTCGCCGCAGATCATGCCGCCGTACACGGGCACCTGGCTGCCCACGAAGAGGGTGCCCCGGTCCTGCACGTTGAACAGGGCGTACTGGGTGGTTTCGCCGGTCTCGTAGCACACCAGGGCGCCCACGTTCCTGTGGGGGATATCGCCCTTGTAATCCTCGTAATGATCGAACACGGCGCTCATGATGCCCTCGCCGCGGGTATCGGTCATGAATTCGCTGCGGTAGCCGAACAGGCCCCGGCTGGGCACCAGGAATTCCAGCCGCACCCGGTCGCTGCCGCCCATGGATTCCAGGGTGCCCCGGCGGCGGCCGATCTTCTCGATCACGGCCCCGGCGTAGGCCTGGGGCACGTCCGCCACCATGCGCTCGATGGGCTCCTGCCTGACGCCGTTTTCATAGCGGTAGATCACCTCCGGCTTGCTCACCTGGAACTCATACCCCTCCCGGCGCATGGTTTCAATGAGGATGGAGAGGTGCAGTTCGCCCCGGCCCCAGACCTCGAACTGGTCCGGGGTCTCCCCGTCCTTGACCCGCAGGCTCACGTCGGTTTCCAATTCCCGGTACAGCCGGGCGCGCAGATGCCGGCTGGTGACGTACTGGCCTTCCCGGCCGGCAAAGGGAGAATCGTTGACGGAGAAGGTCATGGTGACGGTGGGCTCGGTGATGGCCACGAAGGGCAGCGCTTCCGGGCAGGCGGGATCGCACACCGTGTCGCCGATGGAAATGTCCGCAAGGCCGGTGAGGGCCACGATGTCCCCCATGCCCACGGTTTCGGCGCCCACGCGCTTGAGCCCGTCGTACAGGCTCAGGCCCGTCAGCCGCCAGGGGGCGGACACCTGCTGGGTCTGGGCGTTGCAGCGCACCACCATCATATTGTCCTTCAGCGTGCCGCGGCTGATGCGGCCGATGCCGATGCGGCCCACGTAATCGTTGTAGTCGATGGTGGAGATCAGCACCTGGGCGGGCCCCTCCGGATCGCCCTCGGGAGCGGGAATGTATTCCATGATGGCGTCAAACAGCGGCCGCAGGTCCACGCCGGGGACCGCCGGGTCCAGGGTGGCGGTGCCCTGCCGGGCGGAGGCGTAGATGATAGGCCGGTCCAGGGTGGCGGGATCGGCGTCCAGTTCGATCAGAAGATCCACCAGCTCGTCCACCACTTCCTCGCACCGGGCGTCGGGCCGGTCCACCTTGTTGATCACCAGCAGCACCGGCAGCCGGAGCCCCAGGGCCTTCTGCAGCACGAACCGGGTCTGGGGCATGGGGCCCTCGAAGCTGTCCACCAGCAGCAGCACCCCGTCCACCATTTTCAGCACCCGCTCCACTTCCCCGCCGAAATCGGCGTGGCCGGGGGTGTCCACGATATTGATTTTCGCGTTCCCGTAATGTACGGCGGTGTTTTTCGCCAGGATGGTGATGCCGCGCTCCCGCTCCAGATCGTTGGAATCCATCACGCGCTCGGCCACCTGCTGGTTCTGGCGGAAAACGCCGCCCTGGCGCAGCATCTGGTCCACAAGGGTGGTTTTGCCGTGGTCCACGTGAGCGATGATGGCGATATTGCGGATATCATTGCGAATCATACGGTTTCTCCCTTTCAGTCGGCAAATTCGCCAACATTTTATTTTATACTGAATCGCGCGGTTTTGTCAACCTGCATCCCGGCCATCTCAGCAAAAAAGCCTCCCCGAAAGGGAGGCGCGCCGGAAAGGCATAAATGCCGTGCCGGTTATCATTCGATCGCCATATAAGCTTCCCAGGCGGACATGTTCCTGTGCAGCACCGCCGCCACGGCATCCCCACGGTATTCCAGCATGCTGATCCCCAGCACCAGGGCGAAGGCCAGGGCGTGCTGAGTGGGAGGCAGAACGTCGGTATACAGGAAGAAGCGGTAGCCCATGGAGGCGTTCTCCCGGTCCACATAGAAGCAGCCCAGGCGCATGTCCTCGTTGAACAGGGAGCAGAGGATCATCAGCTGATCCCACTTGTCCTCCGGGATCTCCTCTTCATAGTCGATCCGGACCCATACGCCGTCGTCATACGCCGTCAGCCAGACGTCCGCGGCGTCCATGGCCGATTCCAGGGAATACTTGAGCAGGAAGCTGTCCTGCTCTTCCTGATAGGTAAACTTCAATTCGTTCTCGTCCAGCATCACCTTGATGGCCTGCAGGTTCACCGCCACCCGGGCAGGGTCTTCCTCCAGGGAGGTGGGATCTTCTTCCTCGGGATCCTCCGCTCCGGGATCTGCCTGCGCTTCTTCCGCCGGCGCCGCTTCCTCCCGGGTGATCAGGTCGTTCTTCATCTTTTCCTGCAGCATCGTCATGATGTTCCCGCCGGACCCTTCCGCCAGTACGGGCAGCGCCCCCGCCGTCAGGCACAGGGCCAATAATACCGCGATGATCTTCCGCATGATTTCTCCTCCGTTTCTGTTATGCACGGTCGATTTCTTCCAGGGCGTCCAGGCAGAAATCCTCCGCCTGTCCTTCGTCGTAGGTCATATCCAGGCCGGAAGCGTAGGCGTTCAGCGCCGCCTGGATCAGGGGCTGATACTGCTGGGGCGCTTCCCGCAGCGCCCATTCGCCGCCGTCCTTTTTGGTCAGCACCAGGCCCTGCCGCACATAGGCCAGGGCCCGGCACAGATTCAGCACAAAATAAATGGGGTTTTCGTGGAGATGCTCCCGGGCGTCGTCCGCATCGGACCGGAGGGCGCGAAGCACGTCCTCCCGCTTCACCTGATCGAACACCCGGGGGATATCCGGCCCCAGCACCGCCCGGCCGAAGGCGTGGAGACAGAGGATATGGGCGGTCAGATCCGGGTCCGTGCCGTGCATGCGTTCGCAGAAGCCCTGGGGATCCTGATCGAAGGCCGCGCGGTACCCGGAGGAATAGTGCAATTCAAAGGGGATGGGATACCGGATATCCCGGCAGTCCTTCGCCAGCAGCACGCTCATTTCGACGCCCTTGGGCGGCGCGTCCTTTTCGATTTCCCGCAGGGCGGCCAGCAGCGCGGTTTTGACCCGCAGGGAGGGGGCCTTCTTCACCACGGCAAGAAAATCGATATCGCTGTGGGCCCACTGAAAGCACCCCGCCGCCAGGGACCCGTGCAGGTAAAGCCCCACCAGGTTTTCATTCAGGATGGCGGCGAACCGGTCCTTTACCCGCTGCATCAGCGCCCAGGCGTCCGCGGCGGATTTGGGCGGCGCTTCCCCCAGCAGCAGATGCTCCCGGATGGCCCGGGCGGCGGCTTCTTCATCCGGGCCGTCGCAGATCAGTTCCACCGTTTCTCCCTTCGTATCGCCCAGCGACAGGAGCCCCAGCATGGATTTTCCGTTGATGATGCGGCTCCGGTGCTCAAACAGGATGCGCGAGGAAAAGCGGGCCGCCAGCTCCGCCAGATGCTCAGTCTGCATCCGGGTCATGGGGGTCACGCCCGTCAAATCCAGCGTCAGCCTGACCATGTGAATCCTTCCTCTCTTGCGTTTTCTCTCCGTCTATGATCTGCATCAGCCGGCGCATCCGGTGGTTCGCCCCGGATTTTCCCACCGGCGGGCTGAGCATCTGGCCCAGCTCCTCCAAAGAGACCTCCGGATGCAGCATCCGCATGCGGCCGATCTCCTGCAGCTCCCGGGGCAGCGCCCCCAGGCTGTGGGCCAGGGAATAGCCCACGATGGCCTGCCGCTGCCTTTCCCCCGCGCCCAGCTGTTTTCTCAGGTTCGCTTCGTCGCAGTTCCGGGCGCGGTTGGCCTGGTTGCGCCCGTCCCGGCGGATGCGGGTGTTTTCCAGGTCCATCAGCGCCCGGTGCGCCCCCATCAGCGCCAGGCAGGAAACCACGTCGTCCCCCCGGCGCAGGTACACCACGTCGCTGCCCCGACGCTTCGCCGTCAGGGCCTGGATGCCGCTTTTCTCCAGCATTTTCATCAGGGTTTCGGCCTTGCTGCCGGAGGACACGAATTCCAGGCGGTATCCGCTTTCCGGCTCGCTCACCGCGCCCGCCCCCAGGAAGGCCGCCCGCACGAAGGCCGCCCGGCAGCAGCGCCGGTTCATGGCCGTCCGGGGGATACCGCGGTATACCGCCCCCGATTCGGATTCCTGCAGCATCCGCAGGGCGATGAGCAGCCGCCGGGTATCGCCCTCCGTCACCGTCAGCACCGACGCCCGCCGCCCTCCCAGCCGCTTGTGCCGCTTGAATTCCAGGGCCGGGGTGATTTCCATGCGCTTTTTGAGCAGGAGGAAGATGCGCTTGGCCAGGGCCGGGTTTTCCGTTTCGTACACCAGCCGCACCCTGCCGCCGCCGGAGAGGCGCAGGGACGCGCAGGTCTGGGTGAGGGCGCTGAGCTCGGAAAGCATGCAGCAATGCTTTTCCGGCCGCACCCGCAGCAGTTCCTGCTTCACCTGGGCTGAAAAGCTCATCCTTCGCTCCCCACGATGCGCACCTCCGGCTCCAGCCGGACGCCGAAGCGCGCTTCCACCGTGTCCTGTACGCGGGCCATGAGCCGGAGGAAATCCCCCGCTGTGGCGCCGCCTTGATTGATCAGAAAGCCCGCGTGCTTTTGGCTTACCTGCGCGCCGCCCACGGCGCAGCCCTTCAGGCCCGCCTGCTCGATCAGCGCGCCGGCGAAATGCCCCGGGGGCCGCTTGAAAAAGCTGCCGGCGCTGGGGTATTCCAGGGGCTGCTTCTCCCGCCGCCGGGACGCATAATCCTGCATGGCGGCGGCGATGGCCTCGGGGTCGCCCTTTTCCAGGCGGAAATCCGCCCCCAGGATCACCCATTTTTCGTCCATGGCCCGGGTGTGCCGGTAGGAAAAGCCCATCTCCCCGGCGGGTACGCAGCAGACCGCGCCGCCGGAAAGCACCCGCACCGATTCCGTTACCTGCCCCAGCTCCCCGCCGTAGGCCCCGGCGTTCATATACAGCCCGCCGCCCACGCTCCCGGGAATGCCCTGGGCGAATTCCAGGCCGGTAAGAGCTTCCTCCTGGGCCGTCCGGGAAAGCACGCTCAAAAGCGCCCCCGCCCCGGCGCGCAGGCCCCCCTCCGTTCTTTCGATCCGGGAAAGCCCCCGGCCCAGCCGGATCGCCAGGCCCCGGAAGCCGCCGTCCCGGACCAGCAGGTTGCTGCCGTTGCCCATGAGCAGCACCGGCAAAGCCAGCGTTTCCGCCGCGGCCAGCAGCCCGGAGAGGGCCTCCTCGGTTTCCGGTTCGCAAAAATAATCCGCCGGACCGCCCACTCTTAGCGTGGTGTATCTGTCCAAACGCACTCCGGTGCGCACGTCCGCACCCGGGCAAAGCGCCCGCAAACGTTCCAATTGATCCATATTTTCTCAAACCCCCGTGCATTATAGCAAAAAATCCGCGGCACTTCAAGTACCGCAGACGCTATTTTATCATTTTTATTGCACTTTTATACCATTTTTTACAATTTTCCGGCATTCGGGCCGCTCATCAGCGCCGCGGGCGCGTCCAGCGTCAGGTCAAATCCGTCGGCGGGCAGCAGCGCGGTGCGCCCGGCGGGCAGGGTCATCCCGCCCCCGTCCCAGGAAAGGACGCAGGGCTGCACGGCGGTGAAAAAGCGGAAGCGCCGGGGCTCGTTTTCCAGCGCGCCGCGGAAGGACGAAAACCTTTCCAGGGTGAAAACCCTTTCATCCAGGAGGGAATACCGGCCCGGGGCCGTTTCCTTTTCCCCCACGGCGTCGGGATGGAAATGCACGTCCGCCACGTCCACCGCTTTTTGGATGTGCAATTCCCGGGGCCGCCCGTCCCCGCCGACCCGGCCCCAATCGTAGAAGCGGTAAGTCACGTCGCTGCTTTCCTGGATCTCGTACAGCACGATCCCCGCCCCGATGGCGTGGACGGTGCCCGCTGGAATGAAATACGTTTCCCCCGCCTTCACCTTCACCCGCCGCAGCAGCTTTTCGATCTCCGCCCCCCTGCGGGAGGCTTCCGTCAGGGCTTCCTTCGTCGCCCCGGGCACCACGCCGTAGACCAGTTCGGCCCCGGGCACGGCGTACAGGATGTGCCACGCCTCGGTTTTGCCCAATTTGCCCTCCGTCCGGGCGGCGTAGGCGTCGTCGGGGTGCACCTGCACGCTCAGGGCGTCCCGGGCGTCCAGGAGCTTGAGCAGCAGCGGGAAAGGCCGGCAAAAGCCCTTCCCCGTCAGCCTTTCCCCGTACCGGGCGATCAGGGCGCTCAGGGGCGTTCCGTTTTCATCCCGGCTTTCCAGCCCGGGAATGGCGCTGACCTCCAGGCTCTCCCCGGTGCGTTCGTCCGGGATGCTCCTGCCGAACAGCCGCCGCAGCCCGTCCCCGCCCCAGGGGGTCGCATCCCCGCAGCGATAGGCCGGCGTCATCAGGATTGGCGCAAGGGGCATGGTCCATCTCTCCTCATTCATCCAGAATAAACCGCCAGGGCATGCTTTTCCACGGCTCCGGGGCGAAATCGATGCCCACCCGGGCCGCGGTGCGGATCTTTGCCTTTTCCCCGGCCTCCAGCCAGATTTCCTCGCTGTCCGGGAGATACAGCCCGTTCTGCGCCCCCGTGACGGAAAAAGCCCGGGTCCATTTGGCCGGGCCGTCCAGGGGCTTGTCCAACGCCCGGATCAGCACGCCCTGGGGCGCGTCCGCGGGCCCGGTGATCACGTTGAACAGCCAGTGCAGCCCGTACACCAGGTACACATAGGCATATCCGCCCTCCCGGTACAGCATTTCCGTACGCTTCGTGCGCCCCGCCCGGGCATGGCAGGCCCCGTCCTCTTCCCCGCGGTACGCCTCCGTCTCCGTGATCCGGCCCCGGAGCACGCGCCCGTCCGCCGTCCGGCGGCACAGATACGCCCCCACCAGGGCGGGCGCAGCATCCATTACGTCCCCGCGGAAGAAAGTATCCGCCAGCCTCACGGCACCGCCTTGGTGGCGATCACGTCCACCCCGGTGCCGCACACGTTTTCGATCAGCACGTCCCCGGCGGCGATGGGGGCCCGGAAGGGCGCTTCCATAATGGCGCGCATGCAGGCGCCGATCTCCTGCTTGGGGATGGGCGTCCGGGTTTTCACGCTCACGGGCATGTCCCGGCCTTCCACCGGAGCCACCGCCGTCACCATCCGCAGGGGCCTGACGCATTCCTGCCGGGCGTAGGCGTCCCCCCGTTTGCAGGTGTTCCCCGTTACGGACAGGACGGTTTCCCCTTCCCTTTCCACTTCCATCCGGCAGCCCATGGGGCAGTTGATGCAGGTAATCACTTCAACGGTCGCCATCGGTATCCTCCTCGCTGTTCTTCCCCGCCAGCCGCACGATGGCGCGGGCGAAGATCCGGGCGTTCTGGAAAATGGATTCTTCCGTCATGTACTCGTTGGCCTGATGGGCCATTTCGGGCTCTCCGGGGAACAGCGCGCCGAAGGCGACCCCTTCCTCCAGGGACTGGGCGTAAGTGCCGCCGCCGATGGCGACGGTGCGCTTTTCCCCGCCGGTGACCTCATGGTACGCTTCCAGCAGCTCCTGCACCAGCTCCGTCCGTTCGCTGACGAAGTGCGGCGGACGGCTGCCCGCCACGGTGATCTCCACGTCCGGCAGGCGCATCTTTGCCGTATCCACCATGGCGTCCAGGTTCAGCAGCACCGGATAGCGGATGTCCATCAGCGCCTCCATCCGGCCGCCCTCCACCCGGATGATATCCAGGCTGGCGGTGAGCTCGCCGGAGACGCCGTCCCGCATGTCGATGCCCAGGTTTTCCCCCCGCCAGGTCATGCCCACGGCGTCCGCCATATCCCTGAGGACGCCCTGCACGCCCAGCTCCCGGAACAGAAGCAGCATCTGCCCGATGGCGTTGCGCCCATGGCCGGGGAAGGCCGCGTGGCCGGTGACGCCCACGGTTTCGATGATCACCGCGCCGTTGCCCAGGGTGGCCGTCACGGGAAAGCCCAGCCTTTCCCCCGCTTCCATTGCTTTCCGGGCGGTTTCCTCGTCCCCCTCCACCAGGGCGGAGGCGAAGCCCGGGATCACATTGGCCCTTTCCCCCACCTGCATGGACAGGACCTGCAGGCCCTCCGGGCTCAAATCCCCGGCGAATTTCAGGTGGCAGCCGCCCTTTTCAATATTGATCACGGGATAATCCGCGTCCGGGCTGAAGCCGGACCGGGGCATTTCGCCGGTCTTTTTATAGTACGCCATATCGGAGGAGCCGCACTCCTCGTCGCAGCCCAGGATCAGACGCACCTTCCGGCGCAGGGGCACCCCCGCTTCCTTGACGGCCCGCAGGGCGTAGAGCGCCGCCACGGCGGGGCCCTTATCGTCGCTGGTGCCGCGGCCGAAGATCTTCCCGTCCTCCCGCTGGGCGCCGAAGGGCTCCCGCTGCCAGCCGTCGCCCACGGGCACCACGTCCAGATGGGCCAGGATGGCCAATGCGTCCCGGGTATCCCCTTCCCCCAGGTCCGCGTGGCCGGCGTAGCCGTCGAAAATCTGGGTCCTGAGCCCGAAGGCGGCGCAGTCCTCCATGGCTGCGTCCAGCGCCCGGCGGATTTCCCCGCCGAAGGGCGCGCCGGGAGCGGGCTCCCCCTTGACACTGGGGATGCGCACCCATTTCTGCACCGTTTCCATCATTTCTTCCCGGTAAGATGCCAGCAGTTCCTCGATCCGATCCATGTGCTTTACTCCTCCTCCAGGGCACGGCGCAGTCGGTCCATGCCCGCTGTCAGCTGCCGCCGGGGGCAGCCGAAATTCACCCGCAGGAAGCCTTCGCCCTCCGGCCCGAAAAACGTGCCGCCGGTGAAGGCCACGCCCTGCCGGGCGCATCTGATCCGCAGTTCATCGCAGAAAAAACCGTAAGCGCGCAGGTCCAGCCAGCCCAGGTACGTGGCCTCCACCGGCGAAAGGCGGGCCCGGGGCAGACGGGCTTCCGTATATTCCCGGAGCAGCTTCCGGCTGCCGTCCAGATAGCGCAGCAGCCCGTCCAGCCATTCGTCGCCGTCCCTGTACGCCGCCGTCGCCGCCGCCATGGCGAAAATATTGCCGGCGGTGACGCCGCATTCTTCCATTTCCCGCCGGATGGCCTCCGTAAGCGCCGGGTCCAGCGCCGCCGCCGCGGCCTGCTGCAGCCCCGCCACATTGAAGGATTTGCTGGCGGAGCAGAGCATCACCGCCCGGCCCTTCGCCTTTTCCACGGACAGGATGGGCGTGAATGCGCCGGGGGCGTAAACGAAATCCGCGTGGATCTCGTCGCTGACGATCCTGACGTCATAGGCGGCCGCCAGCTCCGCCAGGGCCGTCAGCTCTTCCTTCGTCCACAGCCGGGACACCGGGTTGTGGGGATTGCAGAGCATGATCAGCCGCGCGCCGGCCTTCAAAGTGTCCTCCATGCCTTTCAGGTTCATGGGATACCGGCCCGCTCCGTCCGGCAGCAGCGGCACCGCCGCCGCCCGGCGGCCGTTCAGCCGCACCGCTTCATAGAAGGGCCCGTACACCGGGGTGAACATGGCCACCGCGTCCCCGGGCTTCGTGAACAGCCGCACGCAGATTTTGAGGCCCGTGATCACGCAGGGCAGCGTGACGCACTGCTCTGTTTGCAGCGCCAGGCCGTGCCGCCTGCGCCAGAAGGCGCACAGCGCCGCGGTGCATTCCTCCTCCGCCGCGCCGCTGCTGTATCCGTAGCAGGGGTGGGCCGCCCGCCGGCGCACCGCTTCGACGACGGCGGGGGCGCAGGGGAAATCCATATCCGCCACCCACAGGGGCACGCCGCCCTCGGGCAGCACCCGGGGATCGTCCCTTTTTTCGCATTGGGTGCCCCGCCGGTCCACGCCCGCGTCGAAATATGCCTGATCAAACGTCATTTCCTTTGGCCTCCCGGCAGCGGATCACGTGGAACCCGCCGCTCCTGTCAATGGTGTCCACCGCGCAGAACAGCGTTTTCAGATACCGCACCGCCGATTCCGCCCCCTGCTGCTTCCGGATCACCAGGTACATTTCCCCCGCCGCCGTCAGCCTCTCCGCGCAGGCGGCGAACAGGGCGTAAATCACCTGCTTGCCCGCCCGGATGGGGGGATTGGTGAGGATATAATCAAACGCGCCCGTCACGTTTTCCAGCCCGTCCCCGGTCACGGTTTCGGCCTTCACGCCGTTATTCCGGGCGTTTTCCGCGGCCAGGGCGGCGGCCCGGGCGTTCACGTCGGTCATCACGATCCGGCAATCGGGATAGCGCTTGCCCACGCTGACCCCCACGGCGCCCCAGCCGCAGCCCAGGTCCAGCACCCGGCCGGCGATATCCTCCGGCAGGGCGTTCAAAAGCACGTCCGTGCCGAAATCCACTTCGCCCCGGGAAAACACCCCGGCGTCGGTGAGGAAGCGCAGCGCCGCCCCCCGGTAGGCGTATTCCGCCGGGGCGTAGCGATGGCTGCTTTGCGGGTCTGCGCTGTAATAATGATCATTCATGCCGTATGCCTGCCGCCGCGTACAGGGCGGCGGTCTCCTCCGCGTTCAGTTCCCGGTATTCCCCGGGGGCCAGGCCCCCGTCCAGCGTCAGGGGGCCGAAAGCGACCCTTTCCAGCGCCGTCACGGGCTTTCCCCGGGCGGCGAACATCCTTTTCACCTGATGGTACTTTCCTTCCCGCACCGTTACCCGGCCCGTATCCGGAGAAAGGATCTCCAGTTCCGCCGGCAGGGCGGTGAAATCCCCCAGGGCGATCCCCGCGGCGAAGGCCGAAGCGTCCGCCGCCGTCAGCGCCCCGTCCACCCGGGCGATGTACACCTTGTCCACGTGGGATCTGGGGGCAATGAGCCGGTGGGCCAGCACGCCGTCGGTGGTGAAAAGCAGCAGGCCCGTGGTGTCCTTGTCCAGCCGTCCCACGGGCATGCAGCCCAGGGCGGCGTAGGCGGGGGGCAGCAGGTCCATCACCGTTTTCTGCCGTCTGTCCTCCGCGGCGGTGAGCACTCCGGCGGGCTTGTTCATCATCAAAAACCGCTCCAGCCGGACGTCGATCTCCCGCCCGTCCAGCGTCACCGCCGTCCCGGGGGGCACCTCCGCGTCGGCGCTTTTCGCCCGTTCCCCGGCGATCAGCACCCGGCCGCCGCGCACCAGCGCCTTCGTTTCGCTCCGAGACGCGACCCCCAGATGGGAAAGCAGCTTATCCAGCCGCATGCTTCTGCGCCTCCGCTTTCCTAATATGCTCCCGCATCAGGGCGGCCACGGCTTTCGCAATGCGCATTTTCCGGTACACGCAGAGGGGGAAATACACCAGAAAGAACACCGCCGAAAGCTGCAGCAGGAGATCCCGGGAAATGCCGTTCCGGATCAGGCTTTTCAAACTGTCGCTCAGGGCCATGGCCCCAGACGCGTCCACCCGCCCCCGCAGGGAAAACGCCGCCGCGCCGATCCCCAGCGCCCCGGGCAGCCACAGCAGGAAATTGATCAGGGTGCATTTCGCCAGTTCCTTTCCGTGATGCCTGCGCATCCTGCGGGACCAGCGAAATACGCTTTTTCGCTCCATGGACCGCACGGGCAGGAATTCCGCCGCCATGTCCCGCCGCCAGCCGTAGGCGAACAGGACGCCCAGCAGCATAAGAGCCGCAGCGGCCACCAGGATCCCCCCCGCCAGGGAGGGCTTCATTCCCAGCAGGGCGGGCAGGTTCTGCACCGGCCGCCACATGTCCGTAACGGACAGCGTATCGTACCCCGTCACCAGGTAATAGCCGCAGTAGCCCAGGCCGGCCAGGAACGGCAGCCCCCACAGCCAGCCCTTCAGATGGCGGATCAGCCCGGCGCCCAGCCATTTCAGATACGGCACGCCCCGGGCGGCGTGATGCCGGGAATAGAAGGCCCGCCGCACGCTCTCCCGGTTCCGGCAGCGCAGGGGGATCACCGCGAACACCCAAACCAGCGCGGAGAGGATCAATCCCGCGCAGCCCGGAAAGCCTTTGGCAAAATCCACCGGCAGGAAATACAGCGGCAGCAGCGCCGCCGCGCGCGCGGCAAGGCCCGTCAGCCCCGCCAGGACCGCCGCAGCCCAAGGATTTCCCTCCGCGCTCCCGCGCCTTTTCCGGTTTTCGCTGGTGCTCATGGTTTTCCCCGGCCCTCCGTCCTTTTCCCATAAATCCCGTGCAATTATACCGCACCTTCCCTTGAATTGCAACCGTTTCCCCCCGCTCCGGCCCCCGGAAGGGGGCAGGATTGACAAAACGCGGGAAAAGGCATATCATAATCAGAAAGGATCCTGCGTCCCAAACCGGAAAAACGGAGGCGATTCCTATGAGCGAGCAAACGCATCCCACCTTCGTGATCAAACTGGAAAACGGCGGCGAAATGAAGGGCGAATTGTACCCCGAATTCGCGCCTCAGTCCGTGGGCAATTTCGCGTCCCTGGCCAACGGCGGCTTCTACGACGGGCTGATTTTCCACCGGGTGATCCCCGGGTTCATGATCCAGGGGGGCTGCCCCAAGGGCACCGGCACCGGCGGGCCCGGCTATTCCATCAAAGGCGAATTTGCCCGGAACGGCGTGGAAAATCCCCTGAAGCACACCTACGGGGTGCTCTCCATGGCCCGGGCCATGGACCCGGATTCCGCCGGCAGCCAGTTTTTCATCATGACCAGCGATTCTCCGCACCTGGACGGCTCCTACGCCGCCTTCGGCAAGGTGCTGGAGGGCATGGAATACGCGGAGCAGATCGTCAGCGCCCCCCGGGACGGGCGGGATAAGCCCCTGACCGACCAGCGCATCCAGTCCATCCGCGTGGACACCAAGGGGCAGTATTACCCCTTCAACTGGATATGATCACCCGCAGGGACGACCGCACCTATACCCTGCGCATCGCCGGAAGGGATTATACCCTCACCAGCGGCGACGCGCCGGAGCACGTGCGCAGAGTGGCCGTGTATGTGGACCGGAAAATTGCCGAAACCCAGTCCAGCGGCTTTGTGAACCGGGAAAGCGCCGCGGTGATCGCCGGGCTTTCCATCGCGGATGAACTGCTCACCGCCCAGGACGACAATACCCGGCTGCGCCGGGAGCTGATGCAGGCGCGGCAGGAGCTGAACGAACTGAAGCATGCCGGAAAATAAAGAAACGCCGCGGGAGCTGCTTGCTCCCGCCGGCAGCATGGAATCGCTGCGGGCCGCGCTGTGCGGCGGGGCGGACGCCGTATATCTGGGCGCGGCCGCCTTTGGCGCGCGGCAAACCGCCGGTTTCGACCCGGATACCCTCCGGGAAGCCGTCCGCCTGGCGCATCTGCACAGGCGGCGTATTTATGTGACGGTGAATATCCTGGCCAAGGAAGAGGAGCTGAACGCCGTCCGGGATACCCTGTCGCTGCTGCGGGAATTGCGGGCCGACGCGGTGCTGGTGCAGGATCTGGGGATCCTGAAGATCTGCCGGGAGGAATATCCGGAACTGCCCGTTCACGCCAGCACCCAGATGGCGCTGCACAACGCCGCGGGGGCGCGGCTCGTGCAGTCCCTGGGGGCGTCCCGGGCGGTGATGGCCCGGGAATGCAGCCTGGAGGAAATACGCCTGGCGGCGGAAACGGGCATCGAGATCGAGGCCTTCTGCCACGGCGCCCTGTGCGTCAGCTGCTCCGGGCAATGCCTGTTTTCCTCCATGATCGGGGGCCGCAGCGGAAACCGCGGGCGCTGCGCCCAGCCCTGCCGCCTGCCCTATGCCTATCAGGGCCGGCCCGGCGCGTGGCTCTCCCCCCGGGATCTGTGCGCCCGGGACGAACTGGATAAAATGGCGGCAGCGGGGGTATATTCCTTCAAGATCGAGGGCCGGCTGAAGCGGCCCGAATACGTGTACACCGTAACGAACGCCTACCGCCGGGCGCTGGACGCGCTGGCGGAAGGCCGCTTTTCCCCGGCGGACGCGGCGGAAAAGGAAGCCCTCACCCAGATTTTTTCCCGGGGCGGCTTCACCCGGGGGTATCCGGGGAACGCCCAGGACGCAGGCATCATTTTCCCGGACCGGGCCGCGCCGGAGGGCGTCGTGATCGGCACGGCGGGCAAGCCTTACCGCCGGGGCGGCGCGCTGCTTTGCGACGCCCGCCTCACCCGCACGCTGCACGACGGCGACGGCCTGGAGATCGGGGATCAGGCGCTGCGCTATTCCGGGAAAGAAGTGCC
>JAILBG010000070.1:0-9851 GCA_024681215.1 Clostridiales bacterium
CCTCCTTCTCATAAAACCGAAGGGCCTTCACTGTCAGGTGGGACAGCCTGGAGAATTCACCGATCTTCAGCACGCTGTCAGCCTCCTCTCCTCAGCGCTCATCATAGGGCCTCCCCCTGGAGGAGAGTCAAGAGACAAATCATTGCTTCTTTGATCAAATTCCTTATTCTCGGATCGGTAATTATCAGCATGCTGTCCATTTTTCTTTTCCTTCCATGTAACCATCAATATACTGATAGCAAGCAGCTGCCAATTATCCTCTCATGGAATCAACTTCGTAAGGGCCTTTCTGTATAATTCGGCAGCGGACGGTTTCCCTTTTTCTGAACATTGAGAATACAGTTCGATCCATTTTCCCACTCCGCCAAAGAGCGTATTCCCGGTTAGTTTCTTCAGATAGTATTCCGCTAATGCTTCTGTCGGTTCCCAAGTCTCAAAACGCCGAAAAGCATCTTCTTCCCGTAACGCCTGTTTCAGCAGGTAGATAATAAACTCATGTCCGATAAAAAGGAAACTGTCTTCCGGACTCCGGCAAATTCCGAAAATGTCATGTGTTTCAGAAATATCTATGGCTTCAGCACCATGTTGAATCGATGTGACCATAGATGGATGAAATGCTTCCACAGATAATGTACAGCCCACAACTGTCTCTGCCCGATCGGTAAAGTCACTCTGCTCAAAAAGAGGCATCACTTGGGCAATGTAATCTTCCAGTGATTTCTTGTCCTCCGGCCATATATCGTTGATATAGTGATCGTAATTTCTGACCATGACATCTGCTATTTCCCGCGCAGCTGGGACAAGAGCATGAAAATGCTCTGGAACGTCTCCACTGTCAGCCTGGCGGATAATCTCCTGATAATACGATTTTGCGTCTCCAGCCCATTGCGCAGCAGGATAGCAAAGCATAAGGGTATACAGTTCTCCCCAGTGTGATCCCCCTGCGCACGTAATCAGGCGCTCATGCTTCTTTATCGTAGCAAGATCTTCCTCCAGATAATCACCGCGATATTTTGCACCATAGTCGTTGTCATAACCGCACCTGGCTACTGATAGCATATGATATATATAATTCGTTTCGCGGTCAGCAATCATTCTGATCTTATTCACTTGCAACCTCCATAAATCCCGATTTGTCGCTATCATCATATCATGGGGAAGAATAGAAAACAAGGGCGCAATGATACACCATACCGGTGAAATTGCGTCCTTTTGTATTTTATCGCTCAATGAATGTAACCGGGGCCGCAGCCCCTTCGATTATCATCCGCAGGCGGCATGTACGTCGCCGAGGAGCAAATGAAATTTGCTTCCTCTATCAATTTCTGGCCGCAAAAGGAGCGTTTTCGCTGGCGAAAATGCCGTTTTGCAAGAAATTGATGGATCGAAAAAAAGCGGAATCACAATTCCGCTTTTTTCCGGTCTGCGGTCAATACGGGCTGTCGAATTCCGCTTCGGCTTTCTTCACCGCGTCCTCCAGCGTCATGCCCGCGAAATGCTGCGCGCCCAGATACCTTCCGGATTTCCCGTCGTTCACGAACGCGCCCACGGCGATGCCGGGAATGGCGCTCTCCGGGGCGTTGGGAGCGTGCTGCCCGCCCAGGTCCGTACGGCACCAGCCGGGATCGGTGAGGTTGATCAGCACGTCCGTGCCCTGAACGGTGGAGCCCAGGTCTATGGTGATCTTGTCCAGGGCCGCCTTGCTGGCGGAGTAGCCCGCCTGCTGCGGCTCCAGGCGGATGCCGCTGGTGGTGTTCACGATCCGCCCCGTGCCCCGGGCGATCATTTTCGGCAGGAAATGATAGCAGATCATGGCCGGGGAAATGGTGTTCACCCGGAAGCTGATCTCGTAATCCGATACGGGGGTATCGAAATATTCCGTCCGGTAGGCGATCTGCAGCCCCGCGTTGTTCAAGACGATGTCCACGTCCACGCCCATGGCGTCGATTTCCCCGAGCATCCGCTTTACCTGGTCCGGATCGTTCAGGTCCGCCGCCACGGCCCGGGCCTCCACGCCCAGGGCGCGCACTTCCGCAAGCGCCTTTTCCGTATGGGAAAGATCCCGGCTGTGCAGGATCAGATTGCAGCCCTGCTCCGCCATGAATTTTGCCGTCAGATAGCCGATGCCCCGGGCCGCGCCGGTGATCAGCGCCCATCTGCCCTTTGCCTGATACATGGTATGCCCCTCCCGTCCTGTGCGTTATACAGGCATACTGTATCCCTCCCGGGCGTTTTTTTCAAGGGCCTTCCTCCGGGGATTTTCCCCGGATTACGGATTTTTCAATACTCCCGGGCCGTAAAAGGCGGCGTTTCCCCTTGCCGGCGAGGGTGATTTGCGGTAAACTGTTTTCAGAAAAAAATACAGCTTTGGGGAGGTGCCCATATGCCCGGTTCCTTTCAGTTCCCCGCCTGGTCCTCGCCGGAGGAGGCGCGCGTTTCCTCCGCGGGCCTGATCCGGTTCTTGGACGCATGGGAAAAGATCCGCGACCAGGTGCAGTTTCACAGCCTGATCCTGCTGCGCCACGGAAAAACCGTGTGCAGAATGAACTTTTCCCCCTATGACGACGTAACGCCCCACGCCCTGTTTTCCCTGAGCAAATCCTTCACCAGCGCGGCGGCGGGATTTGCCGTCAGCGAAGGGAAGCTGCGCTGGGACAGCAGCGTAACCGAGGTGCTGCCCGAGGAGATCCCGGAAGGGCGGGAGGAGGAGCTGCGCTGCGTCACGGTGGAAACGCTGCTTTCGATGGGCTCCGGCCTGGAGGAGGCCTCCGATTCCCCTTCCTATGATCCCGGCGTCACCTGGGCCCGGCACGTGCTCAGCCACAAGCTGGTCCATCCCCCCATGACCCACTTTCATTACAACACCTTCGGCACCTACCTGGTCTCCTGCATGGTGCAGAAGGCCGTGAGCGAAACCGTGCGGGATTACCTGATCCCCCGGCTGTTCTCTCCCCTGGGCATCGAAACCCCGGAATGGGACAAGAGCCCCCAGGGGGTGTGCTGCGGCGGGTTCGGGCTGCATCTGTCCGCGGACAGCATCGCCCGTTTCGGCCAGTGCCTGCTGCAGAAAGGCGTCTGGCAGGGAAAGCAGGTACTGCCCGAGGGCTGGGTGGACCTGGCCACCCGGGAGCACATCGCCAACTATGAAGGCCAGCCCCAGGAGGGCAACGAATGGGCCCAGGGCTACGGCTTCCAGTTCTGGCGCTGCATGGACGGCCGCTACCGGGGCGACGGAGCCATGGGCCAGGCCTGCATCGTGGATGAGAAGCGGGACGCCGTGCTGGCCGTCACCTGCGCCGCCGGCGATATGGGCGCGGAATTCCGGCTGATCCGGGAGCACGTTTTCCCCGCCTTCGACGCCCCGGCAGGCACGGAGCGGGAGCAGGCCGATCTGCGAAAGCGCATCGCGGCCCTTCGCTATGATTTCCCCGCCGACGACGGGAGCGGCCTGCCCCTGCCGGACGGCGTCTTTGAAATGGTGCAGCAGGGGGAGCGCATCCGCCTTTCCATGCGCCGGGCGCTGCTGGACCAGATCGAGCTCCGGCTGGAACTCCCCGGCCGGCCGCTGATCCGCCTGTACCTGCCCCGGGGCAAGGCCGGCCTTTCCGCCATGCTGCCCATGGACGAAAAGACGACGGTGCGCCTGTTCGGCGCTTACGGCTGGCAGGAGGGCAAGCTGCGCGTGGCGCTGCGCTCCCCCGATTCCCCCCTTACCCTGGACGGCGCCTTCACCTGGCAGGCGGACGCCCTCGCTTTCGACGGCGTGGGCATCGGCGTGCCCGGCGGGCACCTGGAGTACCGGCGGGTGGAAGCGTAGCGGCCGGGCCTTCTCACGTCGCCTCCTTTTCCAGCACCCAATAGCCCAGATGATACCGGTACCCCGGCAGCTCCGCCGGGGGCCGGTAGGGGGTGCCGGGCAGGGCGTAAGCGATCCGTCGCACCCGTCCGTCCCGGACGTACCGCCCCAGGGCGCAGTAAGCCGTGCCCGGCAGGGGCGAAGGCGCGCGCACGAAGCGCCATCCCGGGGCGTAAAACGGCGAAAAGGGCGGCAGCAGCTCGAAAAACGGCCGCAGTTCCTCCGTTCCCCGGGGCCAGGAAAGAACGGGCAGGGCGTCCACCGGCGGCGTATCCGCCGACGCGCGCCGGGCCGGTTCCGGGACGGCGGGGCGTTCCGGCGCTGCCGGCATTTCCCGGGGCGCGGGCGGGCCCTCCGCGGGCCTTTTTTCTTCCGGAACCGGGTTTTCCGGGGGCGCCGGCGGCGTCCCTTTTTTCTGCGGCTTTTCCGCCGCTTTTTTCAGCGCGCCGCAGCACCGGAAATAGCTTTCCTCCGCCGAAGTCCCCTCCTCCCACATGATCACGCGCCTCGCCGCCGTCACGAACAGCGGACCCGCCCCGTGGGCCTCCCCGGCCCAGTTCCCTTCCCGGTCCGCCTTTCCGCCCGCGCAGCGGCAGGCCTTTTCCCCTTCGATCCGCCACAGCGCCGCTTCCGCCCCCGGCGGAAGCCCCCGGGCGAAAACGCGCCTGTTTTCCCCCGCGGCCCGTACGTATCCCGCCGCTCCCTGCCGGCCCCGCAGCATGCCGTATCCCTTTTCCATGGCTCATTCCTCCCCTCGGGGCAGGATATGCGCCCGGAATCGCGCCGCATGCTTGCGCCGGACGGGTTTTTCCTGTATAATGGCAGGGAAGCTGATTTTGAGGAAGGAGCGCAAAATGCACATCCTGCTTACCAATGACGACGGCATCCACGCCGAGGGCCTCCGCGCCCTGGCGGACGCCGCCCTGCGCCGGGGCCACCGGGTCACCGTCAGCGCCCCCATGGGCCAGTGCAGCGCCAACAGCCAGCACATCACCCTGCGCACCCCCCTGCTGGTGCACAATATCCCCTGGGAGGGCGTGCGGGCCTACGCCGTGGAAGGCACGCCCACGGACTGCGTGCGCGTGGTGCCGGATCTGACGGGGGATCCCGTGGATTTCTGCATTTCCGGCATCAACCGGGGCGAAAACGCCGGCAGCGCCACCTATTACAGCGGCACCGTGGCCGCTGCCCGGGAAGCCGCCATGCTGTATATGCCCGCCATGGCCGTATCCATCATGGTGGGGGCGGACGCCCGGATGCTGGAGCGGCTGGCGGACCTGGCCATCCGCATGGCGGAACGGTTCCGGGATACGAAGCTGCCCCGCTTCACCCTCATCAATATCAACGCCCCCGCCATTCCCCCGGAGGAATGGAAGCCCCTGCGGGTCTGCCCCCTGAGCCAGGCTTACTACCAGGACGGATACGAAAAGCGCGTCAGCCCCCTGGGACAGACCTATCTGTGGATCGCCGCCAACGATACCTCCGGCGTGCCCATGGAGGAGCCGGAGGAGGGCAGCGACTACGCCCTCATGCGCGCCGGGCATGTGACCTGCACGTTCCTGGGCGCCTTTGCCGACCATAACGCGGCCTTCGGGCCCGCCCTGCAGGATTTTGAGTTATGATGACAGACCCATCCGACGTACTGGTGATCGGCGGCGGCGCGGCCGGGATGATGGCCGCGCTGTTTGCTGCGCGCGCCGGCGCCCGGGTGACACTGGCGGAAAAGAATGAAAAGCTGGGCAAAAAAGTGTACATCACCGGCAAGGGCCGCTGCAACGTCACCAACGCCTGCCAGGATCAGGAGGAATTCCTCCGGGAAGTGCCCCGGAACCCGCGGTTCTTATACAGCGCCCTGGGGCTCCTGATGCCGCAGGACCTGCTTTCCCTGCTCCGGGAGCTGGGATGCGAAACGAAAATCGAGCGCGGCCGCCGGGCCTTCCCGATATCCGACCACTCCAGCGACGTAACGAAAGCGCTGGAAAAGGGCCTGCGCGCCGCCGGGGTGCGCATCCTGCTGCATACGGAGATCCGGCGCGTGGCCGCGGAAAACGGCGCGGCCATCGGCGCGGAAGCGGCAGACGGGCGGTTCCTGGCCGCCAGGCGGGTCATCGTCTGCACCGGCGGGCTTTCCTATCCCGCCACCGGCTCCACCGGGGACGGCTTCCGCTGGGCCGGGGAAACGGGCCACCGGATCGCTGCACCGCGGCCCTCCCTGTCCGGGCTGGTCACGGAGGAAAAGTGGCCCGCCGAGCTGCAGGGGCTGACCCTCAAAAATGTTTGCCTTCACGCCCGGTCCTGTGGTAAAATGATATATTCCGAAATGGGCGAGATGCTCTTCACCCATTTCGGCGTATCCGGCCCCCTGGCCATCGAATGCTCCGCCCATCTGCCGGAAAGCGGCCGGGCGGAAATCACGGTGGACCTGAAGCCGGGGCTGACGAAGGAACAGGTGGACGCGCGGCTGGTGCGGGAGCTCGCCGCCGGGGGGAAGAAGCAGCTTTCCTCCGTGCTGCAATCCATGCTGCCTCAGCGCTTCGCCGCCCTGTTCCCGGCCTTGTGCGGCCTGTGTGGACAAACGGCGTGCAGCCAGGTGACCGCCCCCATGCGCGCCGCCCTGGCCGGCGCTTTCAAGGCGCTGCCCCTCACGGTATGCGGCCTGAGGCCCATCGAAGAGGCCATCGTCACCCGGGGCGGCGTGGACGTGCGGGACGTGCGCCCCGGCACCATGGAAAGCAAGCGCCTGCCCGGGCTGTACTTCGCCGGGGAGGTGCTGGACGTGGACGCCCACACCGGCGGCTACAACCTGCACATCGCCTGGTGCACCGGCGCGCTGGCGGGAAAATCCGCCGCGGAAAGCGCGCTGGGGGGAGAAACGGCATGAACGAGACGAATGTGATCCTGGCAATCACGCTGGCCGCCACGGGCGCGGTGTTCCTGGTTATTGCCGCGCTGTTTTTCCGGCGGAAGGAGAAAGCCTGCAATCTCATCGCGGGCTTCAACGCCATGACGGAAAAGGAACAGGCCCGGTACGACCGGGCGGCCATCGCCCGGGATTACGGGCGGCTGTTCGCCGCGTGGACGGCGGGGGCGTTCGTTTTTGCGGGGCTGGCGCTTTGGTGGGGCTGGGTCCCGTTCGGCATCGCCATCGCGCTGCTGATTCTCTCCGTGATCCCCCGGATGCACCTGTGGGCGGAAAACGCGTTCCGGCAATATAAAATCGATCAGTAACTGGAAGGATGATCCCCGATGCAATACATTGTTTTGGATTTGGAATGGAACCAGCCCATTTCCTATCATTCCCCCGCCTACAAAAGCGTGGGCGGCAAATTATTGTTTGAAATGATCCAGATCGGCGCGGTGCGGATCGACGAAAACCTGCGGGTGACGGATTCCTTTTCCCAGCTGATCCAGCCCCAGCACTACCTGCGGTTGCACCCCCGCATCGCCCGGATCACCCACATCAGCCAGGAAGAATTGTCCTCCGCCCCCGCCTTCAACGAGGCCGTGGAGGCCTTCGCCAAGTGGTGCGGCGACAATTACGTGCTGCTCACCTGGGGCTGCGACGATATTTCCGTTCTGAACCAGAACATGACGTTTTTCGGCTGCGAAACCCGGCTGGCCCCCATTTACGACGCCCAGAAGTACTTCGGCGACGCCATCGGCTCCCCCAAGGACCGCAAGGGCCTCAAGGCCGCCATGGAACAAATGGAGATCGTGCCCGACGAGGAAACGATGCCCTTCCATAACGCCGTCAACGACGCGTACTATACCGCCCTGGTGTTCCTGAAGCTGCCCGATCCGGGAAAGGTGCTCAATTATCCCCTGACCCCCCGGAAGCTGGTGCACATGGAGCGGAAAAAGAAGGAAAGCACGGCGATTCTGCGGGTGCGGAGCATGAAGGACGCCCTGAAAAGCACCGCGGCCATGCAGCCCCCCTGCCCCGTATGCGGCAAGCGCATGGCGGTGCCGGAGGGATACGTGCTGCAGCGGAACGACCAGTACATGGCCCTGGCGGACTGCCCGGACCACGGGCTGGCCTTCGTGAAGCTGGCCTTCGGCAAGAACGACGAGGGCAAGCGGATCATGACCCGCTCCTCCGCCCTGTCCGAGGAGCAGAGCAAGCCCTATGTGCACACCAAGCACCTGCAGTGGGCCCAGAAGATTTCCGCCCAGCAGGCCGCCGGAAACCCGTAAAAGGAGACAGCCATGATCATCCGCATGATGGATCGCCAGCGCGAATTTTCTTCCCCCGTCACCGTGCGGGAGGCCATTTCCGCCCTGGCCCCGGAATCCCTCCCCGGCGCCCTGGGGTGCTTCTGCGGCGGCGGGGTGATGGAGCTCAGCCAGCCGGTGGAAAAGGACTGCACGCTGCACCCCATTACCTATCAGAACGAAGAGGGCCGCAGGATCTACGAGCGCTCGCTGCGCTTCATACTGCTGCTGGCCATGCACCGGGTGCTGCCCGGGGAGCACCTGCGCATCGAGCATTCCATCGGCTACGGGCTGTACATGCGCGTGCTGGAAAGGGAAATGGACGCCGGCACCCTGGCGGCATTGGAAAAGGAAATGCGCCGCATCGTCCGGGAAGATCTGCCCTTTGAAAAGGAGACCTGGACCCGGGACGAGGCCATCCGCTATTTCGCCCGCACCGGGCACGAGGACAAGACCCGGCTGCTGGCCTACCGGCCTTACGATTTTTTCCACGTATACCGCTGCGGCGGCATCGCGGAATACTTTTACGGGGCCATGCTGCCCTCCACGGGCTGCTGCCGGGCGTTCAAGCTGCGGCTCTACAAGCCCGGCATGGTGCTGCAGCTGCCCTCCCCCGCCGATCCCACGCGCCCCGCGCCCTTCGCCTCCCGGACCAGGATCCTCTCGGTCTTCGCCCAGAGCAACCGATGGTGCGATATCCTGGGGGTGCAGAACGCCGCGGACCTGAACGATATGACCGTCCGGGGCGAGCTTCCGTCCTTCATCCGGGTGAATGAAGCGCTGCACGATCAGTCCATCGGCGAGATCGCCCAGGGCATCCGCCGCCGGGGCGCCCGGGCGGTATTCGTGGCCGGGCCTTCCTCCAGCGGGAAAACCACCTTCTCCAACCGCCTGTGCATCCACATGCGGGTGCTGGGGCTGCGGCCGGTCCTGATCTCTTTGGATGATTTTTACCGGGACCGGGAAACGCTGCCCCTGGAAAAGGACGGGCTGCCGGATCTGGAGGCCCTCTCCGCCCTGGACGTGCCGCTGCTGCGCAGGTGCCTCACGGGCCTGCTGGGGGGCGAAAAAGTGACCATGCCCCGCTTCGATTTCACCACCCAGAAGCGGGCGCCCGAAGGCTATCCCCTGAAGCTGGAGGATAACCAGGTGCTGGTGATGGAGGGCATCCACGGGCTGAACCCCGCCCTGCACGAGGGCTTCGATCCCGCCCTGGTGGCCAAGGTGTACATCAGCGAATTGACCTGCCTGAACCTGGACCACCACAACCGCATCCGCACCACGGACGCGCGGCTGCTGCGCCGCATCGTGCGGGATCATCAGTTCCGCTCCACCCCGCCGGAGGATACCCTGGCCATGTGGAACAGCGTGCGCCGGGGCGAGGAAACCTGGATCTTCCCCTATCAGGAGGAGGCGGACTTCATGTTCAATTCCGCCCTGCATTATGAGCTGTCGGTCTTGAAGCGCTACGCCTATGACCTGCTCATGGCCATCCCGGAGGACAGCCCCTATCACCTGGCGGCCCGCAGGCTCATCAAGATCCTGCATTATATCCTGCCCGCCACGGACGAAAGCATGCGGGAGATCCCGCCGCTGTCCCTGCTGCGGGAATTCATCGGCGGATGCACGCTGTATGACAAAAAGTAAACTTTTTACAAATATAATTGATCGCCTCCCTGCGCACAATAGCCGCGAGGAGGCGATTTGCAATGAAAAAGATTTGGCTTTACCTGCTGCTTGCCGTGCTGGCGGGCGTACTGCTCACCGGCTGTGCCGGAAACGC
>JAILBG010000083.1:0-36239 GCA_024681215.1 Clostridiales bacterium
GACGGGAAGAAATCCGCTTTCCCAGGCAAAGAGAGCGCGGCCGCAGGCTGAAAGCCGCGCGCTGGGACCCGGATGGGACACCCCCGAGCCCTCCCGGAATAGTCTCCGGGCGCATCCCCGCGTTATCGGGCAAAAGCGGCGGGAATCATTCCCGCAAGCAGGGTGGCACCGCGAAGTTGACTTCGTCCCATGCGCAGGCATGGGCGTATTTTTTTAGGAGGGATTCTATGCTGACACAGGCCCCCAAGGGCACCCGGGACATGCTGCCCCAGGACGCTTATCTTTTCCAGTGGATCGAGCAGAAGGAGCGGGAAGCCGCGGCGAAGGCCGGCTACCGGGAGATCCGCACCCCCGTGTTCGAGCACACGGAGCTGTTCCTGCGCGGCGTGGGCGACACCACGGATATCGTGCAGAAGGAAATGTACACCTTCCAGGACAAGGGCGGCCGTTCCATCACCCTGAAGCCCGAGGGCACCGCCGGGGCCGTGCGCGCTTTCATTGAAAACCATCTGTTCCAGGACGCCCTGCCCTGCAAGGTCTATTATCTGAACGCCCCCATCTTCCGCTATGAAAATCCCCAGAGCGGCAGGCTGCGGGAGCATCACCAGTTCGGCATGGAGTGCTTCGGGGGCAAGGAGCCCACGGTGGAAGCGGAGCTGATCTCCACCCTGTTCGGCCTGCTCACGGGCATGGGCCTTAAAAACCTGACGGTGCATATCAATTCCATCGGCTGCCCCGAATGCCGGCCCAAATACCACCAGGCCCTGAAGAATTACCTGGGCGAGCGCATCCACGATATGTGCGAAACCTGCCGGGCGCGCTTTGAAAAGAATCCCCTGCGCATCCTGGACTGCAAGGAAAAAAAATGCAAGCAGATCGTGAAGGACGCGCCGCTGATCCTGGACTGCCTGTGCGACGAATGCCGGGAGCATTTTTCCCTGCTCCAGTCCCTGCTGGCCGCCAGGCAGATCCCCTTTGAGATTGATCCCCACATCGTCCGCGGGCTGGATTACTACACCAAGACGGTGTTCGAAATCATCATGCAGTCGGGCCGGGAGGGCCTGGCCCTGTGCGGCGGCGGGCGGTACGACGGGCTGGTTTCGCAGCTGGGCGGCCCCGACACCCCCGCGGCGGGCTTCGGCATCGGCGTGGAAAGGATCCTGATGGAGCTGCGCAACCAGGATCTCCTTCCCCCCGCCCCCGCGGTGGCCGACGTGTACGTGGCGAACCTGGGCGCGGAAATGAAGATTCCCGCCTTCGCCTTCGCCCAGTCCCTGCGGGATCTGGGCGTCAGGGCGGACAGCGATCT
The DNA here is from genome assembly GCA_024681215.1 of Clostridiales bacterium. Classification (GTDB taxonomy): domain Bacteria; phylum Bacillota; class Clostridia; order Christensenellales; family Aristaeellaceae; genus RUG563. Next base: position 1,310 of record JAILBG010000083.1, read on the forward strand.
GGCGGGCCGCAGCCTCAAGGCCCAGTTCAAATTCGCCGACAAGATCGGCGCCAGGTACGTGGCCATCGTGGGCGGCGACGAATACGCGCGCGGGGTCGTAAAGCTCCGGGATATGCAGACCAAGGAAGAAAAAGAACTGCCGCTGGAAAGCGCGGCGAAGGAAATCGCGGATCTTATCATCTGATCATCAAGAAAAGCGTAAAAGGAGAGGAATTCAAAATGGAACGGAACCTGATCGCCAGCGTCGTCTGCGGCGAAACCAACAAGATCCAGGGCTTTGTGGAAAACCTGCGCAACAAGCGCACCATGGCGTTCCTCGTGATCCGGGACCATACGGGGCGGCTGCAGGTCACCATCGAAAAGGAAAAGCACCCCGATCTGGCCGCCGTCGTGGATCAGCTGACGGTGGAAAGCGTGGTCACCTGCGTGGGCCCCGTGGTGGAAAACGAATATGTGAAAATGGGCGGTAAGGAAATGCTGCCCGAGGAAATGGAGATCCTCTCCATCGCCGAGCCTCTGCCGCTGACGAAGGACGCCGCCATCGACAGCCGCATGGACTACCGCTGGGTGGACCTGCGCAGCGATAAGAACACATTGATCTTCAAGGCCCAGACCGAGCTGGTGGCCTCCCTGCGCCAGTTCTGCCTGGACCGGCAGTTCATGGAGATCCACACCCCCAAGCTCATCGGCGCGGCCAGCGAATCCGGCAGCGACGTGTTCGAGCTCAAGTATTTCGACCGCAAGGCGTACCTGAGCCAGAGCCCCCAGTTCTACAAGCAGATGGCCATGGCCGCGGGCTTCGACCGCATTTTCGAGGTGGGCCCCGTGTTCCGCGCTGAAAAATCCTTCACCAACAAGCACGCCACCGAATTCACCGGCTTCGACGTGGAAATGAGCTATATTTCCTCCTTCCGGGACGTGATGGCCTTCGAGGCGGAGCTGCTTCAGTACGCGCTGAAAAACGTAAAAGAAAAATACGGCGAGCAGATCAAGGCCCTCTACGGGCTGGACACCGTGGTGCCCGCCCTGCCCTTCCCCGAAATGAAGCTCTGCGACGTGTACCGGGAATTGGAGGAGCGCTACGGCTACACCGTGGACGACAGCGAAAAGAACGACCTGACCACCGACGCCGAGCGCCTGTGCGCCCGGCTGAGCATGGATAAATTCGGCCATGAATTCCTTTTCGTCACCGATTACGGCCCCGAAAAACGCGCATTCTATCATATGCGGGATGAAAAAGGCATGCCCCTGGGCTACGACCTGATCTGGCGCGGCACGGAGATCACCACCGGCGCCCAGCGCGAGCACCGCTACGAGCAGCTGCGGAAGCAGGCCGACGAAAAGGGCCTGGGCGAGGACGTGAAATTCTACATGGATTTCTTCCGCTACGGCTGCCCGCCCCACGGCGGCTTCGGCCTGGGGGTGGACCGGCTGACCATGCTGCTGCTGGGCATCAGCATCAAGGAAGTCATGTTCCTCTTCCGCGGCCCCAACCGCATCACGCCCTGAGCGGCGGGCAGTTGCCAAACCGCCGGAAATCTGCTATACTATAATATCCCAGTAAGGAGGTGCGTTTGAATGGCGCAGAAACCCCAAAAGAAGGATAACCTCCCCGTGAAGGTGGATGTTGATTTGGAAAACGGCGGCACCATCAGCTACGCCAACGAAGTGATCGCCACCATCGCCGGCGTGGCCGCCAGCGAGATCGAAGGCATCGCCGGCATGAGCGTCACCGGCGGCATCAGCGAGATCCTGGGCCGCAACCGGAATATCACTCGCGGCGTCAAGGTGGAAGTGGGCAGCCAGGAAGCGGCGGTGGACCTTTTCATCGTGGTGGAATACGGCCATCCCATCCAGAAGGTGGCCGCCGACGTGCAGGAAAACGTGCGCCGCGCCCTGGAAAGCCTGACGGGGCTGCACGTGGTCCGGGTGGACGTGCACGTGCAGGGCGTCAGCTTCGAGCAGGAAAAGCGCGCCAACCAGAAGAACCTGGAAGCCTCCAAGGTCAGCGTGCTGCCCCCCGCCCGGCAGGAAAAGCTGCCCAGGGAAAGCAAGCCCGCCGTCAGGGAGGAAAAGCCCGCCCCGGCGGAAAAGCCTGTCAAAGAAGAAAAGCCCGTCAGGGAAGAAAAGCCCGCGGAGCCCGAAAAGCCCGCCCCGGCGGAAACGCCCGTGAAGGCGGAAGCGTCCGTTCCGGCGGAAGCGCCCGCCAAGGAAGAAAAGCCCGCGGAAGCGGCCGCCCCCGCCGACGGCGTCGCAGACGTTCCGGACGCGGAATTCGATCCCGAAACGCTGGCGGAAGAAGAAAAGCTGGACGGCGCGCCCGAAGGCGCGCCCAAGGCCGATCCCAAACCCGCGCCCAAGCCGGCCCCGGCCCATAAGAAGGCCCCCGGCAGGAAGCGCTGCTGAATCAGGAAAAGGAGCGATCCCAAATGAAACTGAAATTTTATGATCGGCTGGTGCTGTTTTTCGGCGCGCTGCTGACCATCGCCGCCGGGGCCGCCCTGGGGGTGACCGGGCTGCAGATCGCCGGCACCATCGGCGAATCGCTGTCCCTGGGGATGCGCATCGCCTGCATCGGTGTGGGCTCGCTGACGGTCCTCTTCGGATTTTATCTGCTGGCATTCCCCCAGAAGCTCCGGGCGGAGCGCCAGGGCTTTGTGGTGCAGCGCACGGATAACGGCGAGCTGCGCATCTCCATCAAGGCCATCGAAGGCCTGGTGCAGAAGTGCATCGACATGCACGACGAGATCGACGTGGTGTCCCAGCGCATCCGCAACACCCGGGACGGCGTCACCGTGGATCTGAATATCGCCCTGGCCAACAATATTTCCATCCCCCTGGCGGTGGCCGCGCTGCAAAAGCAGATCAAGCAGTATCTGTCCGCTTCCTCCGGTATTGAGATCACCGAGGTGCGCGTCACGGTGGATACCGCCCAGATGCCCGCCCCGGATACGGCGGAGCAGGCCGACGCCGAAGCGGAGCCCGCCGGGGAAGCAATCGTCCCCGCGGAAGCGGAAAAGCCCGCGCCCAAGGCGAAGCTGCCGCTGCATCAGCGCATTTTCGGCCGTTCCGAAACCGCCGCCAACATGCCGGAGCCGCCCAAGGCGGAAGAGCCCAAGGTGGAGGAGCCCCAGGCGGAAGAAACGCCCGCTCAGGCGCCTGAAACGGAGGCCGCTCCCCCGGAGGAAGCGCCCCTCCCCGACGGAGAGCCGGCGGCGGACGCGGCGGAAGAAATCGCCGAAGCAGTGGAAGAAACCGTACAGGAGATTTCCCAAGAGACCGTAGAAGAAACCGCGGAAATCACGGAAGAAGCGGCCGATGATACGGAGGAGACCCGCAATGAATGAGAACCGTCCCGATTCCTTCCTCCGGAACATGTTCCGGATCGGCACGCCGGAATGCGCCGTCACCTTTTCCGTGATCGCCATGATCCTGGCCGTGCTGTATCTGCTGCTGGGCTTCTGGAAGACGTTTCTGATCGCGGTGCTGATGGTGCTGGGCGGCTTCCTGGGCGGCGTCAAGAACAAAAAGGAATTCGTCAGCAGCCGGATCAACCGGCTTTTCCCGCCAAAATCCACCGTTCCCTATAAGGAAACCAACGAAGAAATTTCCCGGGCCATCCGGGAAGCGCGGGAAAGGGAAGACGCAAGAAGAGCCCGCGAAAGCGCGGATACCGACAAATGACACACAGGGGGAGCAATACCCATGGCTCGTAAAGCGGCACGGGCGGCAGCCGTGCAGATGGCCTATGAACACATGCTGGGCGGCGCCGGCGGGGATGAAACGCTGCGCGGCCTGATCGAATTTACGCCGGAGGAAGAGGACCGGGCCTATATCGACGGCATCCTGTCCGGGGTGTCCGCCCACGCGGAGGAGCTGGACGAATCCATCGCCGCCTGCTTAAAGGGCTGGACGCTGGAGAGGATCGCCCGGGTGGACCTGGCGGTGCTCCGGGTGGCCGCCTATGAGCTTTGCTATCTCCGGGAAACGCCGGACGCCGTGGTGATCAACGAGGCGGTGGCTCTGGCTCAGCGCTTCGATTCCCCCACCGCGGGCAAATTCGTCAACGGAGTCCTGGCCACGCTGCTGGCCCGGCGGGATCAGGAGAAAGAAAGCTGATGCTGGCCCTGGGGCTGGATACCAGCTGCTACACCACCTCCTGCGCCCTGTGCGCGCCGGGGGGCGAGCCCGTGCAGGCGCGGCAGCTTCTGCCCGTGCCCGCGGGAGAACGCGGCCTTCGCCAAAGCGAGGCCGTGTTTGCGCATGTAAGGCAGCTGGGAGAAATGCTCCCGCAGCTGATGGAGAACGCCCCGGAGCCCGTTTCCTGCGTCTGCGCCTCCGCCGCCCCCCGGGACGGGGAGGACAGCTACATGCCCGTGTTCCAGGTGGGGCTGTCCCAGGGCCGGGGCATCGCCGCGGCGCTGGGCGTTCCCTTTTTCAGCACCACCCACCAGCGGGGCCATCTCGCCGCCGCCCTGTACGGATCCGGGCTGAGGGAAAAATCCTTTTTGGCGCTGCATCTCTCCGGCGGCACCACGGACGTGCTGCTGGCGCGGGGGGAGGAAATCACGCTCCTGGGAACGTCACTGGATCTGCACGCGGGCCAGCTGGTGGACCGGATCGGGGTGAAAATGGGCCTCCCCTTCCCCGCGGGGCCTTTTCTGGAGGAGCTGGCGCGCAAGGGCGTATGCGGAAATGCCGTGCCCGTCAGCATGGAAGGGCTCAGCTGCCACCTGTCCGGCGCGGAAGCGCGGCTTTTGCGCATGCTGGACGCCGGCGAAAGAAAGGAAAACGCGGCGGCGGAGGTCTATGGCGTGCTGTGCCGCACGGTGCTTAGGCTGCTGGAAGCGGCAGCGGATGAAACCGGCGTCAGCGACGCGCTGCTGTTCGGCGGGGTGATCTCCTCCGCGCTGCTCCGGGAAATGCTCCTGGACAGGAACGAAAAGCGCCGGACCGGCCTGAAAATGCACTTCGGGCGGAAAGAGTATTCCGGCGACAACGCGGTGGGCGTGGCGCTCATCGGCTTACAGCGATTGGAAAAGGAGAAGGCACATGGCGATTTTGATGGACGGTAAAGCCCTGGCGGCGGAAAAAATGGAGGAGCTCAGGCAGCGCACGGAGGCATTGAAGGCCCGCGGCGTGACGCCGGGCCTTTCGGTGATCCTGGTGGGCGAGGACCCTGCCAGCCAGGTGTACGTGCGCAACAAGGGCCGCGCCTGCGAGGAGCTGGGCTTCTATTCCCGGACCATCCGCATGCCGGAGGAAACCACCCAGGCGGAGCTGGAACACCAGATCGACGAATTGAACGCCGACGGCCGGGTGGACGGCATCCTGGTGCAGCTGCCCCTGCCCCGGCATCTGGACGAAGCCGCCGCCCTGCGCCGCATCCGCCCGGAAAAGGACGTGGACGGCTTTCACGTGGAAAACGCGGGCAGGCTGTTCACCGGCCAGGACGGGGTGGTGGCCTGCACCCCCAAGGGCATCCTGTACATGCTCAAAAAAAGCGGCGTTCCCCTCTCCGGGAAGGACGCCGTGGTGATCGGGCGCAGCAACATCGTGGGAAAGCCCGTCGCAATGCTGCTGCTCAATGAAAACTGCACCGTCACCCTCTGCCATTCCCGCACCGCCGATCTTGCGGCCCACACCCGCCGGGCGGACGTGCTGGTGGCCGCGGTGGGCAGGCCCCGGTTCGTCACCGCCGATATGGTGAAGCCCGGCGCCGCCGTGGTGGACGTGGGCATCAACCGGGTGGACGGCAAGGTAGTGGGCGACGTGGATTTTGCCGGAGTGGAGCCCGTGGCGGGCTGGATCTCCCCCGTGCCCGGCGGCGTGGGCAAAATGACCATCTGCATGCTGATGGAAAACACCCTGGAAGCCGCGGAAAAAAGGAGCCGCTGAGCCATGCCCTGGACGCTGACCGTTTCGGAACTGAATGATTACGTGCGCCGCGCCCTGGCCAGCGACCCGTCGCTGCGCTTTCTTTCCCTGCGCGGCGAGGTCAGCGATTTCAAGAAATATTCCTCCGGCCACTGGTATTTTACCCTGAAGGACGAAGCCTGCACCATCCAGTGCGTCTGCTTCCGGCAGTACAATATGCGCCTGGATTTCCGCCCGGAAAACGGAATGAAGGTGGTGCTCACCGGAGCCGTGGGGCTGTACGCCGAGCGGGGCAGCTACCAGTTTTACGCCGAAAGCATCACCCGGGACGGGGTGGGCGACCTGTATCTGAAGCTGGAGCAGCTCAAGGCCCGGCTGATGAAGGAAGGGCTCTTCGACGTGGCGAAGAAGCGCCCCCTCCCCCTGCTCCCCCGGGCCATCGGCGTGGTCACCAGCCGCAGCGGCGCGGTGATCCACGATATCGCCACCGTCACCCGCCGGCGCTATCCCGCCATGCAGATCATCCTGCGGCCCGCCCAGGTGCAGGGCGAAGGCGCGGCGGAGGACATTGCCCGGGGCATCGCGGAAATATCGCTGCTGCCCCAGGTGGACGTGGTCATCGTGGGCCGGGGCGGCGGATCGCTGGAGGACCTGTGGGCCTTCAACGAGGAGATCGTGGTGCGCGCCATCGCCGCCTGCCCGGTGCCGGTGGTCAGCGCCGTGGGCCACGAGGAGGACGTGACGCTTTCCGATCTGGCGGCGGACGTCCGGGCCGCAACGCCCTCCGTGGCCGCGGAGGTCTGCGTGCCGGAAAGGGACGCGCTGCTGGCCGCCGTCGAAAAAATGCGCCGGGAAATGGGCAAAGCGTGCGTCGGCCGCCTACTGGCGCTTAAGAACCGCACCGCGTACCTGGAAAAGCGCCTGGCCGCCTGCCATCCAGCGGCGCAGCTGCAGCGCATGAGCGCCCAGGCCGGATTGCTTGCCCAGCGGCTGCGCGCCGCCATGGAAAAAGGCATGACCGCCCGGCAGACCCGGCTGCAGCTGCTGCGCAATCAGCTCAGCGCCCTGGGCCCCCGGCAGGCGCTGGAACGGGGCTACGCGGTGGTTTTATCCGGCCGGGACGCCGTCACCAACGTATCCCAGGTCAAGGATGAAATGTCTCTGCTCATGCGGGACGGGCGCGTGCGCGTCAGGACCCTGGAGGTGCGAAAGGAGGATCCCTTTGGCGAAGAAGCAAGCGAGCTTTGAGGACAAGCTCACCGAACTGGAGGAAATGATCCGCAAAATGGAGGGGGGCAGTCTGCCCCTGGACGAAACGCTGAAGTGCTACGAGGCGGGCATCAAACTGTCCCGGGAGCTGACGGCGGAACTATCCGCGGCGGAAAAGAAAATGCAGGAGCTCTCCGGCGGGGAACTGACCGAAATGGAGGACGCACCGTGAGCGATACCGTTCTTGCGCCGTATAAGAAGCGGCTGGAAGCCTATCTGGACGGGCTGCCCATGGCCGGCGCGCCGGAGCCCCTGCGCTCCGCCATGCGCTACAGCCTGCTCTCCGGCGGGAAGCGGCTGCGGGGATGCCTGACCCTGATCGCCTGCGAAACCGCGGGCGGCGCCGCGGAGGACGCCCTGCCCTTCGCCGCGGCCCTGGAAATGATCCACGCCTATTCCCTGATCCACGACGATCTGCCCGCCATGGACAACGACACCCTGCGCCGGGGCATGCCCACCAACCACGTGGTTTACGGGGAAGCGGTGGCCATCCTGGCCGGGGACGGGCTGCTGACCCATGCCTTTGAGCTCATGGCCTCCTCCCCCCATCCCCGGGCCTTCCGGGCCCTGGGCGAGATCGCCCGGGCGGCGGGGATCGGGGGCATGCTGGCCGGCCAGGCCCTGGACGTGACGCTGGAAGGCGCCCGGCCGGAAAAAGCCGTGGTGGAGCAGATCCACCGGGGCAAGACCGCCGCGCTGCTCACCGCCCCCGTCACCGCCGGGCTGATCCTGGGCGGCGCCACGGAAGAGGAGATCGCCGCGGGCCGGGAATACGGGCTGCATCTGGGCATCGCGTTCCAGATCGTGGACGATCTGCTGGACCTGGAGGGCGACGCCGCCCTCATGGGCAAGACCCTGGGCAAGGACCTGCAGGAAGGCAAGCTGACCTGGCCCGCCTGCGTGGGCGTAACGCAGGCCCGGCTGGACGCCGCCGCCCACACCGACGCGGCGCTCCGCGCCCTTTCTCCCTTCGGCGTCCGCGGGGATGCGCTGCGCGCCGTCGCCGCGGCCATTCTGAAACGCAATCAATGATTTTTTCCGGGAGGGATTTTGTATGACGGATCAATTCAAGGAAGAAGTGGTCACCAAGCGCAATCAGGGGGCGCAAACCGCCCTGTTCGTGCTGGCCAACGTGCTGATGGTGGCCTCGGGGCTCCTGGCGCTGATCAATTTCACGTCCGTGACCGGCGCGCTGCGCATGACCGGCTTTTCCCAGGATTTCTTCTTCTATCTCGTGATTTTCCTGCTCTTCGCCGCCACCACCGCGGGCCTGTATTTCTACCGCGACCGGATCAAGATGGAATACGAATACACCCTCACCAACACCCAGATGGATTTCGCCCAGGTGTTCAATAATAAAAAGCGCAAGTCCCTGGGCACCATGAACATCAAAAACGTGGAGGCCTGCGGCCTGGTGTCCTCCGGCTCCTTCCATCGGTACATCAGCATGCAGGGCATCAAGCGCAGCAACTGGTTTTTGAACCGGGACGCCGAATTGTTCTACTTCTTCTTCCAGAAAAACGGGGAAAAGCGCATCATCGTCATCGAGCCCAGCGAGGAAATGCGCGGGATGATCAAAAAAAGCGTTCCCCAGGGCGTCTGGCAGAACAACTGACCGATTTCTTAATCGTTGAAAGGCTTATTTCCGATGTCGATCTATCTGGACAACAGCGCCACCACCCGGCCCTGCGAGGCCGCCGTGGCGGCCGTGACGGCGTGCATGCGGGAGGAATACTACAATCCCTCCGCCCTGTACGCCCCCGCCTTGCAGACGGGCAAAATGCTGCGGGACTGCCGGGATGAGATCCTCCGCGCGGTCCACGCGCCCATGGGCGCCCGGGTGACGTTCTTATCCGGCGGCACCGAGGCGGACAACCTGGCCATCCTGGGCCGGGCGGCGAAATGCCGCGGCGGGAAGGTGCTGTATTCCGCCGGGGAGCATCCCGCCGTGAAGGAAGCCTGCCAGCATTGCGGCCTTCCGGCAGAGGAGATCCCCTATACCGCCCAGGGCATCGCGGATCTGGACGCCCTGCGGGAAATGCTCACGGGCGATACGGCGCTGATCTGCTGCATGCAGGTGAACAACGAAACCGGGGCCGTCCAGCCCATCAGGGAGATCGCCGCGCTGCGGGACCGGTTGGCTCCCGGCGCGCTTTTCCACGTGGACGGGGTGCAGGGCTTCCTGCGCGTGCCCTTCGATATGGCCGCCGCGGGCGCGGATACCTACGCCCTGTCCGGCCATAAGATCCACGCGCCCAAGGGCATCGGCGCGCTGGTCATGACGGCCCGGGTGCAGCTGAGCCCCCGGCAGTTAGGCGGCGGCCAGGAATCCGGCCTGCGCTCCGGCACGGAAAACACCCCCGGCATCGCGGGGCTGCTGGCGGCCATCCGGGCCTTCCCCCGGGATCATCACCTGCGGGAAACCAAAGCGTACCTGTGGGAAAAGCTGCGGGAAGCGGTGCCGAAGGCCGCCGTCAACGGCCCCCCGCCGGAAAGCGAAGCGTCCGCCCCCCACATCCTGAACGTATCCCTGCCCCCGGTCCGGTCCGAAACCATGCTGCACGCCCTGGAGGGCGAAGGCATTTACGTGGGCATGGGCTCCGCCTGCTCCTCCTTCAAGCAGCGGGTCAGCCCGGTGCTCAAGGCCATGCACGTGCCCCCGGCCCTGGCGGAATCCGCCCTGCGCTTTTCCCTGTGCCCGGAAAACACCCGGGAGGAAATGGAGCGGGCCGCGGCGGCCGTGGCGCGGCAGTACGCCGTTTTATCCAAATTTCAACGCAGATAAGGAGATCCGTTTCATGCGAAAGCTGCTGATGGTACGGTACGGTGAAATATATTTGAAGGGCCTGAACCGGCCTTATTTCCTGCGGGCGCTGGTGCAGCGGGTGCGGGAGGCGGCAAAGCCCTTCGGCGCCCAGGTCTGGCTGCACGACGCCCGGGTGTTCCTGAGCGGCATGGAGGACATGGAGGGCTGCATGCAGCGGGTGGCGAAGGTGTTCGGCGTTCATTCCGTCGCCCCGGCCATCGAAATGGACAAGGACGATTTCGAGGGCATCTGCCGGCAGGCGGACGAATTGATGCAGGGCCTTTCCGGCACCTTCAAGGTGGAGGCCCGCCGGGCGGACAAGCATTATTTCCTGGATTCCCCCCAGATCAACGCCAAGGTGGGCGAATACGTGCTCATGCACAATGAAGACCGTTTGAAGGTGGACGTGCGGCATCCGGAGCATGTGCTTTCCATCGAGATCCGGGATCAGGCCTATCTGTACTGCCGGGTGTATCCCGCCGTGGGCGGCATGCCCGTGGGCACCGGCGGCAAGGCGGCCCTGCTGCTCTCCGGCGGCATCGACAGCCCCGTGGCGGGCTACATGATCGCCAAGCGCGGGGTGCAGCTGGTGGCGGTGCATTTTCATTCCTTCCCTTACACCAGCGAATTCGCCAAGCAGAAGGTGCTGGATCTGGCGAAGATCCTTTCCGAATACTGCTGCGGCATCCGGGTGTACGTGGTGCCCTTCACCGAGATCCAGATGCAGATCCACGAAAAATGCCCCGAGGATTATACCACGCTGATCATGCGCCGGTACATGATGCGCATTGCCGAAAAGATCGCCCGGAAGGAAGAGGCGCTGGCGCTGATCACCGGCGAATCCGTGGGCCAGGTGGCCAGCCAGACCATCGAAGCCCTGGTGACCACCAACGAGGTGGTGACGCTGCCCGTGTTCCGGCCCCTGATCGGCTTTGACAAAATCGACATCATGGAATACGCGAAAAAAATCGGCACCTACGATACCTCCATCCTCCCCTACGAGGACTGCTGCACCGTCTTTACCCCCCGCCATCCGGCCACGAAGCCCAAGGAGGCCCTGATCGAAAAGGGCGAAGGGGCGCTGGATCAGGAAATGCTGATCCAAACGGCGCTGGACAATGCCGAGATCGTAGAGCTGTAACCCCGGACCATACAAATCCTATTCCCGCGGAAGGAGGCCGTCCCGCTTGCAGCAGACCCAGGAAAAACACCGGGCCCACAGCGCCCTGCGCAGCTTCATGACCATCGGCACGCTGTACTCGTTCCTGTACTGCATGCTGGCGTCCAACGTGATCCTGTCCATGCCCATTCTGGGCGGCGCCCTGTACCTGGCCGGCCGCACGGCGGCGATGTTCGTATCCTTCCGGCGCCCCAGCCAGGAGGGCGTGTTCACCAAGGGCGCCCGCCGGCTGGGCACGGTGCTCCTGGTGCTGGTGTTCCTGCTGCTGCTGGCGCTGATGGCCATTTATCCCATCAGCCTCACCAACGCCGATTTCTGGCGGCTTTCCGGCATCGTGCTGTGCATCATCCTGCGCCCCAGCCTCACCCGCTATGTGCTGGAGCGCGCCTTGATCGCCCATAAAAAAACCATGAAGATCCTGCTGCGCATCCTGGGGGTGCAGCTTCTGTTCCTGCCGCCGCTGCTGCTGATGCTGCTGCTCAGCCCCATGGACCGCCTAACCGTCTGGGCCCTGCTCGGCGGGTATCTGCTCAGCGGCATCCTGGAATCCTTCCCCCTGGACCGGATGCGGGACCGGATGCGCCCCTTTTCCGACGAGGACCGGCGGGAAATGGAATGTCTGCGCCAGGCCCACGCCTACCGCATCTTCCAGGACGTGCTGCTGGTGATCGCCGCCGCGCTGCAGATCACCCAGGTGATGGCCTACACCTATATCGCCGTCACCGCCGACGCGCTGATATTGTGCATGGCCATCGCGCTGCTGTGCACCTATGCGGCCAGCGCCCTGGCGGACACGGTGCTGCGCCGCTCCCGGGCAAGGAACAGCGACCCCAATTTCCTGATGATGCTGGGGCTGGTGCTGTGGCTGTACGGGCTGATCCTCTTTATCCGGGCGCTGAACACCCCGGGCATGGTGGAGGAATACCTGTCCCTGGCGCTGTGCACCGTGGGCGCGACGGTCTGCGTGCGCGCCGCCGTGGAAATGGAGCAGGATATGCGCCGGGTGGCCGCTTTCGCCATCGGCCACGACCCCGGCGAAAACCTGAATCCGGCCCAGCAGGCCCGGGTGGATTTCGCCGCCCTGATCGGCCAGATGGTGGCGCTGCTGGGGCTGACGCTGATCTGCATTTTCACGCCCACCGATTTCCCCGACGATTGGAACGCCCTGTTCCTGTCCTTCAGCCCGCTTTTGACGCTGCCCGCCCTTTCGCTGGTCATCGCCGCCATGGTGTTTTTCCTGCTCTTCCCCCTCACCCGCCAGCATCTGCAGAAGCTGCGCAAGTATTCCGATATGCAGCGGGAAGGGCGGAGCAACGGCCCGCTGCACGATCAGCTGGAGGCCGTGGTGGTGCAAAGGAGCCTGAAGCATTACGGCATCAAGCTGATCCTGCTGATCCTGCGGCCGCTGTACCGGCATAAGATCCTGGGCAGGGAAAACCTGCGCCTGGACGAGGATACCCCCTGCGTGTTCGTATGCAATCACGGGGAGATCTACGGCCCGGTGGTGGCCACGCTGTACGTGCCCTATTCCTTCCGGCCCTGGGTGGCCTCCGAAATGACCGACAAGCAGGTGGTCATCGACCACACCATGGACGGCGCCTTCGGGAAGTACACCGGCTGGAAGCGGAAAACGCTGCACTTCCTCATGGTGCATATCGGCGCGCCGTTCCTTACCTGGGTGATGCGCTCGGTGGACTGCATCCCCGTCTATCACGAAAATCCCCGCAAGCTGATGCAGACCTTCCGGGATACCATCGCCGCCATGGAGGCGGGGGACAATATCCTGCTTTTCCCCGAAAACGCCGCCACCGCCGCCGATCACAAGTACGTGAAGGAAGGCGTGTCCGAGTTTTTCACGGGCTTTACCATGATCGGCCAGCTCTACAGCCAGAAAACCGGCAAATGCCCCCTGTTCGTGCCGCTGTACGCCAATAAAAAGGAACGCACCATTACCTTCGGCGTGCCCACCCGCTATGACAGCGCCGTTTCCCCCAACGAGGAAAAGGAGCGCCTGTGCACGTACCTGCGGGGCGAAATGCTGCGCATCGCGGGGCTGAAGAAAGAAGGGTGATCCCGCGCGATCCATGCGGCAAAGCCCGCCGGAAACGCACGTTTTCCGGCGGGCTTTTTGCGTTTTTATTCAAATCACACCAATGAAAACACCGCTACATCCTCGGCATCCTCGTAGCTGCTGTCCTTCTCCCCGTTCGGAACAAAACCGAAGGAGGCGTACAGGTGCTTTGCGGCTTCATTGTTCCCGTCGTAGGACGTGCTCCAGGCATCTTCTTTCCCGTCGGGGAACGTCCGCACATAGTCAAGGAGCAGCTTCAATGCGTCTCTTCCCAGGCCCTTGCCCTGATATTTCTGGTCGATCATAAACCGCCAAAGATAATAGCTGTGCCTGTAGACTTCCGCCATGCCCTCATATTCTTCGGACCGATGCCCGATCATGGCAAATCCCACCGGCGTGTCCCCGTCGTAGATGCCGAAGCACTGCACGAATCTGCCGCTGGCAAGCACGGCGTATGCCTGCGCCATGCTCACCGTGTTCGACGCCACATACCCCTTCTGCGATTCGGCGGTTTCAAGTTCCATCAAATCCACAAAGTTGTCATCATTGACTTTTACCAGTCGGATGGCTTTGTTTTTTATTGCTTGGCTGACTGTCATTTTTCCATTTCCCCTTGAATAGCGATTTGTTGGTCCCCCATCAGCATGCCATGTTCGTATTACGCGGGCGTTTCCTCGGCCTTGCCCAGCACGTCCATGGTGCTTTCCTCCCGGAACTGGTTGGTATACAGCTTGTAATACGCACCCTTTTTCCGGATCAGCTCCTGATGGGTGCCCATTTCCTGGATCCTTCCGTCGTCGATCACCAGGATGCGGTCCGCGGTGCGGACGGTGGACAGCCGGTGGGCGATGATGAAGGACGTGCGCCCGGAAAGCACCTTCTGAATGGCCTGCTGGATGATCTGCTCCGTCTGGGTATCCACGGAGGAGGTAGCCTCGTCCAGCACGAAGATCCGGGGATCCGCCAGGATGGCCCGGGCGAAGGAGATCAGCTGCTTTTCGCCGGTGGACAGGCGGCTGCCGCCCTCGCCCACGTCGGTATCGTAGCCCTTCTTCATTTTCAGGATGAAGCTCTCCGCGTTCACCAGCTGCGCGGCCTGCTCCACCTCCTCGTCGGAGGCGTCCAGCCGGCCGTAGCGGATGTTGTCCCGAACGGTGCCGGAAAACAAACGCGGTTCCTGCAGAACGTATCCCAGGCTGCTTTGCAGCCACAGCTGGCTGCGCTCCCGGTAGTTCACGCCGTCGATGAGGATCTCGCCCTTGGTGGGCTCATAGAACCGGCAGATCAGGTTTACCACCGTGGATTTTCCCGCCCCGGTGGGGCCCACCAGCGCGACGGTCTCCCCCGCGTTGATTTTCAGGTTGAAATCGGTGAGCACCTGCTCCCCTTCTTTGTAGCGGAAATCCACGTGACGGAATTCCACCTTGCCCCGCAGCGCGGGCCAGTTTTCCTTCTTCGGGTGGAAATTGTCGCCGTATTCCGCTTCCACCTCCGGGGTGTCCACGATGTCCGGCTCCGTTTCCAGCAAGGTCACCACCCGCTCCGCCGCGGCCTGGGCGCTCTGCATTTCGGAGAACACGCCGGCGATGTTGCGGATGGGCTCGAAAAACTGCACGGTATAGTTGATGAACACCTGCAGAACGCCCAGGGTCATGCCCCCGATGAGCACCTCCTGCCCGCCCTTCCACAGGGCGTAGGCGGTGGCGATGGAGCCCAGGGCCACCACGATGGGCAGAAACGCCGCCGAAAGGGACGCCGCCCGGACGGAGGAGCGCTTCATTTCGTGGGTCAGTTCGGTGAATTCCGCGGTGTTCCTTTCCTCCAGCACCAGCGTCTTGGTGGTTTTCGCCCCCATGATGCCTTCGTTGAACGCCCCGGTGATCTGGCTGTTGGTTTTGCGCACCGTGCGGTAGGCCCGGAGGATCTTCTGCTGGAACGCCCAGGAAACCAGTGCCAGCGGCGGCACCACCAGCAGCACCACCAGCGTCATTTTCCAGTTGAGCAGGAACATCGTCACGCTGCTGGCCACGATCATCACCGCGCCCCAGGCCAGATCCAGCAGGCTCCAGCCGATGGTCTCCCCCAGGCGCTGGGTGTCGCTGGTCATGCGACTCATCAGGTATCCCACGGGCATCCGGTCATAGTAGGAAAAGGGCAGCTCCTGCAGCTTGCGGAAAGCCCGTTTGCGGATGGTGTAGCATACCCCCACCTCGATCTTGCCGCCCAGGTACAGAAAGCGATAAATGCTGACCACCTGCACCGCCAGCACCAAAGCGTACACGGCGATGAAGAGGGGCAGCCCCTCGGTGCCGCCGGGGCGGTCCAGATTGGGCACGAAATGGTCGATGGCGTAGCTGGTCAGCAGCGGGAACACCACGTCGCACGCCGCGGTGACGCCCATCACCAGCATCAGCCGGACCAGGTCCTTATAATATTCCCTGGCATAGCGCAGGAGCTTTTTCCACAGCGTCAGGGAAAACCGCTGGGTATAATCCCGCTCCTCAATTTGCTGCATAAGCCGTATTCTCCTCTTTGAATTCGTCCTCCAGATCGCTCTGGATGCGGAAGATCCGCTGATAAAGCCCATCCTCACGGATCAGCTCCGCGTGGGTGCCCTGCTGGGTGATCCGCCCGTCCTCCAGCACCAGGATCCGGTCCGCCTGGCTCAGCGTCACGATCCGGTGGCTGATGATCAGGGTGGTCACGCCCTGCTTGCGTTCCTTCAGGGCCTCGCGGATCCGGGCGTCCGTTTCCGTGTCCACGGCGGAGAGGGAATCGTCGAAGATCAGGATGTCGCTGTCCTTCATCAACGTCCGGGCGATGGCGACGCGCTGCTTCTGCCCGCCGCTGAGGGTCACGCCCCGTTCGCCCACCACCGTGTCGTAGCCCTTTTCGCTGTCTTCGATGAATTCTTTGGCCGCCGCGTCGGTCACCGCCCGGTCGATTTCCGCGTCCGTGGCGTTCGGCGATGCGATGGTCACGTTTTCCTTCAGGGTTTTGGAATACAGGAAGGGCTCCTGCAGGATCAGGCCCACCCGGGAGCGCAGGTATTTCCGGTCGATCCGGCTGATGGGTGTTTCCCCGATGCGGATCTCCCCGTTCTTCACGTCGAACAGCCGCTGCAGCAGGTGCACCAGGGTGGATTTCCCGCTGCCGGTGGCGCCCAGAATGGCCACCGTTTTGCCCGCGGGGATGGTGAAGCTCATGTCCCGGAGCACCGGATGGCTTTCGTCATAGCCAAAGGTGACCCGGTCGAACACGATATCCCCCCGGAGGGAGGGCTTCAGCGCGTCCTTTTCCTCCGGCTCTTCCTTTTCGCGCATCACCTCGTCGATGCGTTCCATGGCCACGCTGCTTTTCCCGGCGTCGCTGAGGATGCGCCCCAGCTGACGGATGGGAAAGAGCAGCTTCCAGATATACGAGGTAAAAATGATCAGCGTGCCCACCGTGATTTCCCCGCGGACGGCGAAGAAAACGCAGGCCAGCAGCGTCATCATGCTCTGCACCATGCTGATCAGGTCGCCCGTGGCCCAGTAGACCGCCAGCAGCACGCAGATGCGGAAGCTCTTCTTTTTATAATCGCCGCTGACGGCCTCGAACTTTTCCACCTCGTGCTCCTGCTGCCCGAAGGCGCGCACCACGCGCACCCCGGTGAGGTTCTCCTGCAGCACGGCGCTCATTTTTCCTTCCGCTTCGTCCGCCAGCCGGAAGGATTTCACCACCCACCTGAAGAACAGCCACGCGAACAGGAACAGCGCCGGCACCATCACCATGCTGATCAGGGCGATCTTCGCGTTTTCCCGGAACAGATAAAACACCGCGAAGGCCACCATCATCAGCGCGTTGGCCACCTGCATCAGCTGCATGGACAGGAAGCGGCGCACCGTTTCCACGTCGCTGGTGCAGCGCTGCACCAAATCGCCGGTTTCCGCCTTCACGTGATAGGCGAAGGGCAGGTTCTGAATGTGGGTATACAGCCTTTCCCGCAGCGACAGGCTCACGTTCTCCCCGGCGATGGACTGCAGCCTGCCCTTCCCGAAGTTGAAAGCGCCGCCCACCACGTTGAGGATCACCAGCGCCAATCCCGCGATCCACAAATTTTTCGCCATGAATCCCGGCCCGCCCAGGCTGTCCACCCAGGCGTTCACGAAGCCCGGCATGCGGCTGGGCTTGCCCTGCAGATAATAATCCAGCGTTTCCGCCAGCACGATGGGCGTCAGGTATTCGATCACCACGGTGAACACCGTGAAAATCAGCGCCCAGAAAAAATACCGTCCGTTCTCCCGGACCAGCCGGGCCAGCAGGCCGATTGTCCGCCTGTTCATAAAAATTCCTCCCGAAATCATAGAAAAACAGCCACCGCCCGTTTTCACGGCCGATGGCTGCTTAGATCGCGCTGCTATGTCAAAGCTGCGCGAACCTCATTCGGCCGCAAAAATGCACAGAAATATCCCGTCCTGCAAAGGGAACAAGCGTCACTGCAAAGATTTTCAGCATCCCTGCGGCCTCCTTTCTTCAAAATTCGTTATCAGTATAACCAGCCGCCCGGAAATTGTCAACCCTGTAAATGAACATTTTTCATTTTTCTCTTTTTTCTGTTCGCCTTCGCCCTTTCCCGATCCGTAAAAACACTGAAAAAACAGCCGAAAAACAAGCAAAATACAGCCTTTCTCTTGCATCGGAAAAAGCGGTTTTGTATAATAAACAGCGTAAATTTTCCCATTATGATACAAGGAGGTATCGGTGGATGAACGCTTATGTGGAAAAGGTGTATAACGGCTTGGTGGAGCGCAACGGCCACGAGAAGGAATTCCTGCAGGCCGTGCGGGAAGTGCTGGAGGCACTGAGCCCCGTGTTCGACAAGCATCCCGAATATGAAAACAAGGGCCTGCTGGAGCGGTTCGTGGAGCCGGACCGGGCCATCCTCTTCCGGGTCCCCTGGGTGGACGATAAGGGCCAGGTGCAGGTGAACCGCGGCTACCGCGTGCAGTACAACAACGCCATCGGCCCCTACAAGGGCGGCCTGCGCCTCCATCCCAGCGTGAACCTGAGCGTGATCAAGTTCCTGGGCTTCGAGCAGGTGCTTAAAAACAGCCTCACCAGCCTGCCCATCGGCGGCGGCAAGGGCGGCAGCGACTTTGACCCCAAGGGCAAGAGCGACAACGAAGTGATGCGCTTCTGCCAGAGCTTTATGACCGAGCTGTTCAAGTACATCGGCGCGGATGAGGACGTGCCCGCCGGCGATATCGGCGTGGGCGCCCGGGAAATCGGCTTCCTCTACGGCCAGTACAAGCGGATCACCGGCCTGTACGAGGGCGTGCTCACCGGCAAGGGCCTTTCCTACGGCGGGTCCCTGGCCCGGAAGGAAGCCACCGGCTTCGGGCTTTGCTATCTGACCAACGCCATGCTGCGCAAGCACGGCCTGTCCTTCGCGGGCCAGCGCGTGGTGGTGTCCGGCAGCGGCAACGTGGCCATTTACGCCGCCTCCAAGGCCACCGAGCTGGGCGGCAAGGTCGTCGCCATGAGCGACAGCAACGGCTACATCGTGGATGAAAACGGCGTTGATCTGGCGGTCATCAAGCAGATCAAGGAAGTGGAACGCGGCCGCATCAAGGAATACGCCGCCCGGGTCCCCGGCAGCGTATACACCGAGGGCTTCCGCGGCATCTGGACCGTCAAGTGCGATATCGCCCTCCCCTGCGCCACCCAGAACGAGCTTAACGAAGAAGGCGCCCAGGCCCTCATCGCCAACGGCGTCAAGGCCGTGGCGGAAGGCGCCAACATGCCCACCACCTACGAGGCCACCCTCGCCCTGCAGAAGGCCGGCGTCCTCTTTGCTCCCGGCAAAGCCGCCAACGCCGGCGGCGTGGCCACCTCCGCCCTGGAAATGAGCCAAAACAGCCAGCGCCTCTCCTGGACCTTCGAGGAAGTGGATGCAAAGCTCAAGGGCATCATGGAGAACATTTTCGCCAACATCGACGCCGCCGCCAAGGAATACGGCCAGGAAGACAACTACGTCATCGGCGCCAACATCGCCGGCTTCCTCAAGGTCGCCGACGCCATGCTTGCCCACGGCTGCGTGTGATTGAAGGGAAAAACGAATAACGAATAAGCGGGAGGGGGCTTTCTTTTCGGAAAAAGAAAGCCCCCTCCCGTGCCCTCCCCAAAGAAAACCTGCCGGGGAGGATCAAATCAAAGAAAACAGCAATGTTTCCGCCACGTTATAGCAGAGACATTGTTTTCTATTTCATTGTTTCCCCAGCCGGTTTTCGGAAGGGGCGCGGGGGAACCGCTTTTGACTCAAAAGCGGTTCCCCCGCAATTACCTTTCCGTTTCTCCCCCGTCACCTCGTCGTCAGCAATTCCCCGTACCCCGGGAAGGGCCAGAGGGACTTGTCGGTGACGGTCTCGGCCTCGTCCGAAAGCGCCCGCAGCTCCTGCATCCGGGCAAAGATTTCGTCCCGGCAGTACCGCGCCTTGGCCAGGGAATCCCCGGCGGCGTCCAGGCGGTCCGCCGCGTTCCGCAGCGCCTCGGTGTGCCAGCCCATATCGTTGATAAGCTCCGTCAGGCGGCGTGCCAGCTTTTCCTCGTACACCGGGTTCACGTCCGGCAGCAGCCGTTTCTTATCCGCCCCGTCCCGGCCCACCCGGCCGGCGTAGCGCATCACGGCGGGCAGGATCTCCTGATTGGCCATATCCAGCATGGTGTGGGCTTCAATGGAAATCACCTTGCAGTAGTTTTCCAGCAGGATCTCGTACCGGCTCAGCAGTTCCTCCCGGCTGTACACCTTCTGCCGCTCGAACAGGGCGATGTTTTTTTCCACGATCAGGCATGGCAGGGCGTCCGGCGTGCTGGGCAGATCCAGCAATCCCCGCTTTTTCGCTTCCGTCCGCCAGGCCTCGGAATAATTGTTGCCGTTGAAGATGATGCGTTTGTGGTGCGCGATGGTGTCCACCACGATGCTCTCCACCGCGGCGCGGATATCCACCGCCTGCTCCAGCCGGTCCGCAAACTCCATGAGCACATCGGCCACCGCGGTATTGATCACCACGTTGGCCTCCGCAATGGACATGGACGATCCGGGCATGCGGAACTCAAACTTGTTGCCCGTAAAGGCGAAGGGCGAGGTGCGGTTCCGGTCCGTGGTATCCTTGGGGATCCGGGGCAGGGTGCGCACACCGATGTTCATATCCGTCTTCGCCCCGGCCACGTAGGCGTTGTGGTGCTCCAGGGCGTCCAGGATAGCCGCCAGCTCGTCCCCCAGGAACATGGAAACGATGTAGGGCGGCGCTTCGTTGCCCCCCAGGCGGTTGTCGTTCCCCGCGCTGGCGATGGACACGCGCAGCAGATCCTGGTATTCGTCCACCGCCTTGATCACCGCCACCAGGAACAGAAGGAACTGGGCGTTCTCCGCCGGCGTCTCCCCCGGCTCCAGCAGGTTGATCCCGGTATCGGTGGACATGCTCCAGTTGTTGTGCTTGCCCGAGCCGTTCACCCCGGCGAAGGGCTTTTCATGCAGCAGGCAGGCGAAGCCGTGCTTGGCCGCCACCCGCTTCATGATTTCCATGGTCAGCTGGTTATGGTCCGTGGCCAGGTTGGCGGTGGTGAAAATGGGGGCCAGCTCATGCTGGCAGGGGGCCACCTCGTTGTGCTCGGTCTTTGCCGACACCCCCAGCCGCCACAGCTCCTCGTCCACCTCCCGCATATACGCCGCCACCCGGGGCTTGATATTGCCGAAATAATGGTCGTCCAGCTCCTGGCCCTTGGGCGGGCGCGCGCCGAACAGGGTGCGGCCGGTATAGATCAGGTCCTTGCGTTTCAGATAAAGATCCCGGTCGATGAGGAAATATTCCTGCTCCGGCCCCACCGTCACGTTGACCCTTTTGACGTCCAGGTGCCCCAGCAGGCGCAGAATGCGCTTGGCCTGCTTATTGACGGCCTCGGTGGACCGAAGCAGCGGGGTCTTTTTATCCAGCGCATGGCCGCCGTAGCTGCAGAACGCCGTGGGGATGCACAGCGTGCCGTCCTTGATGAAGGCGTAGCTGGTAGGGTCCCAGGCGGTATAGCCCCGGGCCTCGAAGGTGGCCCGCAGGCCGCCGGAAGGGAAGGAGGAGGCGTCCGGCTCGCCCTTCACCAGCTCTTTCCCGCCGAATTCCATGATGGCCCGGCCGCCCTCCACCGGCGACAGGAAGGAATCGTGCTTTTCCGCGGTGATCCCCGTCATGGGCTGGAACCAGTGGGTATAGTGGGTGGCGCCCTTTTCGATGGCCCAGTCCTTCATGGTGTTTGCCACCACGCTGGCCACCTGGGGATCCAGCGCCGTCCCCTCCGCAATGGTGCGGTACAGCGCGCGGTAGGTTTCCTTGGGCAGGCGCTGGCGCATCACGTCGTCGTTGAATACCAGACTGCCGAACATTTCCTGCAAGCTCATTGCGCGTCGCCTCCGTTCCCGGCCTTTTACGGGAAAGGCGCTGCGGGGAAAAACGCAGCGCCTTTTGAAGTTCTTATGGGCATTATAGGGGATTTTTCCGCCGATTTCAAGGTTTATTTTGCGTAAAACTCAGAATCCGGCGGGAAAACCGTGTTTTTTGTCACACCAGGCGCACCCGCACCACGTCCTTGAGCTTGGAAAGCGCGGCCAGCAGGGTATCGTCCGGATGCTGGGCCACTTCCAGCACCGTCACGGCGTTGTCGCCGCGGCTCTTGTTCTGCATATTCTGGATGTTGATGCCCCGGCCGGCGATCAGGGCGGTGATGCCGTTTACGGAGCCGGGCACGTTCTTATGGATCACGATGATGCGGCTGCCCTCGGGGATGCCCAGGGAGATCTCCGGCATGTTCACGCTGTTGCGGATCACGCCGCGCTCCAGATAATCCCGCAGCTCCGCGGCGGCCATTTCGGCGCAGCGCTCCTCGCTTTCCGGGGTGGAAGCGCCCAGATGCGGCAGGCAGACCACGTGGGGGGAGCCGGCCAGATCAGGGGAAGAAAAGTCCGTCACATAAGCGGCGATCTGCCCGCTGGCAATGGCGGCCTTCACCGCCTCGGCGTCCGCCAGTTCGCCCCGGGAGAAATTCAGCACCCGGGCGCCGGGCTTGAGGCTGTTGAGGAAAGCGGCGTTGATCATGCCCTTGGTGCCGTCGGTCAGGGGGATATGGATGGTGATGTAATCCGCGTCCTTGAGGGCGTCCTCCATGGAATCGGCCCGATGGATGGCGCGGCTCAGGGCCCAGGCGTGGGCCACGGAGATATAGGGGTCGTAGCCGGCCACCTGCATGCCGAAGCCCTGGGCCGCGGCGTTGGCCACCAGCGCGCCGATGGCGCCCAGACCGATGACGGCCAGCTTCTTATCCCGCAGCTCGGGGCCGACGAACTGGCTCTTTTTCTTTTCGGCCAGCTTGCCCAGATCCGGCTGATCCTTGTTTTCCTGCACCCAGGCGAGGCCGCCGGCGATATCGCGGCTGGCCATCAGCAGCCCGGCCATCACCAGTTCCGCCACGGCGTTGGCGTTGGCGCCGGGGGTGTTGAACACCACGATGCCCTGCTCGGAGCACTTGTCGATGGGGATATTGTTGACCCCCGCGCCGGCCCGGGCGATGGCCAGCAGCGAATCCGGCAGCGCCATATCGTGCATGGCGGCGGAACGCACCAGGATGGCGTCCGGGGTGGGCTCTTCATTGGAAACGGTATACATATCGGCGCTGAGGCTTTCGTGGATGATGGGCGAAATGTTATTCAGCGTTTGGATCTTGAACATGGCGGCGTCCTCCTTATTGTATAAAATGCCGGGGGCTTTCCGTCCCCGGCGCATGGGCTTTGCGTTTACTCCGGCATACGGCGGTTTCAGGCGTTCGCTTCAAAGGCTTTCAAGGCCTCCACCAGCTTCTTCACGCCTTCGATGGGCATGGCGTTGTAGATGCTGGCGCGCATGCCGCCCACGGAGCGGTGGCCCTTGAGGTTCACCAGGCCCTGAGAGGCCGCGAACTTGACGAACGCAGCGTCCTTTTCCTTGTCGCCGGTGATGAAGGTGACGTTCATGATGGAGCGGAATTCCTTCTTCGCGGTGGCGGTAAAGACCTTGCTGTTGTCCAGGAAATCATACAGCATGGCGGCCTTTTCTTTGTTCACCTTTTCGATGCCTTCCACGCCGCCCTGCTTCTGCAGCCACTGCATGCACAGCCCGGCCACGTAGATGCCGAAGGTGTTGGGGGTGTTGAGCATGCTGCCGTTTTCGGCCTGGGTGGTCCAGTTCAGCACCTTGGGGCACAGGGGCGAGGCGTGGCCCAGCAGGTCCTTGCGCACGATCAGCACGCACAGCCCCGCGGGGCCGATGTTCTTCTGGGCGCCGGCGTAAATCACGCCGAACTTATTGATGTCGTACGCTTCGCCCAGGATGTTGCTGCTCATATCCGCCACCAGCGGCGCGTTCCCCTCGGGCAGCTCCACGTAATGGGTGCCGTAAATGGTGTTGTTGGTGGTGATGTGCAGATAATCGGCGTCCGGGTTCAGCTTGCCCTTCCAATCGGGGATATAGGTATACGTATCCTCCCGGGAGGAAGCGACGGTATTCACCTTCAGGTACTTGGCGGCCTCCCCCGCGGCGCCGTGGGCGAAATTGCCGCTGTCGATGTAATCCGCTTCGCCCTTGATCCCCAGGTTCAGGGGCACGGAAGCGAATTGCATCGTGGCGCCGCCGTGAAGGAACAGCACCGCGTAAGTGTCCGGAATGTGCATCAGGGAACGCATCCGGGCTTCCGTATCGTCAATGATGGCCTGGTACATGGGGCTGCGATGGCTCATTTCCATGACGCTCATGCCGGCGTCCATGTAAACGGGCAGCGCTTCCTTCACCTTTTCCAGTACAGGCAGCGGCAGGGCGGAAGGTCCGGGAGAAAAATTATACACACGTTCCATGGCAGTTCTTCCTTTCTTGATCCGTTACTGTATTTGCGGGACGTTTTTTGCCCGCCGGGCAAATCCCGTACACCACGGGTATTATCATACGCTCCGCCGGGCGAAAGCGCAATCCCCCTGTTTTGAAAAAACAAAGGAAATACAATCGCCGCGGACGGGCCTCCATTCTTCCTGCGCGCGCTCCTGATCCCCCATATTTTGTGGGTGTCGCTTCGTGTCGAACGAAATACGGTGTATCCGACGGGATTCGACAAGATTTTCCCTTGCGTTTTTCCCTTCGATGGGCGTATGCTTTTTTCGACGGCAAAGGACTCCGTCCCACCGCTTCAGCATGCAAAGGAGGATCGCTATGAACCAGCAATCGGAAACCCACGTCGCCGCCCCGCAGGAAGCGGAACGCCTGCGCGCACGCATCGAAGAAGCCTTCAGCCGGGGCAGCCTTGCGCAAGCCCTCATCCTTTCCCGGGAAATGGACGCATTGCAGCTCCGCCGTATCCCAAAAACCGCGGACGCCCGCCGCGCCGCAGGATGACGGTTTTCCCTGAAATAATTTGAAAGAAAGCCGTTTTTCCGCAGAAAAAAGATTGACATTCCCCGCGCCCTGTGATAATATTTTTCGGTAAGCCGCTCGGGAGGGGCTCCTCAAACGCGCCCACGCGCTGCCCCATGGCTGAAAGATGCTTTCCTTTCCCTCCGCGGAAGCCCGGCGAGCAAAGAATAAGGAGGTGCTGCACATGTACGCAATCATTGCGACTGGCGGCAAACAGTACCGTGTGTCCGAGGGCGACACCATCTACATCGAAAAGCTGGAAAACGAAGCGGGCGATATCGTCACCTTCCCCGTCCTGATGCTCTCCGGCGAAACCATCGAAGTGGGCAATCCCTACGTGGAAGGCGCCACCGTCACCGGCAAGATCATCCGTCACGGCAAGGGCGAAAAGATCGTCATCCTCAAGTACAAGAGCAAGAAGAACTACCGCCGCAAGGCCGGCCACCGCCAGCCCTTCACCCAGGTGGAAATCACCGGCGTGAACGCCTGACGGCCGCATGATCCGCGTTACGCTGCATTGGAAGGGCGATGAAATCGTTTCTTTCGAGTGCAAAGGCCACGCGGGCTTCGCGGAAGCGGGGCAGGACATCGTCTGCGCCGCCGTCTCCATCCTCACCACCACCTGCGTGAACGCGCTGGAAACGGTGGCGGGGGTGAAGCCCCAGGCAACGGCCAAAAGCGGGCTCATGCTTATCTCTCTCCCCCGGGATGCCGGGCACGACGCGCAGGTGATCCTCAAGTCCATGCGCCAGGGCCTTTCGGATCTCAGGGAGGAATACCCCGGATACCTTCAGCTAACAGAACTCTCAGTATAGGAGGAAGCAATCATGTTGAAGCTCAATCTTCAGCTTTTCGCCCATAAAAAAGGTATGGGTTCCACCCGGAACGGCCGCGACAGCGAAAGCAAGCGCCTGGGCCCGAAGCGGGCTGACGGCCAGTTCGTCAAGGCCGGCAACATCCTGGTCCGTCAGCGGGGCACCAAGATCCATCCCGGCCTGAACGTGGGCATCGGCAAGGACGATACCCTCTTCGCCAAGGCCGACGGCATCATGCGCTTCGAGCGCAAGGGCAAGTTCGACAAGCAGGTGAGCGTCCATCCCGTGGCCGCCCCCGTCGAAACCGCTGTCCAGTAATCACGGTACAATCAGCCGCCTGACGGTATCTGCCAGGCGGCTGCTCTTTTTTGGGAGTATTTATGGCTGATCCGTTTTTGACCGTTCTCACCCCGCGGCTGCTGCTGCGGCCCTTTGAGGAAACGGACGCGCCCCTGATCCGCGCCATTTCCTCCGATCCGGAAACGACCCGCTACCTGTACTTCTGGGGCCGGCCAGGCATAACGCCGGAGGAGGACGCCCGCCGCTTCCTCGCATACGCCCTGGAATCCTGGCGGCGTGATCCCATCCTGGCGCGGGAATACTGCGTCTGTCTCCGGGATACCGGCGAAGCGATCGGCGACGCCAGCGTGGAAGCCGTCGATGCGGACACCGCCGAGATCGGCTGGATCCTGCTGCCCGGACGCCGGGGCCGGGGCTACGCCACCGAGGCGGGCCGCGCCGTGATGGAGCTGGGCTTCCGCCTGTACGGGGCAAAGCGCGTGATCGCCCACTGCGACGAAAGGAATGCTGCCTCCCGGCGCGTAATGGAACGGCTGGGCATGCGATTGCTGTCCGTCGCCCCGGGGGCCCGCCCCGCCAAGCGTCCCGGCGAAACGCCGGGCAACGAATGCACTTATATCCGGGATAAAAACACGCTGGGGGAAGCCGCCCTTTCCGATTGAAAGAACGGTCTCCCCCAGCCTTAATTTTATTATTGAATGAATTACGGTTCTTCTTCTTCCTCGGTTTCTCCGTCCGGTCCGTCCGGCCCGTCTTCCACCACCGCGTCCGGGGAAAACAGCTCCCGCACGATCTCGTCCGCCCGGGCGTAATCCTTATAGGCCACGTATACCTCGCAGGTATCCGAATACATCCCCGTCAGGACCGCCATGGCCGCGCCCCGGCTGGACTGGGCCAGGCTGGGGATCTCATTCTGTTTGAGCACGTCGCAGACCATATCCGCCCAGAGCTGAATGCCATCGTACACCCGGCACCAGTCCTCGTCCGCCGGCTCGCGCAGCCTTCTGTTTCCGCAGAAAGGGCAGCGGTCTTCCGCTTCCGTCAGCTGCTTGCATTGATCGCAATACATGGTATTTACTTTCCTCCCTCCCGGGCGATCCAGGCCGCCCAGGCTTTTTCATCCGCGCCCAGGGTGGCCTGCTCGCCGCAGCGCACGATGGGCGTGCGCAGAAAACGCGGGTTTTCCAGCAGCGTTTCCAGAATATACCCCTCGTCGTCCGTATAGGCGACGGGATGGGATCTGACCTCCGGGTTATCCCGGTCCACCAGGTTCTGTATGCCCAGGCGGCGGGCGAACAATTCGATCTCCCGCCGTCCCAGCTTATGCTTTTTCAGATCCAGCAGCTGATAGGCGATGCGCCGTTCCTTGAAAAAGCGCTCCGCCTTCTGGGTATCGAAATTTTTCTTCAGGGCATAGATTTGTATATTCATGCGTTGGCTTCCGAGCCGGGCTTCTGTTCCGCCTCTTCAAAGGGCAGCGGGATGCGGTTCTGCCCGTCCTCCCAGAGCCGCTCCAGATGATAGAACTGCCGGTCCTCCGGATGGAAGATGTGCACCAGCACCGTGCCGTAGTCCAGCACGATCCAGCGCCCTTCCCCCTGGCCTTCCCGGGCGCGCAGGGCCACGCCGTCTTCCGCCAGGGCGTCGTCCACGTCGTCCGCCAAGGCCTTCACCTGCAGGGAGGACCGCCCGGACGCGATCACCATGTAATCGGTGATCACCGTCAGGTGCCCCACGTGCAGCACCGTGATATCCAATGCCTTCTTGTCGTAGAGGATCTTCGCGATTCGCAGTGCCAGGCCGTTGTTCTCCATGTCCCGTCCTCCTTCTTTTTTCTTTCTTTATCCCACAGACGCAAGCAGCGCCTTTTCATTCGCGGTCAGTATGCTCTCCAGATATTCCCGCGCCCGCAGCGCCGCGGGGAAAAACGGGCGGCCCGTGCTGCGCAGGTAATCCTGGGTGAGCTGCATGGATTTGAGCGCGGCCGCCGGCAGCGATCTGTCCGCCAGATACCGAATCGCATCCAGGCCCTCGTAGTTTTCCCGGCCTTCCTCCGTGGCGTCGGCCACGAAGATCACCAGCTCCATCTTCGTCATGCCCGCCCGGCCGATGGTGTGGCTGCGGATGGCGTTCAGGATCTCTTCGTCCCCCACGCCGAATTCCTTCCGGGCCAGGTACGCCCCCACGGGGGCATGGAGCAGGGCGCCGGAGCCGTACATGTTTTCGTCGTCGACCAGCCCGTTTTCCCGGGCCACCCGGTCCATCTCCTTCACGGGCATGCCCTTGGCGCAGTCGTGGAGCAGCCCCGCCAGGGCGCAGCGCTGGACGGGCGCGCCGTGCAGATCCGCCAGGCGCACCGCCTCCCGCCGCACGCCCAGGGTGTGCTGGAAGCGCCGGGGGTTCATCATGGTCCTGAGCTTAGGCAGCAGGTCCTTCTGGTACAGGCCCCGCTGGGCCAGATAGCACAGCACCCGCCGGTTCAGGCCCGGCGCGTCCGCATACGCCGCGGTCATGGCGCGGATCTTTGCGCTTGACGCTTCTCCGTTCCCCGGCGCGGTCATAAAATCACATTCGGCAAGCAGCCTGTCCCTGTCCCGGCCCTCCGGCAGCCCGGCATCTTCGTCCGCCCCCAGGATCCAGGTAAAGCGGCTGCACGGATATTCCCGCCGCAGGGGACTCAGGAAATCCGCAAGGGCCCGGGCGCTGCCGGTCATTCCCGCCTGGGAAACGGTGATCCATTCTTTTTCCTCCGCGGCGATGCGGCACATGGTCAGCCGGTCCTGGGCCGGGGCTTCTGCGTCCCTTGGGGCGGTTCTGGCAACGGGCAGGAGCACCACGCCGTCCAGCCCCGCGCGGCATTTTGCTTCCTCCGCCAGGGCGATATGCCCTTCGTGCACGGGATCAAAGGAACCCGCCAAAATGCCCAGCCGCCTCAAATTTGATCATCTCCTGCGTATAGTATACAACATTTTGTCCATTCTGAAAAGAGGGGGGAGGCGGCAGAATGCAGGAATATTTGCGCCGGTCGCGTTTCGCCGCGGCCATGGACGGCCTGGGCTTCCATTTTCTGGCGCTGACGCTGAGCCTGGGCTGGTTCCTCATGCTATGGGGGCTGAGCCTGCCCGTGTTCCCGGCGGGGCTTTCGCTGTACGCGCTGGTGCTCCTCATCCGCCGCAAGACCCGGGACGACCGGCTCAACCGCAGGGAAAAGCGGCTGAGGGAGCAGCTGGGGGGCGAAATGGCGCTGGAGGAAATGCTGCTGCGTCCCCCGGCCCAGGCCCATTTTGAAGCGGCGGTGCTTCTGAGCGTCGGCCGTCCCCTGGAATTGCTGCGCACCGGCAGCGAAGGCGTGATCTGCCGTCTGCGGGGAGAAAAGCTGCTGCTTTCCTTCCTGCAGCTGTCCCCCGCGTCCTGCGTTACGGCGGATCACGTGTTCTCCCTCCAGCGGTCCGCCCGGGCATCGGAGGCCGTGCGAGCGGTGCTCTGCGCGCCCTGCGCCGTTTCCCAGCAGGCCCGGGAACAGGCCCGGGGGCCCCTGCCCGTAACGATCCTTTCCCGGGAAACGCTGCTGGGCCTGCTGGGGCGGGCGCACCCGGCCCGGGACAGGGACCTGGTGGCGCTGGGAAAACGGCGCAGGGAGAAGCGCGCGCCGCGGATCCTGCCCCTGGTGCTGGACCGGCGGCGGGCGAAAAAATACGCCTGGTACGGTGTACTCCTGCTGGGCATGTATCTGTTCACCCGCCTGCTGATCTATGCGCTGCCCGGCCTGCTGTGCGTTTTTCTGGCCGCCGCCTGCCGCTGCTTCCGTTTCCGGGAAACTGATCTGTGACCCCTTTCCTGCATGAATTCCGCCGCCACGCCCGTTATATGGGTGCGGCGCTTGTCACAATCCGCCCATCCGTGGTATAATGAACGCACGCAAGCGCTTTGCGTCAGGAGGTATCGCGTGAACAGAAACCTTCCCCCGGAGCCTGACCGGGATTTTCCCGCCCTGCCGGACGATCCGCCCGAATGGGAAGACGGCGGCGACTGGCAGCAGTCCGACGCGCTGCTGCAGGCCGCGGCGGAGGCGCCCTTCCCCGGCGAAGAAGAAATCGCCGGAAGCAGCGGGGCCCCGCAGGAACAGGAACCATACGCCGCCGTACAGGACGGCGCTTTTGAAGCATACCCGCAGCAGGAAGACGCCAAAGACGGCGTCCCACCGCAGGAAGCGGCTTACGATCCTTCCCCGGCGGAGGAGCCGCCGCAGGAATACGAACCCGTCCCGGACGCAGAAGGCTTTCCCGCGCCCGGGGAGGACATGTATCAGGAGGCCCCCGGCGCGCCCGCGGGCAGCTGGCTGGGCGACGGCGCGTCCGATGCGGAGGACCGTCCCCGCAAACGCACCATTTTCAAGCCCCGCACCCGCCGCCCCTCCTTTGTGCTGGGGGTGCTGGTCAATTCCGTCCGGGTGCTGGTGCTGCTGGTGCTGATCTTCGGCCTGGCGGGGCTGGGCGCCATCGTGGGCATCGCCAAGGCGTACATGGAAACCGCCCCCACCCTGGACCTGAGCGCCATCGACGATCAGGCTCAGACCTCCTTTATCTACGACGCCAACCGGAACCTGATCACTGAATACAAGGGCTCCGAGAACCGCATCATGGTCTCCATCGATTCCATGCCCCTGGACCTGCAGCACGCCTTCGTGGCGGTGGAGGACGCCCGGTTCTACACCCACAACGGCGTGGACGTGAAGCGGATCGTGGGCGCGTTCATCGCCAATTCCGTATCCGGCTCCCAGCAGGGCGGAAGCACCATCACCCAGCAGCTGATCAAAAACACCCTCCTGTCCAGCGAGCAGTCCTACAAGCGCAAGATCCAGGAAGCGTACCTGGCCATGCAGCTGGAAACGCGCTATACCAAGCAGGAGATCCTGCAGGCGTACATGAACACCATTTACCTGGGCGAAGACTATTACGGCGTCAAGGTGGCGGCCTTCGGCTATTTCGGCCGGGACAACCTCAAGGACCTGACGCTGCGGGAATGCGCCATGCTGGCCGGCATGACCAACAACCCCTATTACTATAACCCCCGCCGCAATTACTATACCCGCCAGAGCGACACCACCGACTACGCCAAAATCACCAACGACCGGACGGACTACGTGCTTCGCTGCATGTATGAAAACCAGTTCATCACCCACGAAGAATACCTGGCCGCGCTGGACCCCTCCACCGCCCGGGTGCTGCAGAATTCCCCCTCCTCCACGGAGCTGTATCCCTACGCCCATTACGTAGAATACGCCATCCGGGACGTGATCAGGACCCTGCTTTCCCTCAACGGCCTGGAGGATACGACCCAGAACCGCAATAAAATGGAAACGGAACTGCGCACCGGGGGCTACCACGTCTATCTGGCCCTGGATACGGACATCCAGAAAACCGTGGAGCAGACATTGCAGAATTATCCGGATTACCCCGCCCTGCGGGATCCCTCCGATAAGATCTACCGCGCCAGGAACGCGGACGGCACCTTCGACGAGATCATCCAGCCCCAGGCCGCGGCGGTGGTGCTGGACTACCGCACGGGCGAAATCAAGGCCATCGTGGGCAGCCGCACCGCGCCCCAGAAACGCAAGACGCTGAACCGAGCGGCGGACATGAACATGCCCGTAGGCTCGGCCATCAAGCCCATCGCCGTCTACGCCCCCGCCATCGAGCTGGGCGCCGGGGGCGGCACGGTGCTCTACAATATGCCCGTGCCCATCCGGGGGTACACCGGCAGCGACGGCAAGGATACCTGGCCCCAGAATTACGGCGGCTCCTCCTACCGCGGGCCGGAAACCATCCGCACCGCCATCACCCGCAGCGACAACACCGCCGCGGCCTACTGCCTGATGAATTTTGTGGGCGTGGAGCGCAGCGCGGATTTCCTGCTGCGGCTGGGCGTTTCCGAAAAACACATCAACAAAACGCCCTTCGGCCTGGCCCTGGGCTCCTCCGGCATTTCCCCGGTGGAAATGGCGGTGGCCTTCGGGGTGCTGGGCAACGGCGGGGTGTATCAGTCCCCCGTCACGTTCCTGGGCATCGCCGACAGCAATCAGAACATCCTTTACGACGCCCATACCAGCCAGATCCGGCGGCAGGTGTTCAAGCCCTCCACCGCCTGGCTGACCATCGACATGATGAAGGACGTGGTCTCCAAGGGCACCGGCACCTCGGCGAAGATCTCCGGCCAGACCGTGGCGGGCAAGACCGGCACCAATTCGGATCAGAAGGGCGTGTTCTTTTGCGGCATGACGGGATATTACTGCGCCTCCGTCTGGATCGGCCACGACAATTACAAGGCTCTTTCCTCCAAGACCACCGGCGGCAACAGCGCCGCCAAGCTGTGGAAGGCGTTCATGGAGCCCATCCATAAGGGACGGCCCAACCAGGATATCCTGTCCTACACGCCGGAGCAGTGCGGCCTGGTCAGAGTGACCACCTGCAACGTATCCGGCCAGCTGGCCACGGACGCCTGCCGCAACGACGCCATGGATTACGGCACCACCACCGATTACTGGCCCGCGGAAACCGCCCCCCAGGTATCCTGCCAGATGCATTACGTGCTGGACGTTTGCTCCCAGAGCGGCATGCTGGCCACGCCCTATTGCCCCAGCCATTCCTCCAAGGGCGTGGTGATCCTGCCGGTGGGCCATCCTCTCTATGACCTGACCAATACCGCCTACGCCTCCGTCCTGGCCGATTACCTGGGCGAATACGCCGCCCTGCGCCTCACCGCGGACAGCAATGCGAACGCGGCCCTGCTGCAGAGCCGCACCTGCCTGCTGCATCAGACCTCCTCCTCCCCCGTGGGCGGAGGGACCGTCAGCCCCTACGATCAGGGCCTGGTGCAGAACATGGTTTCGGACGCCCGGATGCTGCTGGGCAGCGCGCAGCTGATCCTCAATTCCCTGTCGCCGGATCAGCCCGCCTACGCCGGGCTTTCCCAGGCCATGTCCCATCTGTCGGGCGTGATCGAATCCAATCCCACTCTGGACGCCCTGACCGCCGCCATGTCCTCCCTGACCCAGGCCATGAACGCCGCGCAGAACCCCGGCTGGTAAACGCCGCGGCCCATGAACGATAATTTCGCCCATCCCCTTGCATTTTTCGCGCCCTTCCTGTATAATGCCCTTGTTTACAGGCAATCCACGGGAAAAACGCCGCCAGAAAAAAGAGAGCGCGCCGTCGGCTGAAAGCGCGCAGGCAGGCATCCCGCCCGTGGGCCGCGGCCAATCCCCGCCGGGCGCTCCCGTTACAGGGCAGGAAAGCCGGGCGTTCATCGAAACGCCAAGCAAGGTGGTACCGCGAAGCATCCCTTCGTCCCTGCACAGGACGAAGGGGCATTTTTTGGAGGAGGGTTTCCCATGGCAAAGGAAAAGAAACAGGAATTCGTACAGCACATCACCCCCCGGGATGAAAATTTCTCCCAATGGTATACCGACGTGGTCACCCAGACGGACCTGATGGACTACACCCCCGTCCGGGGCTGCATGGCCATGAAGCCCTACGGCAACCGGATCTGGGAGCTGATCCACGAGCAGCTGGACCAGATGTTCAAGGATACGGGCCATGAGAACGTCTCCATGCCCATGCTGATCCCCGAATCCCTGCTGCTCAAGGAAGCGGACCACGTGGAGGGCTTCGCCCCCGAGGTGGCCTGGGTCACCCAGGGCGGCACCGAGCCCCTGCAGGAACGCATGGCCGTCCGCCCCACCAGCGAAACCATTTTCTGCACCATGTTTTCCAAATGGGTGCAATCCTACCGCGATCTGCCACTGAAATACAATCAGTGGTGCTCCGTCATGCGCTGGGAAAAGACCACGCGGCCCTTCCTGCGCACCGCGGAATTCTGGTGGCAGGAAGGCCACACCGTCCACGCCACCGCCGAGGAAGCCGAGGAAGAAACCCAGCAGATGCTGAACGTGTATAAAACCTTCTGCGAAAAGAACCTGGCCATTCCCGTGTTCGCCGGGCAGAAATCCGACAAGGAAAAGTTCGCCGGTGCCCGGGCCACCTATTCCGTGGAAGCCATGATGCAGGACGGCAAAGCCCTGCAGGCCGGCACCAGCCACAATTTCGGCACCAATTTTTCCGTGCCTTTCGAGATCCAGTACCTGAGCAAGGAAGGCAAGCTGGAATACTGCCACGAAACCAGCTGGGGCGTTTCCACCCGGCTGATCGGCGCCATCATCATGACCCACGGCGACGAGCGCGGCCTCAAGCTGCCCCCCATGATCGCTCCCTATCAGGCGGTGATCCTGCCCATCGCGGCCCACAAGGGCGGCGTGATGGAAAAGTGCAAGGAAGCGTTCGAGGCACTCAGGGCCGCCGGCATCCGCGTGAAGCTGGACGACCGGGACAACGTATCCCCCGGCTGGAAATTCAACGAATGGGAGCTCAAGGGCGTGCCCGTCCGGGTGGAGATCGGGCCCAAGGACATCGAAAACGGCGTGGCCACCGTGATGCGCCGGGATACCTTTGAAAAGACCGCCGTTCCTCTGGACAGCCTGGCCGATGAAATCAAAAAACTGCTGGACGATATCCAGCAGAACATGTACCGCATCGCCGACGAATTCCGCCTCAGCCACACCAAAGACGTGCACGATTACGAGGAGCTCAAGGCGCAGGTGAACGGCGGCTACGCCCGGGCCATGTGGTGCGGCGACCAGGCCTGCGAGGATAAGATCAAGGCCGAAACCGCCGCCACCTCCCGCAACATGCCCTTCGACCAGACCCCCTTCGGCGATACCTGCGTCTGCTGCGGACGCAAGGCGAAGAAGGTCATGTATTTCGCAAAGGCGTATTGAGGGAATTATAAGAACGGGGATATTATTACGGGGGAACCGCTTTTGTGTCAAAAGCGGTTCCCCCGTGCCCCTTCCGAAAACCAACTGGGACAACTGAGATATAATAATATCAGTTCTTCCCCAGCCGCCTTTCTTGGTGGGGGCGCGGGGGAGGGATTCTTTGGGCGCCAAAGAACCCCTCCCCATAATGTCAAGTAGAATTTGTAGTAAAGATGCGGGTTTCCGTAGGTTGTCATCGTCCAGAAGAGCCGCTGTGATGGACATTCCTGCGCATCAGAGTGCGGAAATGGCGGTAGTGGGATAAGCCGAACACAAAC
>JAILBG010000084.1:0-17719 GCA_024681215.1 Clostridiales bacterium
GTTTGTGTTCGGCTTATCCCACTACCGCCATTTCCGCACTCTGATGCGCAGGAATGTCCATCACAGCGGCTCTTCTGGACGATGACAACCTACGGAAACCCGCATCTTTACTACAAATTCTACTTGACATTATGGGGAGGCGAAATCCCGTGAAGAAGCCGATCGTTTTTCTTCTGATCCTGGCACTTGCCTGTTCTTTTCTCCCCTGCGCCGCGGCGGAAAGCGGCCGCCTGGAGGGCGCGGGCTATGATACCCCGGAAGAAGCCCTGCTTGCTTATATCGACGCCCTGAACCGGGGCGACGTGGGCGGAATGCTGTCCACCTTCGCCCAGGAATCCTACGTGGAGCACGCCGATCCCTCCGTCCAGATGAACGAGCGCGGTTTTTCCCTCACGCATGATCTTCTCTCCATTCCCTGTCCGGATGATTACAGCCGCTCCCTGGTGCTGCACGCCCGGTACGGCTCCCTTGCCAACAGCCTGCTGCAAAGCGCCGTGGAATGCGCCGCAAAGCTGGAAGGCAGACCGATCAGCTTCAAAACGTCGGAGGATCGAAAGGAGTTTGCGGCTTTATTCGCCGATTCCCCGCTGAACGGGCTGATCGGCCACGTGGAATTCGTCCGGTGGCTCAGCCCCGTGGACCTGACGGACGGCAGCTTTCCGGACAGCATCGTCACGAACGGCATACCCCTCGCCCTCAGCGGCGGGGACGATTACACAGAGCTGGCGGCGCTGCTTGAGATCAACGGCTATCCCGCCGTTCAGGCCATGCAGTGCGTCCGGTACGGGGAAAAATGGTACAACCTGCAATTTGGCGGCGTCTGTGCTTCCGCCCTGGGCTGGACGCCCCTGGAATATCCCCTGCACATCCTGACGCCGGAGGAGCAGCAAAAGCTCGAAGCGGCCCTGGCGTCGGCCTATCCGGAAGAAAACGCGCGCTGGGACGCCCTGCAGCACAGCGGCCTTTCCGGCGCCCGCTTTTTCCTTTCCTCCCTGACCGGGCGGGAAATCGCCGTCCACGGCAGCCCGGAGGACGCGAAGACTGACGGCGGCATGGGCCTGTGGGCGGAGCTTCATTTCTTCCGCACCGGCGCCGTACTGGTCACCCTGGCGGCCAGCCCCGCCCTGCAGGAAAAGCTCAGCATGGACGACGCCG
This sequence comes from Clostridiales bacterium, assembly GCA_024681215.1. Taxonomy (GTDB): domain Bacteria; phylum Bacillota; class Clostridia; order Christensenellales; family Aristaeellaceae; genus RUG563. The sequence goes on from JAILBG010000084.1 coordinate 1,156, forward strand.
TCGCCCGTCTACTCCTTTCCTGGACCCCCGGGGAGGGCGTGACGGAATATGCCTACGGCGCCGTGGCGGGCAGGCCGGCCAATCCGCTGTACCCCGCCGACATCCAGTATGATTTTTCCGGTTTTTCCGTAATCAGCGGCGAATCCGGCGTCACCTTTATCCTCCCGGACGGCACTGAGGCGGTGTTCAGCCGGCCCTGAAGGAATTCCCTCCGCAGAAAAACGCCCCGCTTGCTTTTTCCGGCAAACGGGGCGTTATTTTTTGCTATTTCAGTTCTCTGTGGGCCTGATCCACCAGCGCCCGGATGCGCTCGGCGGAGATCATGTCTCCCTCCCCCGGCTGAATGTCCGCCAGGAATTCGATGTTCCCCGCCGGGCCCTTGATGGGGGAAAAGGTCAGATCCCGCACGTGCCAATGGAAGGTGGGCGCAAAGAGGCAGATTTCCCCGATCACCCGCTCGTGGATCTCCTTTTCCCGGACCACCCCGTGCTTGCCCACCTGGCCGCGCCCGGCCTCGAACTGGGGCTTGATGAGGGTGAGGAACCGGCCCTTTTCCCCCATCACCGCCGCGGCGGCGGGCAATATCAGCTTGATGGAAATGAAGCTCACGTCCATCACCGCCAGATCGGGCCTTTCGGGGAACTGCTCCGCGGTCAGGGCGCGGGCGTTGGTGCGTTCCATCACCGTCACCCGGGGATCGTTGCGCAACCGCCAGTCCAGCTGGCCGTAGCCCACGTCGATGGCGTACACCCGGGCCGCCCCGTGGCGCAGCAGCACGTCCGTGAATCCGCCGGTGGCCGCGCCGATATCCATGGCAACTGCCCCGGCCACATCCGCCCCGAAAGCGGCGATGGCCTTTTCCAGCTTGTGCCCGCCCCGGCTGGCGAAGGCGTTCTGATCGCCCCGGACGTGCAGCGGCTCTTCCTCCCCGATCTGCTCGGAGGATTTGAGCACCTTCCTTTCCCCCACGTATACCTGGCCCGCCATGATCAGCGCCTGGGCCTTTTCCCGGCTTTCGGCCAATCCCCGGGCCGCCAGCCATACGTCCGCCCGCTGCTTCACGGTTTCACCGCCTTTCGCACCGCGTCCGCGATGCCCTCCGCATCCAGCTTAAGGCGCCTGAGCAGGGCGGAGCGGCTGCCGTGGGGCACGAAAGGCGCGTCGATGGCGAGCATGCCCCGGGGCGGCGTAAGCCCCGCCCGGACGCAGTGGGCCGCCACCGCTTCCCCGAAGCCGCCGGAGGGCATATGCTCCTCCACGGTAAATTTGGGAACGCCCTTTTCATCCAGCGCCCGCAGCATATCCCCGTCCAGGGGGCGGAGGGTGGAGGCGTTGATCACGGCCGCGGAAACGCCCGCCTTCTCCAGCAGCGCCGCCGCGTCCATGCACTCCTTCAGAATGGCCGAGGACGCCAGGATCGCCGCGTCCTTCCCTTCCCGCAGGGGCTCCCATTTCCCGAAGGAAAACGCGCCGTACGCCGGCAGCCCCTCCGGCAGATCCCGGGGGTAGCGGATGGCCGCGGGGCCGTCCTGGGAAAACGCCCAGTCCATCATCCCCCGCAGTTCCTCCGGGCAGCGGGGCGCCAGAACGGGCAGCCCGGGCACCGCCCGCAGCATGGAAACCCCCAGGATCCCATGGTGGGTGGCCCCGTCCTCGCCGCCGATGCCCGCCCGGTCCATGAGGAAGAGCACCGGCAGCTTCTGTAGGCACACGTCCACGGCGATCTGGTCGAAGGCGCGCTGCATGAAGGATTCGTAGATCACCGCCATGGGCCGCATGCCCCCGGCGGCCAGCCCGGCGGCCAGGGTGACGGCGTGCTCCTCGGCGATGCCTACGTCGAACAGCCTGTCCGGAAATTGCTTCGCAAAGGGCCCGAAGCCCGTGCTGTCCGTCATGGCGGCGGTGACGGCGCAGACCCGCGCGTCCTTTTCCGCCAGGGCGCAGGCGTGCTGCCCGGCGGACGCGCCGGCGGAGGGGCCGGAATGATTCCGCGTCCGCCCGTTATCCAGCACGAAGGGGGCCACGCCGTGGTATTTTTCCGGCTTCTCCTCGGCTTCCGCAAAGCCCGCGCCTTTTTTCGTCACCACATGCACGGCCACGGGCTCCTGCATTTCCATCAGCCGGCGGAACACCTTTTCCATCGCCCGGATATCGTGGCCGTCGATGGGGCCGAAATAGCGGAAGCCCAGGGCGGTGAAAAACCGGTCCTTCACCAAGGCGTTGCGCAGACGGTTTTTGACCTTCTGGAAAGCGCGGTGCAGCCCCTTGCCGACGCCCGGCACCCGCAGCAGGCCTTCCGCCACGCTGTGCTTCATCCCCAGCCAGCCCCGGCTGAGCCGCAGGCGGGTGAGCTGCTTGGCCAGGGCCCCGGTGTTCCGGGAAATGGACATTTCATTGTCGTTGATGATCAGGAGCAGCTGGGTCCTGCGGCTGCCCACGTCGCTGAGGGCCTCGTAGCACATGCCCCCGGTCAGCGCCCCGTCGCCCGCCAGCGCGGCCACGTGCCAATCGCCGCCCTGCAGGTCCCGCGCCCGGGCCAGCCCCGCCGCGGCGGAAATGGCGGTGGAGGCGTGGCCGGTATCAAAGGCGTCGTATCCGCTTTCTTCCCGGCGGGGAAAGCCGCACAGGCCGTCCAGCTGCCGCAGGGTGGAAAAAGCTTCGTACCGCCCGGTGAGCATTTTATGGGCGTAGCACTGGTGCCCCACGTCGAATACGATCTTGTCCCGGGGGCAGTCGAAGGCCCGGTGGAGGGCGATGGTCATTTCCACCACCCCCAGGTTGGAGGCCAGGTGGCCCCCGTTCCGGGCGACGGTGCGGATGATCTCCGTGCGGATCTCCCCCGCCAGGGTTTTCAGTTCTTTATCGTTCAGTCCCCGCAAGTCTTTGGGGGATCGGATCTCGGAAAGCTGCATGCCATTCCTCCAGCATCCATAAGTATGGGTTTTCAGTATACCACAGCGGACTGATCTTTGCAAACGCGCGCCGCCGCACGAAAAAACCGGCCCGCAAAGGGCCGGCTGCGCCGCGGCGTCATTCCGCCAGTTCGTAGGGGATGCCGTTTTCGGTGCAGAACTGCTCGGCATACGATCCGGGATACAGCAGGATTTCAGGAATGTCATCGCTCAAGATCCCGCAGTAAATGCCGTCGAACGCCCCCGCGCCGATCTCCGTCACGCTCTCCGGCAGGGAAACGCTCTCCAGCTTGCGGCCTGCAAAAGCGCCTTGGTCAATGGATCTGACGCCGTTTTCAACGGTCAGGCGGATATCATACCCCGTCCAGGAAGGATCGCTCATCTGAGGGCCTTCCAGCGGCCTCTCGATCACCGTTGCTTTGCCGTCCGTCGCAGTCGTCACATAACGCGCGATCCTGGTATCGAACAAGGAAAATGCGTTTTCCCCAACGGTTTCCACATTGCCGGGGATCACCAGATCCGCGGGCACGCTGGCCCAGGAAAACGCCGACATGCCGATGGCGCGCACGTTTTCCGGAATGTTGAAGCGCTGCAGGCCGTGGCAGGCGGCAAACGTGAAATCATTGATCTTTGTGATCCCCCGGGGCAGGGTGACTTCCTCCAGCACCCGGCAGTACACAAATGCGCCCTCCCCGATTTCCGTCACACCGTCGGGGATGACAATGGATTTTAAGCCCTGGCAGCCCGCAAACGCCTGGAAGCCGATGGCCGTGAGGGTATCGGGCAGTGTCACGGAAACCAGCTCGTCGCGGTTGGCAAACGCCCGGCGCGCGATCACCGTGACCGGCGCGCCCGCGTATTCCGCGGGAACATCGTACGTTTCTCCGTCCCCTTCATAGGCGATCAGCGCCGCCGTGCCGTCCGGCTGGACGCCGAACACCGGGCCGTCCCCGCCGAACCCCCGCATGTCCTGCCGGTATTCCTCTTCCGTGTAGCCGCACAGGTCCAGGAATTCCCGCAGGGTTTTCCCGGGGTTCCGCATATCCAGGGCATCCCGCTGATAAACGTAATACACCCGGGTCAGCGCCTCTTCCAGCCCGGCGTCGCCGGAAGCGTTCTCCAGGGCGGCGGCGTCGCCCGTGACCAGCCATTCGTCCCCCGCGGCGATCAGCGCGTCGATCCCCGCACTTTCCGCGCCCTGCGCCTGCATTAGCAGAAGCAGGCGGCGCGCAAAGAGCCAGCTGTCCCCATCCTGCGTTTCCAGGCATTTCGCGATGGCTTTCTTCGCCGTTTTCTGTTTGAACAGCGGAGCAAATTTTCTTTCCATCCTTTTGTTCGCGCCGTTTTCCACCATCCGTTCAAACAGCGATTTATACTTTTCCTGCGTCAGCACCAGGATTTCCGTTTCTTTCCACGGGTTCTCCCCTTCTTCCGCCAGGGAGAAGGCCGGCGCGCACAGCGCCAGCGCCAGGAGCAGGGCCAGGATCTTTTTCAGCATACTTCTCAATCCTTTTTCTGTTTTCTCCGTTTTTGCCATTATATCATTCCCGCCGGCCTCCTGTCAACGCGCGCCGCATCCCTTCTTTCCGCGCGTTTTTTTCCCGTTTCGCCGGGAAAATCCTCCGGTCGGCAGGATTTTTTCCGATGCATTGCGAAATGATATAAGATGTGTATTTTTGCACACCCATCATCCACAGGAGGCCGAAGATGAAGTGTCCCCAATGCGGCCATTGGAACCGCGATTCCTTTCCCCGGTGCTTTCAGTGCGGGGCGGAGCTGCCCAAGGCACAGCCGTCGGCAAAGGAAGACAGGCGCCCCGTCCCTCCCCGGGAGGTCCGGGAGGCGGGGCCCGGGAAAATCTATATACAGATCAATGAAGAAGGCCGCGCCACCCCCGCCATGGACGCCCGGGACCAGCTGGCCCGGGACATGGAAAACCTGGTGGAGCGCAAGCGCCGGGGCGAGGAGCAGCACAAGCGCCTGGCCCGCAACAGCATCGATTCCGGCATCGCCCCCTCCGGCCGCAGCGTGCAGACCCTGACGGGCCGCCGGCCTTTCCCCATTCCCCAGAGCATTTCCTACGAGCAGCCGGAGCGCGACGTGGGCGGCAGCGTGCGGCCCGACGCCATCCAGGTGTCCTCCCCCCGGATCATCGGCGAGGAATACGTGCCCCCCACCCCCGCCCAGACGGCGGCCGCCAGGCGGCAGAAGGGCAAGCGCAGCCGGGTGTCCATGACCCGGCGGATGGGCGTGCGCCGTTTTCTGCAGGCGGGTGGCATCGCGCTGGCGCTGCTGGCCCTGGGCGCGGCGGTCTGGTTCGTCGGCCTGCCGCTGCTCAGCCGTTCTTCCGCCGGGCTGGATTATAAGGTCAGCCCCTCCATCTACAACGAGCTGCCCTCCCATCTGATCCAGATCGCCGGCGAAGAAGGCCAGAATTACTGGATCAAGGAGCTGAAAAAATCCTATATCGTGGTGGGGGGTTACGCCTCCTTCGAGGTGCCGGATTATACCTGGTACGAATCCTCCGAAGGCGTTACGGAAGAAAGCGTCACCGCCACCATCACCCCCTTCCTCAAAACCGCCGCCGGGGAGCAGAAGCAGATGGAGCAGATCACCTACCAGGTGGACGTGCCCCTGTCCACCCTGAACCTGCTCAACCCCTCCTCCGCCTGGGATGAGACCTCCACCGCCCTGTACAACATCCGCTTCGAGGTGGCGAAAAACAGCACCGTCCTGATCAACGGCGAGGATTTTTCCGATCTGGTGAACACCCAGGACGGCCTGATCTCCTATAACGCCTCGGTGGCCCCCATCGGGGACAACGTTTTCACCATCGTCACCCGCTCCCCCTATTACCGGGAAAATTCCGTCACCGTCACCATCTACCGCGCCCCCCAGGAGATCCGGCTGGACCTGGCGGCGGATATTGCCACCCGCTGGAGCCCCACCCCCGTGGAGGATACCACCAAGGAAAAGGACAGCAAGGGCAATTATCCCCTGCGGGAGCCCAACATGACCGTGAAGGGCACCACCGTTTCCTGGGCCGATATCACCGTCAAAACCCCCTACGCCAATCTGGACCTGACCCAGCTGCGCACCAAGGGCGAATTCTCCTTCGAGGCCATTTTCGACAAGATCGGCCCCAACACCATCATCATCGAGGCCTCCGCCCCGGGATACGAAACCAGCGTGGTCAAGCACGAGGTCTATTACGTGCCCGTGGCCGCCATTTACACCCGCAAGGCCTGGGACATGAACGCCCAGTACTTCGATTACCTGAACAATTCCGAAAAGCGCATCGAAAACACCCAGATCTACCTGTGCAAGGGCGAGATCGTGCAGATCCTGTCCGAAAAGCCGCAGATGGCGGTGATGAAGCTGGATTCTTCCCAGGAGCGCACGGTGCTCCTGCGGAATTATACCAACGACAGATGGGCCGTGGGCATGGTGGGCCGGGTGTTCGCGGACGCCTACGGCGTTTACGACGGCACCCCCTGGCTCAACGGCCGGTATTCCTACCTGGAAACGCCGAAATAACGTGGGAAAGCGAGGGATCCGAACATGAAAAAACAGCTTCTGTGCGCGCTTGCGATCCTGGCGCTGCTCCTCCCCTGCGCAGGGCTTGCGGAGCAGAACGCTTTGGCGGGCACGGCCTGGCAGGGAATAGACCGCGATACCCTCTATACCCTGACCTTCCGGGACGGCACTTACTGCCTCCAGCTTGGCGCAATCGGCTCCGAAAAGAAAAGGACCTTTACAGAAAACGAGTACAGCTTCGATCCGGAAAGAGGCGCGTACGTCGGCCAGTATCAGTGGGTGAAGCAGAAAGGCAAAAAAGAAATCATCATGACCGGCTCCATCGCCTTCTCCGTTTCCGACGACGGGCAGGCCCTGTTGGGAAGAGGCTACCCCCTTTTCCCCGATGGATTGGCCTTCGTCCGCACCGACCCGGAAGAAGCCAATGCCGGCAGCCTCCCCGAACCGCTGACCTTTGAAGAAATCGAAGAAAGGTTCCACGGCGTATGGATCGCCGACGGCGGGGAAGACGGCCCGGAGCTGATGGTATTCGAGCCGGACCACGTCCACATTCTTTCCCTGCAGGGGGCGAACGCATCCGCATCCGTTTACAGCTTTACCCAGTACGGCAGCGACGTGATCCTGTACAGGCAGGAGGTCCTGCCCGTCATGAAATGGACGGACGGCGTGCTTGAAACCGAAAAAAACGGACGGCGCACCGTTTTTACCCGGTTGGCGGACGCCCCCATGGACCCGGCCCGCGTCGGCGCCGCCGCACCGCCTGAAAACACGGACAGAAACGCTTTTTCCGCCATGGAAACCATCTCGCATAGCCTGTGGCTGGCCGGCGGGGAGATGGGCGCGGACGCCCGGACGCTCATGGTTTTTGAATTGAATCACGTTCATTACGTCACGCTGGACGGCTCGGACGCTTCCTCCGCCGTTTTCCGCCTGAGCTTTCTTGGGAATGCCATGATGCTGTCCGCCGACGATGAAACCGCCTTCCTGCTGTGGCAGGGGGAAACCATCGAGGCGGACCCGGAGGGCGGGCCCGTCGTGTTCCGTCATGTGCGCATGATACGCAAGGAATGAAAAAAGGAGAGAGCCACCCATGAAAAAACAGCTTCTGTGCGCGCTTTTGATCCTGGCGCTGCTGCTTCCCTGCTCCGCCCTGGCCGGGCAGGACCGGCTGAAAAATACTGCCTGGCGCGGCAGCCGGGACGCGGGCTACGGCATCACCACCGACATCACCCTGGAATTCGGGGACGGGACCTATCACCTGCACGAAACCCACGCCGCCTCCGGCGAAATCATATCCGATTTCGACGGCACGTACATCCCCGACGAGCAGCGGGGCATGTACGTGGGCGATTATCCGGTGAACGATCCCCTGACGGGCAAAGTCACCGTTCAGTCGCTGCAGTTTTTCATTTCCGACGACAGCCAAAGCCTGAACATGTACTTTGGCTCCGGCCTGACGCTTTTCTTCGTCCGGGACGGCGAAAACGCCGGGACGGGCAGCGTCGCCGATGCCGTCGCTTCCGAAGCGGCGAAAGCCCTGCTGCACGGCGTGTGGCTGGGCACCGTGGAGGAAGGCGGCCAGTACGTGCAGGCGCTGATGATCTTTGAGGACGACCACGTGCACTATATCATCGTCAGCGGCCCGGAAGCGAACGCCGCGGTGCTGGGCTGGTCCCTGAACGGCGATACCGTCACCCTGACCTATGGAGACGCCGCCTTTGACATTACCGTGAACGGCGACACCATCGAATACGATCTGAACGGCGAGCACGCCGTTTTCACCAGGATCAGCGAGCTGTAAAAAGGGGCTGTTGCACAGCCCCTTCGATCAAATGGATCCTCCATTTGATCGACAGATACGCCTTTTCCTCTCGTCCCTGCGGGACTCCCGGGCGGAAAAGGCGCAAGGAAAGCATTTTTGCTCTCGCAGGGCATGCTCTGCTTCGCAAAAATGCTCCTCGCAGCGCACAGGTCGCTGCTGCGGATTACACTTGGAGGGGCTGTGGCCCCTCCAAACCACCCTGGGGTTTTCGTTTTTCCCGGTATTCACTGTTGCTCATTCTGAAAACCAATATCCCTGTAAACAAAGGGGCTGTTGCAGATTGACTTCTGCAACAGCCCCTTTTCCGCAGGGATCAGCCTTTTTTCAGCGCGGCGATTTCCGCCTCGGAAACGGAAACCACCGCCGTTTTCTGGTCGGTATAGATCACGAAGCCCGCGGGGGCGCCCCCGGGCTTTTTTACGTGCTTGCGCAGCGTGTAATCCACCGGCACGGAAACGCCCTTGCCCCTGGAATACCAGGCGGCCAGCTTCAGGGCCGTTTCCATGGTCTCCCGGGAGGGCTGCATGCTGCGTACGATCACGTGGGAGCCGGGCATGTCCTTGGCGTGGAGCCAGGTGTCCGTCCCCCGGGCGGTTGAGGTGAGCCGGTCGTTCTGGGCGCTGTTCTTGCCCACCAGGATCTCCGTGCCGTCCGGGGCCACGAAGCGCAGCGCCTCGCTTTCCCTTTGCTTCTGCTGCTTTTTCCCGCCGGGTGCCTTCACCAATCCGGCGTTTTCCAGGGCCCTGCGCACGTCGGAGAGGTCCTGCTCCGTTTCGCTTTCCTCCAGATCGAAGGAAAGCTGCTCCAGCAGGCCGATCTCCGCCAGGGTCTTTTCCTTCTGCTCCCGGGCCAGCTCCATGGCGATCTTCGCCTTGCGGTAGCGCTTGAAATACTTCTGCGCGTTCTGGGCCGGGGTCAGGGCCGGGTCCAGGGCGATGCCCACCGTGCCGCCCGCGGGATCGTAGAAATTCTGCAGTTCCGCCTTTTCCGCACCCCGGGGCACCAGATAGCCCTGGGCGGTGAGCAGTTCACCGGCGATGCGGTATTCCTCCAGCCGAGCGGAGGCGGCGATCTCCTCTTCCTGCAGGGCCAGCTTCTTTTCGTCCCGCTCCATGACGGTTTTGATCAGGCGCTTGAGGGACGCGCTTTTCTGGTTCATCCGGTCCCGCCGGTCCTGGCCGAAATAGTATTCGTCCAGCGCCAGGGAGAGGGATGGGCGGGGCTGCTGCAAAGCGGGATCCAGGCTCAGGTACGGAAAGGGCAGCACGTCCGCGATCAGCCCGTCCGGGCCCATCTGCACCGTAGGCCGCGCCCGGCCTTCCATTCCCGCAAAAAAGGCGCATACGGCCCGGCAGGCGTCCCGCAGTTCCAGATCCTTCACGTCCGTCCGCGATCCGCCCGTCACCCGGCAGGCGATCTCCCGGGCGGAGACCGGGGACAGGCCCCGGACGGCCCCGGACAGGGCCTTGTCGAAGGGCCCCGCGGCGGCGGACAGGCGGGAAAGCAGCGCGTCCTCCGTCATTTCCTCCGGGGAAAGCTTATCCTGGGCCGGTGGCAGCGTGAAGGGCAGCCCGGGCAGGGCCTGGCGCACCCGGCTCATATCGCCGCTTACGTGGCGGATGGCGTCCACGATCCGCCCGTTCATCACCAGCGTCAGATTGCTGTGGCGGCCCATCAGTTCCAGATACAGTTCCTTCTGCGCCGTGTCCCCCATCTCGTCCCGGTTCTCCACCGTAATTTTCAGGATCCTGTCGCCCCCCAGCTGGCAGATCTTTGCGATCCTGCCGCCCTGGAGGTGCTTGCGCATCAGCATGCAGAACATAGGCGCATCCTGGGGGTTCTGGTAAGCCGCCTCCGTCAGGTGCGCCCGGGCGAAGGAGGGCGCGGCGGACAGGAGCAGGCGGCGGTTCTTCCCGCCTGCGCGGACCAGGAGCACCAGCATGTCCTTTTCCGGCTGGTTCACCCTTTCGATCCGCCCGTCCGTCAGCGTGTCTTTCAGCTCCCGGGCGATAAAGCCCAGCGTCAGGCCGTCCATTGGCATAAATCAAGCGCTCCTTTGCTCGTGGTGGATCCCCATATATACCAGGGAAAGCCCCGCGCCGCCCAGGAGGTTCCCCAGCGTCACGGGAAGCAGATTATTCAGCAGGAACCCCCCCGCGGTTTCTTCCGCCCCCGCCAGCATCCCCGCGGGGATATAGTACATATTGGCCACGGAATGCTCAAACCCGCACAGCACGAAGAGCATCACCGGGAAAAAGCAGCATGCGGCCTTGCCCCCGGCGCTTTCCGCCCCGGACGCCATCCACACCGCGCCGCACACCAGGATATTGCACGCCGCGCCCCGGACCAGGGCGGGGAAAAAGCCGAGGGCGCACTTGTTCCGGGCGATCTGCGCCGCCGCTTCCCCCAGCGTCCCCTGCAGGAAGCCCCCGGCATACATGATCCCCGCCGCCAGCAGAGCCCCCGCGAGATTGCCCAGGTACACGACGCCCCAATTCCGCAAAACGCCCCGCCACGGCACTTTCCCCGCCGCGGCCGGGCCGGCCATCAGGCAGTTGCCGGTAAACAATTCCGCCCCGGCCAGCACCACCAGGATCAGCCCCGCCGGGAACACGCAGGCCCCCGCCAGCTTCCCGGCGCTGCCCGTCAGATTCGCCTGCGCCGCCGTGCAGCCGACGGCCCCCAGGGCGATGTACAGACCCGCCAGCACCGCAAGCAGAAAGCATTTCCCCGCGGGCAGCTTCGCCTTTCCCGCGGCGATGCCGCCCCATTTTTGCCAGATTTCCCCGGATGAAAGCATGTGCGTTTTCTCCTCTTTCCCGTTTTATCGGAACAGCCGGCCCACGGCCTCCCGCCAGGCGTCCAGAAACGCCCGGACGGAGGGCGGGCGCTCGCCCCGCTTTTCCCGGCAGGCCCGCTCCGCCATGGGATAAAGGCTCCCGGGGCCGATCCAGCTTTCCCGGTCCCTTTTTCCTTCGTTCCCCAGCAGCGCGAAGACCAGCGCCCCCAGGTGATACACCGTGGTGCTCTCGGTCAGGGGCTGGTCCTTTTCGTATTCCTCGGGGGACAGGAAGCGGGAATCGCCGTACATCCGCCCCCGGTCGTTCACGGCGGGCTTGCGGCGGTACGCATCGATGTCCCACGCCACGGCTTTGCCTGTTTCCGGGTCGATCAGCAGGTTTTCATCCGATACCCCCGCGGACACCATGCCGTTTTCCGACAGCCAGGCGTGCAGATCGAAGATCCCGTCCAGCATGCGCAGCTGCCTGTCCAGGGGCAGGCGCCGGGCCTGATCCCGGCATTGGGCAAGGGTGCGCAGCTCCGTCCAGGGGAACACCGCGGCGTACCCGGCCCCGGCGGCCCCGTGGGCCAGGAGGGGCAGCAGGGCGGGGTGCCCCGCTTCGTAATACGCCGCCGCGTCCCTGAGCCGCAGCACCGATTCGTAAGGCCGCGCGCCCCCTACGGCGGTCCAGGCCCCGGCGTATTTCACGATCAGGCGGCCGTAAGGCCCTTCCATAAAGAACCACAGCACGCCGGAGGGCCTGTCGTCCCGCAGGGCCAGCACCCGTCCGTATCCGGCCAGCCAGGAAAAATCCTCCTCCCGGATCAGGCGGCAGGGCACGCCGTCCACCCACTGGGTCACGGTGCCTTCCCTTTCCTCCATGCCGCCGCCTCCTTTCCGGGTCCCTTTACCGGCATTATACACCATTTTTCCCCCGCCGGAAAGCGCCTGCGCTTCTTTTTGCTTTTTTGGGAAAAATATGATACCATAAAGCCGATCTTTGATCCAAGGAGGAATGCTTTATGCCCATGATCCATACCCGGGTGAACCGTCCCGTCTCTCCGGAAACCGAAAAAAAGCTGGCCCGCCGCCTGGGCGAGGCCATCCGCCTGCTGGGCAAGAGCGAAGAATGGCTGATGCTGGATTTTGAGGATGCAAGCCGTCTGTATTTCAGGGGCGAATCCGACCGTCCGCTGTCCTACGTGGAGGTAAAGCTGCTGGGCAAGGCGTCCGCGGAGGCCTATGAGCGTATGACCGCGGAGATCTGCCGCATCCTGGAGGAGGAAATGGGGATCGCCCCGGACTGCACGTACGTGTATTACGCCGAAACCGGGCACTGGGGCTGGAACGGCAGCAATTTCTGAAAGGACCGCCCATGCAGACAGTATTGATCACCGGCGGCAGCCGCGGCATCGGCGCACAGACGGTGCGTGCCTTTTCCCGGGCGGGCTGGCGCGCCGCCTTCACCTACCTCAGCAGCGAAGAAAAGGCCGCCGCCCTTTCCCGGGAAACCGGGGCCCTCGCCCTGCGCTGCGACGCCCGCAGCGAAGAAGAAACGGAAAAAATGGCCCGGCGGGTGCTGCGCGATTTCGGGCACCTGGACGCCCTTATCTGCAGCGCCGGCACGGCCTGGACGGGCCTTTTGCAGGATATGACCGTTCCCGAATGGGACGGTCTGTTCGCCGTCCACGTCCGGGGCGCGTTCCTGGCCACGCGGGCGTTCCTGCCGGGCATGATTTCCCGGGGGTCCGGCAGCATCCTGTATCTCTCCTCCATGTGGGGGCGGTCCGGCGGCTCCTGCGAGGCGGCCTATTCCGCCTGCAAGGCGGCGCTGATCGGGCTGACGAAGGCCCTGGCCAAGGAAGCGGGGCCCTCCCGGGTGCGGGTGAACTGCCTGTGCCCCGGGGCGATCCGGACGGACATGCTTTCCGGCTATTCGGAAAGCGATCTGGAAGCGCTGCGCCTGGAAACCCCCCTGCAGCGCCTGGGAACCCCGGCGGATATCGCCGCCGCCGCCCTGTTCCTGTGCGGACCGGACGCCTCCTTCATCACCGGCCAGGCCTTGGGCGTCGACGGCGGATATATCATCTGACCGGAAACAGGCTGGTTTGTGCATCGGCGCGTTGTTCTTTCTTTGCTTTTTTTGCGTTTTTGACAAAATTTCAAAAAATGCGGAATCCTCTCTTCCCTCCGGATGAAAGATCATGTATAATGTAAGCGGTATCAAACTGTCTTCCCTGCCGTCGGCGCGAAAGCGCCGCAGCACCCAAGGTACGTCATTGCACGAAAGGGTGATCCGGTATGAACAGCAGCTTTCTTACCGAATGGAACAAGGATTTGAAGAGCATCCCCGTCGGCCCGCTCGGCATCATCGCCATGTCCGGCTGCGAGGAAATGGGAAACAAAGTCAACGCCTGGCTGCAGAAATGGAATTCCCTCCAGGAAAGCCAGGATGAAGAATTTTACACCCTCCCCGGCGTGAACCGGGATTCGTTCCTGATCAAAACGTACTGCCCCCGCTTCGGCACCGGGGAAAGCAAGGGCGTGATCAAGGAATCCGTCCGCGGCTACGATCTGTACATCATCGTGGACGTGTGCGCATACAACAAGACCTTCCGGATGTACGACATGGAAGTGCCCATGAGCCCGGACGACCACTTCCAGGATCTCAAGCGCATCATCGCCGCCGTGGGCGGCAAGGCCAAGCGGGTCAGCGTCATCATGCCCATGCTGTATGAAAGCCGGCAGCACAAGCGCTCCTCCCGGGAGAGCCTGGACTGCGCGCTGGCCCTGCAGGAACTGCAGGATTACGGCGTGAGCAACATCATCACCTTCGACGCCCACGATCCCCGGGTGGCCAACGCGGTGCCCCTGTGCGGCTTTGAAAACGTGATGCCCACCTACCAGATGATCAAGGCCCTGTGCCGCACGGAAAAGGACCTGGCCATCAATAAAGAAAACATGATGGTGGTCTCCCCCGACGAGGGCGCCATGCAGCGCAATATATTCTATTCCTCCGTGCTGGGGCTGGACCTGGGCATGTTCTATAAGCGGCGGGATTATACCACCGTCATCAACGGGCGCAACCCCATCGTGGCCCACGAATACCTGGGCGCCTCCGTGGAGGGCAAGGACATCATCGTGGTGGACGATATGATCTCCTCCGGCGACAGCATGCTGGATCTGTGCAGGGAGCTGAAAAAGCGCAAAGCGAACCGCATTTACGCCGTGGCCACCTTCGCCTTCTTCACCAGCGGCACCGCCGATTTCGACAAGGCCTACAACGAAGGATACCTCACCAAGGTGATCGCCACCAACCTCACCTACCGCCGCCCGGAGGTGGCCGCCGCCCCCTGGTTCGTGGAGGCGGACCTGAGCAAGTACATTTCCTACATCATCGCCACTTTGAATCACGACCGTTCCCTGGAAAAGCTGCTCAATCCCTACAACCGGATCAAGAAGCTGCTTTCCCGCTATCAGGCCGAGCAGGCGGAGGCCGGTATCCGCTTGGTGTGAGAAAATGGACCGTCAGGAAGAAACCCGTCTGATCCCCCGGGAAGAAGCGCAGGAAGCGCTGCCCCAGGAAAATCCCCAGGGCGGAAAGGGCATCGTGCGCACCGCCAAGGATTTTATGAACGGCGTCCTCTCCCCCCTGAAGGGCAAGGATATGGGCCAGATGGTGGAGGAGTTCACCGCCGAAATGACCCTGGTGATCGAGGGATTGAGCGAGGACCAGGAAAAGCTGGCGCGGCAGACCGACCGCCTGGACGCCCAGCAGACCCAGCTGGAGCAGCGGCTCATCAACGAAGTGCACGATCTGAACGTGGCCCTGGACGAAAGCAAAAAGGAGCTGGCCGCCCTGAAGGGCAGGCTGGACAAACTGGAAAAGCAATCCGAAAAGGGCAAAAAGGGCGTCACCGCCGCCCTGCGCCAGGCCACCTGGCTGGTGGGCATCGCGGTGATCGGCTGGATCGTCGTCACGGTCATCAACCTGTTCAAGTAAGCAATCCAACCGCACGGCTTTTTCCCCGCCGTGCGTTTTTTGTTGAAAAATAACGGTTTTTCCATAAAATGCAACCGCCGGTTGACAAATTACCAGCCCCGCTTGGTGGCCTGCAACCGGAAAAAAGCCTATGATCAGGCCGTCGGCAGGCAGGAAACGCCGAACGAATCGAACGGAGGAAAAGCAAAATGATCCTGGCAGACAAAATCATTCAGCTCAGAAAAAAGAACGGCTGGTCCCAGGAGGAGCTGGCGGCCCAGCTGAACGTATCCCGACAGGCCGTTTCCAAATGGGAAAGCGCCCAGGCGGCCCCGGACCTGAACAAGATATTGGCCATGAGCCAGCTTTTCGGCGTGACCACCGATTATCTGCTCAAGGACGATCTGGAAGCGGAAGAATTCACCGGCGACGGCGGCGCGCCCGCCCTGCGCCGGGTGACCCTCGCCGAAGCGGGGGAATTCCTTTCCTGGCGGGACAAGGCGTCCGGGCTCATCGCCGGCGCCCTGCTGCTGTGCGTGCTGGGCGTGATCGCCCTGCTGGCCATCGGCGTCTCCGCCGGCGCCCTGGGGCTTTCCGAGGACGCGGCGGGCGGCCTGGGCGTGGGCGCGCTGCTGGTGTTCGTGGCGGCGGCGGTGCTGCTGTTCGTGTACTGCGGGCACAGGAACGGGCCTTACGAATTCCTGGAGAAGGAGGATTTCGACACCGAATACGGCGTGGACGGCCTGGCGCAGAAAAAGCGGCAGGACGGGCAGAAGGCCTGGTCGCTGCAGACGGGCGCGGGGCTGGCCATGTGCGTGCTCTCCCCCATCCCCCTGGTGATGAGCGCCTTCCTGGCCCATACGGATACCGCCCGGATGCTGCTCACCTGCCTGACGCTGCTTCTGGCCGGCGGGGGCGCGGCGCTGATCGTGCTTTCCGGCGTCCGCCGGGCCGCCGTGGACAAGCTGCTGCGGCAGGGCGATTATTCGCCCGAGGCAAAGCGCGTCGGCAGCGTCACCGGCCCCGTCAGCGTGATCTACTGGCTGCTGGTCACGGCGGCCTTCCTGGCCTGGAGCTTCCTGGGCAACGGCTGGAACATCAGTTGGGTCATCTGGCCCATCGCCGGGGTGCTGTACGCCGCCGTGCGGGTGGTCTGCACCATGCTGGCGGACAAAAAGAACGCCTGATTTGCGTTTTGCCGGCAAAAATGCTATAATACCGTCAGAACAAAAACGGGGAGGTGACGGCATGGCCGCTTATCAGGAACTGGTGGACCGGTATGCGAAGCGCCGGAAGGAAAACCTGGTGGATACCCTCACCGCCGGGCTGAGCTACGCCGACAACGTGGCGGTGGACCTGGGGCTCATGGAGGAAAGCGGCGTGCTGGACACCCTCACCGCCGCGGCGCCCTTCGCCGTCATCGCGGTGACGGAGCAGATGCGGGTGATCCTGGGCCGGAAAACGGGCCGCGCCGGGTTCAGCGACGCGGTGCAGCGCATGCTCAAAACCGGCGCCGCCATGGGCGTGGG
>JAILBG010000085.1:0-9040 GCA_024681215.1 Clostridiales bacterium
GTTTGTGTTCGGCTTATCCCACTACCGCCATTTCCGCACTCTGATGCGCAGGAATGTCCATCACAGCGGCTCTTCTGGACGATGACAACCTACGGAAACCCGCATCTTTACTACAAATTCTACTTGACATTATGGGGAGGAAAAAAGGAAATGAAAATCACACAGGGAAAAATCGTAAACGCTTACCGTACATTGATTCGTTTGTCGGAGCAGCAGCTGCCCCTGCCCACCGCCTACGCCCTGTACAAGGCGAAAAAGGCCCTGGATCCGCAATGGCAGTTCCAGCTTGAACAGGAACAGAAGCTGATCCGGGACTGCGGCGCGGAGCTGCACCCGGACGGGAGCGTGACCTTCCCGGACGACGCGGCCCGGGAAAGCTACGTGGCCGCGGTGCTGGAGCTGAACGCCATGGAAACGGAGATCGATCTTTCCGCCGTCGTCATCCCCGAAAGCGGCGGATTGACCCTCACCGTGAACGAGCTGGACGCCCTGGACGGCATCGTGAGCATTGCGTAAGGAGGCGGATTTTATGAGCACGGCAAACCTCAATCTGCCCACTCTGGCCGGCAGCGGCCAGCTGGGGGACCTGCCCGCGGCATTCAACGACGCCATGGGAAAAATCGACGGGGCGCTGCCCGGCGGATACCTGAGCGTATCGGACTGGCTTGCGTCCGCCGAGTCCGGCTCCGGCGCGGCCTGCTTTATCATGCGTTTCGGGAAGATCGTCTGCCTGGATCTGCGCACGATCTCCCG
Source organism: Clostridiales bacterium (assembly GCA_024681215.1). Lineage (GTDB taxonomy): Bacteria > Bacillota > Clostridia > Christensenellales > Aristaeellaceae > RUG563. Next base: position 754 of record JAILBG010000085.1, read on the forward strand.
TTTACACGCGGAAAACGATGTGATCGCAAACATCCCGTCCGGGTACAGGCCGAAAGCGACCATCGACGTGCCCGCGTGGGTGAATGCCGAGGGTATCGGGGTCATTCGTATCCAGACCGACGGCACGGTGAAGGTGTGGGTCACGCCCGGCACAGCGACAGCGGGGCGCGTGTATCTGTATTGCAGTTATGTGATCGACTGAGGGAGGCGGTATAATGACAGTAAACGCAATTTTACGGCAGGGAAGCGTATTCCGCACAGCACCCCTGACGCAGTATGACGAGGGCCAAAAGATCCACCTGTCCGAGGGGGAGCTTCCCGCGTCCTACCTTGCGGAGTTTTCGAACAGCGAAACGGGGCCAGCGGAGCAGATCACGCAGACCACCGACACCGTGACCGTGCCGGACAAATACCTGACCAGCGGGAATCCGGTATATGTCTGGATCGTGGTGGCATGGCAGGACGAGCGCACGACCCGGTATCAGATCATCGTACCCGTCAAGGGGCGCGGTGAGCCTGACGATTATACGCCCACGCCCAGCGAACAAACCGCGATCGAAGCGGCGATCACGGCGCTGAATCAGGCTGTTACGGCGGCTGGTGTTGCGATTGACCACTACCCGAAAATCGTTGACGGGTATTGGTATGTCTGGGATGTGACGAACAGCGCGTGGGTGAACACCAACGTGAGCGCTATCGGTCCGTAGGGTGCAACCGGTGCAACAGGCGCGACCGGAAACAGCATCGCATCCGCTGTTTTGAATCATGACTATACCCTTACGCTGACCTTCACGAACGGCGAAACATACACTACGCCGTCCATCCGGGGGGAGAAAGGCGAGACTGGTGCGGATGGACAGCAAGGCGCTCCCGGCCCCGGCGTACCTCCTGGCGGCACAACCGGGCAGATGCTGGTGAAAAAAAGCGCCACGGATTACGACAGCGAATGGCAAAACCAGCCGAGCGTCCCCGTGACGGACGTGCAAGTCAACGGAACTTCGATCCTGAATAATGGCGTGGCGAATGTGCCGTTAGCGGGACAATCACAATCATTAGCAGGCGTGGTATGGGCCAGTGGAGCAGGAATAGCTATTCAACAAACAGGTAATAATGTCGGACGAATTGTCACGGCTCCTGCATCATCTGACGCAATCAAAGCTGGAACGGCTGAGAATCCTCCGATTACACCATTAAGACAGCATGAATCCATTTTCTACGGCCTCGCCAAAGCTGCCGGAGCAGACATGGCATCTGTCAGCGGTGCTACTGTCGGCGTATACACCGAAGCCGCAAAATCCGCAATTTCGCAGATGCTCGATGCCCCCGAAACCGTCAGCGGCTCTACCCCGTCCATCACGGCGAAAGCCGGCGTACGGTACATCTGCGGCGAGTGCGCCACGCTGGATATTACTACGCCCGCATCTGGAATTGTGGATGTTGTGTTTACCAGCGGCAGTACGCCCACCGTCCTGACCGTGACACCGCCCACAGGCATGACGATGAAATGGGCAAACGGGTTTGATCCGACAAGCCTTGAAGCAAATACCGTCTACGAGATCAACATCATGGATGGCGTGTACGGGGTGGTGGGACAATGGACTTGATGGCGGTGCGGAGATCGTTACTGATACAGGAGAGCAGCTTGTTGCCGGGTGAGTATCAGAAAGTGGAATATGTGTATGGGAGCCTCGTGAGGATAAATACAGGGTATGTGCCGGTTGTTTCTCCAAAAGCGGTCATTACGTTCATGATTAGGGATCGAAACGACAGGGACATATTAGGGTTCACCGAAAACAAATTTCCGTCTTTTATCGTTGACCCTGCACCAGGCGATAGCACATGGTACAACAGATATGGCAGTACATCAAGGTACAGTCCAGGCGGGCTAACACCACCAACCGATAACGTAAAGCAATCTTGGGAGTTTGGTCAAATTGTTAAATGTAACGGTGTTGTGGAAAAGACGTTGGACGAAGTTGATTGGAGTGCCAATACACAGGCCGTTTTCCTCTTTGGGGCAAGAAATTCGCATATAGGGCTTAATGTATATGATTTTGCCCTATACGATGGGAGTACGCTTGTTCGCAAGATGATTCCATGCCGCAGGAAAAACGATAATGTTGCTGGCTTATATTGTACTGTAACGAAAACCTTTTATACATCCAATACTGGCACAATGACTGCTGGCCCTGATATTTAACCAACTAACGAAAGGAGCGAAAACCATGAGAGAAATCTACATCGTCAATGCCACGCAGGCTGTCGTAAGCGAAGCACATCCGGAGGGCCTGTACAGCGTGGTCACAGGCTACCCCAAGACCTTCGACAGCCGCAACTACAACGCCACAGAACAGAACCCCAACGGCGACACGGATGCCGCGCTCCGGGCCGCGAAAGCCGAATATTTCAGCCGCCTGTCTGCCAACTACGCCGGGTCTGCTTCCCGCGTCATGGCTACTGTCACGCTGGAAACCGCCCAGGGCAGAACGATCATGTCTGAGTGTATCGGCGCGTTTCCGGACATGACCCCCGCGCCTGAACCTGAGCCGGATGAAGCCGATGCCGAATGATTAAGGCCGCCGACCTGATCGGCCTTTGGTGGTCGGCTATCTGGGACAAATGGGGCTACATCTGGGGCCGGTACGGGCAAATCTGGACGAAAGCGAATCAGAAAGCCGCCACCCGCGAACAGACTGTCCGATGGGGTGAACAATGGGTAGGCCACCACGTTGCCGACTGCTCCGGGCTGGCCTTCTGGGCGTTTCAGCAGTTGGGCGGGTATGTGTTCCACGGCAGCAATACCATCTGGAATCAGTATGTGACCTGCAGATCCTCGCTGGTAAAAGGCAAACGCGCAGACGGAATGCCCATGCTCCCCGGCGATCCGGTGTTTCTTGTGCGGAATAAAAACGGCAAGCCGAACCTTCACCACATCGGCTATTATGTGGGCAATGATACCGTGATCGAAGCGAAGGGCACGCGGGACGGCGTGGTGACTTCGCCCCTCAGTCGTTGGCACGAAACCGCGCATTGGCTGAATGTCGAATACGAGAATGGAGTGGTGTACATGAATCATCCGACTTTACGCAAAGGTTCCTCCGGCGATGCCGTGCGGGAGCTTCAGGAACTGCTGAACCAGAACGGCGCGGCGCTGACCGTGGACGGCAAATTCGGCAGCGCAACGGAAACGGCGTTACGAAATTACCAGCAGAGCCACGGCCTTGTCCCGGACGGCATATGCGGCGCGGCCACCATGTCCGCCCTGGCAGCCGCATCCCAGGCGGACGGCGATCTTTCCGCGCTGCGCGCCGCCCTGGCCGGATGCCTCTCCGCCCTGGACCGGATCATCGGAGCCCAGCATGGCTGACCTCACCTGGCAGGGAGCCGTCAGCGCCCTCTTGTTCCTCACCGCGGCAGCGGGGCTGGCGGCGGCGCTTTGGGCGGGGGTGGACGCCCTGCGCAAGCTCACCGGCGCGGACAGGCGGCGGGCCGCCCGGTCTCAAACCGAGAGCCGTCTGCGCGCCCTGGAAAACCGCATGGCGGCCTGCGAAGCGAGCCTGAGCCGGGATGAGATGCGCTTTTCCTTCATGCGCCAGGATCTCACCCAGGCCCTCACCGCCCTGAACGCGCTGCTGATGCACGAGATCACCGGCAACAGCATCGACCGGCTGAAAACCGTCAAATCCGGCCTGGACGCCTATCTGTCCGGGCGAAGAGAGAAAGGAGAAGCCCCGTGAAGCAAAACCGTTTCCGTTCCTGGGCGCTGTGGACCTCCACCGCCGCCCTGATCGTATTCTGCCTGAAGGAATTCTTCGGCATCGACGCCGCCCAGCCCGTGAACGCCTTTCTGGATGTGCTGCTGCCGGTGGTCGCCGCCTTCGGCATCGTCAACGACCCCACCACCCGCGGCAAGCTGTAAAAGCCCCGGGGGTACGTCGGAACAGAGCGGGATCCCGAATTCCGCTTTGTTCCGACGCAGGCGTAAAAATTCTATTTCGATGCGCTGCGGGCCCTTAGGGGCCCTTTTTTGGTATGCTTTTTTCTTTTTTGTCCATAGCAAATTCCGTTCGTTTCGTTTATAATGGACCTGACGGAAAAACCGGCGCGCCCACGGCGCAAGGAGGATGCGGAAAATGACCTATCAGGAGCTCTGCGCCCGTTACGAAGCCCTGCTGGCCAGGAAAAACACGGTGGACGGCACGCGCTACAACGGCATTTTTGAACGGTGGACGCATCCGGTGCTGACCCGGGAGCATATCCCGCCTTTCTGGATCTACGATCCCGATCCGGCGTCCAATCCCTTCATGATGCAGCGGCTGGGGATCAACGCGGTGTTCAACAGCGGCGCGCTGCTGCTGGACGGCAAGTTCACTCTGGTGGCCCGGGTGGAGGGCGCGGACCGCAAGAGCTTCTTCGCCGTGGCCCAGTCGGACAGCGGCGTGGACGGCTTCCGCTTCTGGGACGAGCCGGTGATCCTGCCCGACACCTGCCCGGAGGAAACCAATGTCTACGATATGCGGCTCACCCAGCACGAGGACGGCTGGATTTACGGCGTTTTCTGCTCGGAGAGCAAGGACCTTTCCTCCCCGGATCTGAGCGCCGCCACCGCCGCGGCGGGCATCGTGCGCACCAAGGACCTGAAAACCTGGGAGAGGCTTCCCAACCTGCACACCCTGCGCTCCCCCCAGCAGCGCAACGTATGCCTGCACCCGGAATTCGTCGACGGGCAGTACGCCTTCTATACCCGGCCTATGGACGATTTCATCGAAACCGGGTCCGGCGGAGGCATCGGCTTCGGGCTGTGCAGGGACATTTTGCACCCCGTCATCGACGGGGAAAAAATGACCTCCGTGCGCCGGTATCACACCGTCACGGAAGCGAAGAACGGCGCCGGGGCCGTGCCCATCAAAACGGACCGTGGCTGGATCCACATCGCCCACGGGGTGCGGAATACCGCCGCGGGGCTGCGCTACGTGATCTACTGCTTCGCCACCGCCCCGGACGATCCCGCCCGGGTGATTGCCGAGCCCGGCGGATATCTGATCGCCCCTCTGGGCGGCGAGCGCGTGGGGGACGTGAGCAACGTGGTGTTCACCAACGGCGCCATCGCCGCCCCGGACGGCAGGGTGTACATCTACTACGCCTCCAGCGACACCCGCCTCCACGTGGCCACCACGGATCTGGATCGCCTCACGGATTACGTGTTCTCCACCCCCGCCGATCCCCTGCGCAGCGCGGACTGCGTGCGCCAGCGCACGGATTTCATCCGGAAGAACCTGGCATACCTGAAGGAACATTCCTGAGGAGGAAACGGCATGAAGAACATTCAGGAAAGCTACGAACGCTGGCTGCGCCTGGCCGATCCCACGCTGCAGGAGGAGCTGCGCGGCATGGACGAAGCCGGGAAGGAGGACGCCTTCTACCGGGAACTGGCCTTCGGCACGGGGGGCCTGAGGGGCGTCATCGGCGCGGGCACCAACCGCATGAACGTGCACACCGTACGCAGGGCGTCCCAGGGCCTGGCGGACTATGTGAACGCGCATTTCCCGGCGGACGGGCGCCGCATCGCCGTGAGCTACGACAGCCGCATCCTCTCCGACGCCTTCGCCCGGGCCGCCGCCGGGGTGTTCGCGGCCAACGGCATCCGGGCCCTGATCTACGACCGGCTCATGCCCACCCCCTGCCTGTCCTACGCCGTGCGGGCGCTGCACTGCGCCGCGGGCATCATGGTCACCGCCTCCCACAACCCCGCCAAATACAACGGCTACAAGGTCTACGGCCCCGACGGCTGCCAGATCACCACCCGGGCCGCAGAAGAGATCCTTTCCGAAATCGAAAAGCTGGATGTGTTTGAGGACGTCAAATGCCTGGACTTTGAGGACGGGCTTCGCTCCGGCATGATCGCCTTCATCCCGGAGGAGGTGTACGACGGCTTCGTGGCGGAGGTCAAGGCCCAGTCCCTGCTGGGAGACGTGGAGATCGACAGGAACGTGGCCATCGTGTACAGCCCCCTGAACGGCACGGGGCTTGAGCCAGTGACCCGCACGCTGCGGGAGAGCGGGTATGCCAGCGTCACCGTGGTGAAGGAGCAGGAGCAGCCCGACGGGCGCTTCCCCACCTGCCCCTACCCCAACCCCGAGATCCGGGAGGCCATGCAGCTGGGCCTGGAATACGCCCAAAGGCTGAACGCCGATCTGCTCCTGGCCACGGACCCGGACTGCGACCGCTGCGGCATCGCGGTCCGGGACAGCGCGGGAGAATACCGCCTGCTCACCGGCAACGAAACGGGGGTGCTGCTGCTGGATTACGTGTGCAGCCGCCGCATCGCCCTGGGAAAAATGCCCGAAAAGCCCGTGCTGGTGAAAACCATCGTCACCACGGACATGGGCGAGAAAATCGCCCGTCGGTACGGCGTGGAGACGGTGAACGTGCTCACGGGCTTCAAGTACATCGGCGAGACCATCGCCCGCCTGGAAAAGGCCGGGCGGCGGGACAGCTACATTTTCGGCTTCGAGGAAAGCTACGGCTATCTGTCCGGCACCTACGTGCGGGACAAGGACGCCGTGAACGCCGCGTTCCTGATCTGCGAAATGTTCGCGTATTACAGAAGCAAAGGGATCGGGCTTCTGGACCGGCTGGAGGAAATGTACCGGGAGTACGGCTATTGCCTGAACACGCTGCACAGCTATGAATTCGAAGGCGCGGCGGGGTTTGAGAAAATGGGGCGGATCATGGCCGCCTTCCGCAGCGGCGTTGGCAGGATCGCCGGACGGCAGGTGGAAAAAACCGCCGATTACGGCCCCGGCCTGGACGGCCTGCCCCCCGCCGACGTGCTGAAATTCACCCTGGCCGGCGGCGCGTCCGCCGTGGTGCGGCCCAGCGGCACCGAGCCCAAAATAAAAATCTATCTCTCCGTTTCCGCCCCGGACCGGGACGCCGCCGCCCTGGAGGAAAAGGCCCTGGCCGCCGGCATGGAAGCATACCTGCGCTGAACCGCGGAAGGCTTTCCGCTTGCAGTAAAAAAACGAATCGACGAAAGAAAGGATGATCTCTCATGCCCAAATATCAGATGATCGCCCCCAAGCTGCCCAACGTGCCCTGGCAGGAGAAGCCCGCGGGTCACATCAACTCTCCCCTCTGGCGCTATACGGACAACCCCATCATCGGCCGCAATCCCCTCAAGGGCGTGGCCCGCATCTTCAATTCCGCCGTCATGCCCTACGGCGGCAGGTTCGTGGGCGTGTTCCGGGGCGAGCAGACCAACGGCGTGCCCTACATTTACCTGGGCTGGAGCCAGGACGCCATCTACTGGGACTTTGAGGAAAACAAGATCCCCTTCGTGGACGCGGAAGGCAAGCCCTTCATGCCCATCTACGCCTACGATCCCCGGCTGGTGAAGGTGGAGGACACCTACTACATCATCTGGTGCCAGGATTTCTACGGCGCGGCCATCGGCGTGGCGAAAACGAAGGATTTCAAAACCTTCGTGCGCATCGAAAACCCCTTCCTGCCCTTCAACCGCAACGCGGTGCTCTTCCCCCGGAAGGTGCACGGCAATTTCATGATGATGTCCCGCCCCTCCGACAGCGGCCACACCCCCTTCGGCGATATCTTCATCAGCGAGAGCCCGGACATGGAATTCTGGGGCCGGCATCGTCACGTGATGAGCCGGGGCAATAACTGGTGGGAGGGCCTCAAGATCGGCGGCGGCGCGGCGCCCATCGAAACCAGCGAAGGGTGGCTGCTCTTCTACCACGGCGTCACCCAGACCTGCAACGGCTACGTTTACTCCATCGGCGTGGCCATCCTGGATATCGACAACCCCTCTATCGTGAAGTACCGCTGCCAGAATTACCTTTTGACCCCCGAGGAATGGTTTGAGGAGCGCGGCTTCGTGCCCAACGTCACCTTCCCCTGCGCCACCCTCCACGACCCCGACACCGGCCGCATCGCCGTGTACTACGGCGCGTCCGACAGCTACGTGGGCCTGGCCTTCGGAAACCTGGACGAGATCATCGACTACATCAAGGACAACAGCAAAACCACCCCCGACGACACCGAGATCGGACGCCGGTAAGAAACGAAATAAATCAAGCAGGGGGGACCTCTCTTTTGAGTCAAAAGAGAGGTCCCCCCTGCACCCCCTCAGAGAAAACCATCTATGGGTTGGGTTGGTCTTTTATACTAAGTCAAATCTAAAATAATTCCAGGATTCGGGATGGATTTTTCTCTCTGGCTAAGCTGAATGGAGGGAGGCGTAGCAGCGCTACGTTGACCGGAATGAAGC
>JAILBG010000100.1:0-3618 GCA_024681215.1 Clostridiales bacterium
TGGTGAAAAACGGGGTGCAGAGCATCGTGTTCGCCAAAAGCCGCCTGCAGGTGGAGGTGCTGACCCGGCAGCTCAAGGAACTGGTGTCCGACCCCATCGGCAACAGCGGCAAAGTGCGGGGCTACCGGGGCGGCTATCTGCCCTCCGAGCGGCGGGAGATCGAAAAGGGCCTTCGGGCCGGGGATATTCAGGCCGTGGTGAGCACCAACGCCCTGGAGCTGGGCATCGATATCGGGGCCCTGGAAGCCTGCGTGCTGTGCGGCTATCCCGGCACCATCGCCAGCACATGGCAGCAATCGGGCCGGGCCGGGCGGCGGCACGGGGTGAGCGCCACGTTCATGGTGGCTTCCAGCAACGCCCTGGACCAGTTCATCGTCACCCACCCCGATTACTTTTTCACCCAGCCCGCGGAAAACGCCCTGCTGAACCCGGACAACCTGTATATCCTTTTGAGCCACTTCAAGTGCGCGGCGTATGAATTGCCCTTCAAGGAAGGCGAAACCCTGGGCAACGCCGCGGGCGGGGCGGAAATGCTGGATTTTCTGGAAGAAAGCAATATCCTGCGGAACGTGGGCGGCACCTACCACTGGATGGCGGAGGATTTTCCCGCCAGCGAAATGAGCCTGCGCACCGCCATGACGGAAAATTTCCTCATCAACGACATCACCGACCCGGCCCATCCCCGCATCGTGGGCGAAATGGACCGCTTCACCGCGCCCATGCTGCTGCATCCCAACGCCATCTATATGCACGAGGGGCAGACCTATCAGGTGGAGGAATTGGACTTCGACGCCTGCAAGGCCTTCATCCGCCGGGTGAACGTGGATTATTACACCGACGCGGATCTGAACGTTTCCCTTTCCCTGCTGGATATCGAAAAGGAAGAGGACGGCGCGGCGCTGGGCGAAGTAAAGGTGGTGGCGCTGGTGAAGATTTTCAAGAAAATGCGCTTCGACAACAATGAAAACGTGGGCTTCGGCCCCGTGCGCCTGCCGGAAACGGAAATGCACACCACCGCCATGTGGCGCACCGTGCCGGATCAAATCGCGGAGAAATACGAAAAGGACGATCTGCAGTCCGGCATGCTGGGCATCGCGAACCTGCTGCGCATCCTGGCCCCCCTGTACCTCATGTGCTCCCCCCGGGATATCGCCGTTTCCTATCAGGTGAAATGTCCCTTCACGGAAAAGCCCACTCTGATCCTGTACGATAACTGTCCCGGCGGCGTGGGGCTGGCGGAAAAGGCCTTCCGCATGCGGGATATCCTGCTGACCCATGCCCTCACCCTGGTTTCCGACTGCGATTGCCCCCAGGGCTGTCCCTCCTGCGTAGGGCCCGTGGGCGAGGTGGGGCCCCGGGGCAAGGAAATGGCCCGGAAATTATTGGAGGATCTGCTTCATGACCATTCATGAACTGGTGGATTTGCAGCGCCGGGCTTTTTACGCGGTAAATCCCCGGCCTATGGACGAACGGCTGGACCAATTGGACCGGTTGTATAAAACCATCGTTCAATGGGAGGACCGCATCTGCGTGGCCCTGCGCATGGATTTGGGCAAGAGCCACGAGGAAGCCTACATGACGGAAATCGGCATCGTGCTTTCCGAAATTTCCTGCTTCCTGCGCCATTTATCCCGCTGGGCCCGGCCCAAGCGGCCGCCCCTCCCCCTGTCCCTGTTCCCCGGCACCAGCTGCGTATTGAAGGAGCCCTACGGCGTGGTGCTGATCATGGCCCCCTGGAATTATCCCTTTCAGCTCACCCTGAACCCCCTGATCGGGGCCGTCGCGGCGGGCAATCACTGCATCGTGAAGCCCAGCGCCTACGCCCCGGCCACCGCCCGGGTCATTGCCGATCTGGTGTCCTCCTGCTTTCCTTCGGAGCAGGCGGCGGTGATCCTGGGCAGCCGCGCGGAAAACCAGGCCCTGCTGGAAGAACGCTTCGATTACATCTTTTTTACCGGCGGGGTGAACATGGGCAAGGTGGTGCTGGAAAAGGCCGCCCGGTACGTGACCCCCGTCACCCTGGAGCTGGGCGGCAAAAGCCCCTGCATCGTGGAGGAATCGGCGGACATCGCCGTGGCCGCCCGGCGCATCGCCTTCGGCAAAGCCCTCAATTCCGGCCAGACCTGCGTGGCCCCCGATTATCTGCTGGTGCAGGAGCGGGTGAAGGACAAGCTGCTGGCGGGCATCCGGCGATGCTGGGAGGAATTTTACGGCGATCCCCTCGTCAGCCCCCAATGGCCCAAAATGGTGAACGCCAGGCATTACCAGCGCGTGATGGGCCTGATCCGGGGGGAAAACATTTTCTGCGGCGGCCAGGGGGACGGAGAGCGCATCGAACCCACGATTTTGACGGACGTTTCCTGGGATTCCCCCGTCATGCGGGAGGAAATCTTCGGCCCGGTGCTGCCGGTGATCACATTCAAGACCATCGACGAAATCATTCCCCTCATCAACAGCCGGGAGCGGCCCCTGGCCCTGTACCTGTTCACCCGCCGGGCGGGGGTAAAGGAAAAGGTGCTTAGGCAGGTGCCCTTCGGCGGCGGCTGCGTCAACGATACGGTGGTGCATTTGTCCTCCAGCCGCCTGCCCTTCGGCGGCGTGGGCCAAAGCGGCATGGGCCGCTATCACGGCAGATATTCCTTCGATACTTTCACCCACGAAAAAGCCGTGGTATTGAAGGGCAATTGGCTGGACATCCGAATGCGCTATCCCCCTTTCTCCAGGAAAAAGCTGAATCTGATCAAGAAATTTTTGAGGTGACGAACCATGCCCGCGTTGGAAGCCTACAAGCGCGAACTGGATTATTCTTACGCCCCCGGCCTGTTTCCCTCCCTGGAGGCCATGACCAAGCGGCCCCAATTGGTGCGGCGACTGCTCGTTTCCTCCAGGGGCCAGGACAGCGAAGGCGTGAAAAAACTGATTGCTTTGGCGGAGGAAAAACGCATCCGCGTCGAAACGGCGGACAAGGCCCTTTCCCGCATTTCCGGGAAGGAGAACTGCTTCGCCGCGGCGGTGTTTGAAAAGCGGCCCCTGTCCCTGGACGGCGCGCAGGATCATATTGTGCTGCATCACATTTCCGATCAGGGCAATTTGGGCACCATCCTGCGCACGGCCCTGGGCTTTGGCTATCACGATATCGCCATCATCCGCCCGGCGGCCGACGTATACGATCCCAAGGTAGCCCGGGCCAGCATGGGCGCGCTCTTTTCCCTGCGCGTGACGGAATACGGCGATTTTTCCGACTATTGGCAGGAATTCAGCCCCCGCGCGGCGTACCCTTTCATGCTGGACGGCTCCGTGCACATGGACGACGCGGCAAAAACCGCGCCGCGCCCCTGCGCCCTGATCTTCGGCAACGAAGGCTCCGGCCTGCCCCCCGAATTTCAGCAGGTGGGCCAGCCCGTGCGCATCCCCAGCAGCGACGAGGTGGATTCCCTGAATTTAGCCATTGCCGCCGCCATCGGGATGTACGCGTTCAGGAGAAGATGACGGGAACGGAGGCGGGGGGAAACCTCTCTTTGGAGGCCAAAGAGAGGTTTCCCCCTGCAATCCGCAACCTCAATAGTCGCAACTCCGCTTCATGCGGAGATTGCTCCTTTTCGGTTGATCTCACCGCCG
>JAILBG010000015.1:0-28187 GCA_024681215.1 Clostridiales bacterium
CCCCCGCCGCCGCGCCCAAAGCCGCGCCTGCCGCGCCCGCTGCGCCCAAGGCCGCGCCCGTTGCCGGCGGCACCAAGGTCAACGCCCCCATGCCCGGCACCATCCTGGATGTGAAGGTGGCCCAGGGCGCCGCCGTCAAGAAGGGCGACGTGCTGGTGATCCTGGAAGCCATGAAGATGGAAAACGAGATCCTGGCCCCCCAGGACGGCACCGTGGCCCAGATCAGCGTCAGCAAGGGCGCGTCCGTCAATTCCGGCGACGTGCTGGTGGTGCTGAGCTGAAAAAGGGAGAATCCCGGAACGAAATAATTTCTGATTGGAGGTTCTTCCGTGGGTACGCAAAACGTGGATATCCTGGGCACGCTGGGCGATCTGGCCAACGAATCGGGCATTGCCCGGTTCCTGTCCAATCCCCTGGGTCTGGTGATGGTGGGCATCGCCTGCGTGCTGATTTATCTGGCCATCGTCAAGAAATTCGAGCCGCTGCTGCTCCTGCCCATCGCCTTCGGCATGCTGCTGACCAACCTGCTGGGCAGCGAGGTATACCATGAACAGCTTTTCGCCGGCGGGCATGCCAACTGGAGCCTGTTCGGCGGGGCCATCCTGGTGGATTCCAAGGACCTGGTGAACCTGGGCCAGCTGACGGTGAACAACGCCGGCGCGGTGCTCAGCGCCTCCGGCAACGTCATCGGCCAGATCACCTCCTCCTATTCGGTGGGCGCGCAGCTCAACCAGCTGGGCCAGCTGATCCTGACCAACGACCAGGGCATCGTCACCGTCCTGGCCGAATCCACCTCCGTGATCATCAAGGATTCCGCCGCTTTCATCAGCGGCGGCCAGGTCTACTCCTCCCTGGGCGAGCTGATCGCCACCGCGGGGCAGACCATTTCTCCCGGCTTGCTGGACTATCTGTACCTGGGCGTCAAGCTGGGCATTTATCCCTGCCTGATCTTCATCGGCGTGGGCGCGGGCACGGACTTCGGCCCCCTCATCGCCAACCCCAAAACGCTGCTGCTGGGCGCGGCGGCGCAGCTGGGCATTTTCATGACCTTCATCGGCGCCTATTTCCTCTTCGGCTTCACCAGCTCTGAAGCGGGCGCTATCGGCATCATCGGCGGCGCCGACGGCCCCACCGCCATCTGGCTGACGGGCAAGCTGGCCCCCCACCTGCTGGGCCCCATCGCCGTGGCGGCGTACAGCTACATGGCCCTGGTGCCGGTGATCCAGCCGCCCATCATGAAGGCCCTGACCACCAAGAAGGAACGCCAGATCGTCATGGAGCAGCTCCGCCCCGTGAGCCACACCGAAAAGGTGCTCTTCCCCATCGTGGTCACCATCCTGGTCTCCCTGCTCCTGCCCAGCGCCACTCCGCTGGTGGGCTGCCTGATGCTGGGGAACCTGATGCGCGAATGCGGCGTGGTGGAACGCCTCAACAAGACGGTGCAGAACGAGCTGATGAACATCGTCACCATCTTCCTGGGCATCACCGTGGGCGCCACCGCCACGGCCCAGACCTTCCTGCGGCTGCAGACCATTGAAATCATCGCCCTGGGCGTGGTGGCCTTCGGCATGGGCACCGCGGGCGGGCTGCTGCTGGCTAAGCTGATGAACAAGCTCACCGGCGGCAAGATCAATCCCCTCATCGGCTCCGCCGGCGTCAGCGCCGTGCCTATGGCGGCCCGGGTGAGCCAGACCGTGGGGCAGAAGGAAAACCCGGCCAACTTCCTGCTCATGCACGCCATGGGCCCCAACGTGGCCGGCGTCATCGGCTCGGCCATCGCGGCGGGCGTCCTGCTCAGTATGTTTGGCTGACGCCAGGCATAGGAATGATCCAAATATCTTTTCCGTTGCTTCGGAAGGAGAATCAATATGGCGAAAGTAAAAATCACCGATACCATCCTGCGGGACGCCCATCAGTCCCAGGCGGCCACCCGCATGCGGCTGGACGAAATGCTGCCGGCCTGCGAAATGCTGGACAAGGCGGGATACTTTTCCCTGGAATGCTGGGGCGGCGCCACGTTTGACAGCTGCCTGCGCTTCCTGAACGAAGACCCCTGGGACCGGCTGCGCGCCCTGCGCAAGGCCCTGCCCAACACCAAGCTGCAAATGCTGCTGCGCGGGCAGAACATCCTGGGCTACAAGCACTACGCCGACGACGTGGTGGATTACTTCGTGAAGAAGTCCGTGGATAACGGCATTGACATCATCCGCATCTTCGACGCCCTGAACGACCTGCGCAACATGGAAGCCGCCGTGAAGGCCGCCAAGCAGTACGGCGGCATGGCGGAAGTGGCCATGAGCTACACCACCTCTCCCGTGCACACGGAGGAATACTTCGTGAAGCTGGCGCAGGACATCGAATCCATGGGCGCGGACCTGATCTGCATCAAGGACATGGCGGGCCTGCTGCTGCCCTTCAACGCTTATTCCCTGGTGAAGAAGCTGAAGGAAAATACGAAGCTGCCCATCGTGCTGCACACCCACAACACCGCCGGCACCGGCGCCATGACGCTGATCAAGGCCGTGGAAGCGGGCGTGGACGTGATCGACACGGCGCTTTCTCCCCTGGGCGGCGGCACCAGCCAGCCCGCCACCGAATCCATCGTGGCGGCCCTCAAGGGCACCGAATACGATACCGGCCTGGACGAAGAGCTGCTGGCCAAGATCGCCGAGCATTTCCGCGGCGTGGCCGAGCGCCTCACCAAGGACGGCTGGCGGGATCCGGACAAGGTGCTTTCCGTCAACGCCAAGGCCCTGCAGTATCAGGTGCCCGGCGGCATGCTGAGCAACCTGATCGGCCAGCTCAAGCAGGCCGGGGCCATGGATAAGTATTACACCGTGCTGGAGGAAGTGCCGCGGGTGCGCAAGGACTTCGGCTATCCGCCCTTGGTGACCCCCACCTCCCAGATCGTGGGCACCCAGGCCGTGATGAACGTGTTGGGCGGCGAACGCTATAAAATGGTCACCAAGGAAAGCAAGGGCCTGCTCAAGGGCGAATACGGCCGCCTGCCCGCCCCCGTCAACGAGGACGTGCGCAAGAAGTGCATCGGCGACGAAAAGGTGATCACTTACCGCCCCGCCGACGATATCGCGCCCGAACTGGACAATTACCGCAAGGAGATCCGGGAATACAGCCAGCAGGACGAGGACGTGCTCTCCTACGCGCTGTTCCCCCAGGTGGCCACCAAGTTCTTCCAGTGGCGTCAGGCCCAGCAGCTCAAGGCTGATCCCACCGCCTACAACAAGGAAGACGGCACAATGCCCGTGTAAACGGGCCCCGTACCTGCATACAAGCCCGGCGTCGGCCATCCCGGCGCCGGGCTTTCGTTTGTTCCTTTCACGGGACGCCGCCCCGCACGTCCCCGCCCGCGGCGGCTTTTTTTGTTCTGCGCGGCCGGCTTATGCCGGATTTTATTACTTCTTTGTTACATTATAGACTTTGAACGATTTTTTTAGTATAATAAGGGCGAAACAGTGAAAAACGGCGGTCGCGGCGGAAAAGAGGGGAAGCCATTGGATTGCGAGCTTCAAAAAGCCAGCATGTGGAAGCGCATTTCGGCTTTTCTGTTCGACGCGATCCTGCTGGGCATCGTGGCGGTCCTCTTTGCGTGGGGGCTTTCCGCCCTGACGGGGTACGACGGCTACAGCCGCACGGTGACCGAAAGCTATGAAAAATACGGCGCGCAGTATGGCGTGGACCTGCGCATTTCCAAGAGCGAATTCGACGCCCTGCCCGAGGAGGAAGCCAGGAAGGTGGAGGAGGGCATCGCCGCCCTCAACGCCGACGCGTCGGCGCTGCGCGCCATGCAGATGATGATGAGCCTGTCCGTGCTGATCGTGTCCCTGGGCCTCTTTTTCGCCTTTCTGGCGATGGAGTTCCTGATCCCCCTGAAGCTGGGGGAGGGGCGCACGCTGGGCAAAAAGATCTTCGGCATCGGCCTCATGCGGGCCGAGGGCGTGCGGGTGAACGCGGTCACGCTGTTCGTGCGCGCGATCCTGGGGAAATACGCGGTGGAAACCATGGTGCCCGCGCTGATCCTGCTGATGATCTATTGGGGCACCATCGGAGTGGTGGGCCCCGCGGTGCTGTTTCTGATCCTGATCGTGGAGGCCGCCGTCATGGCCGCAACCCGCACCAACGCCCTGATCCATGATCTGCTGGCCGGCACCGCCGTGATCGACGCGGCCAGCCAGAGGATATTCGACACCCGGGAGGAGCTGGCGGCCTACAAGGCCCGCCTGGCCGCGGAAGCCGCCGCCCGGGAGCCTGACTGAGAAAAATCACCTGCAAAGGAGGAAGGAATACCGCATGAATATCGTCCTGCAGAACCTGACCAAGATTTTTCCCAGCCGGAACAAGAAATCCGGCGAAGAGGTGGTGGCCGTCAACAATTTCAATTTTGAGATCCCCGACGGCAAGCTGATCGGCCTGCTGGGGCCCTCGGGCTGCGGCAAGAGCACCACGCTGTACATGATCAGCGGGCTGCAGAAGCCCACCAGCGGCAGGATCTTCTTCGGGGATGACGACGTGACGGAAATGTCCACCGAGAACCGGGGGATCGGATTGGTGTTCCAGAACTACGCCCTGTACCCCCACCTGACGGTGAAGCAGAACATCCTCTTTCCCCTGCAGAACCTGCGGGGCAAGGACAAGATGGACAAGAACGCCATGCTGGACCGGGCTTACGAGGCCGCCAAGCTGGTGCAGATCGAGCAGCTGCTGGACCGCAAGCCCAGCGAGCTTTCCGGCGGCCAGCAGCAGCGCGTGGCCATCGCCCGGGCGCTGGTGAAAATGCCCAAGGTGCTGCTGCTGGACGAGCCGCTCAGCAACCTGGACGCCCGGCTGCGGCTGCAGACCCGGGAGGAGATCCGCCGCATCCAGAAGGAAACGGGCATCACCACCGTGTTCGTGACCCACGATCAGGAGGAGGCCATGAGCATTTCCGATATGATCGTGGTGATGAAGGCCGGCATCGTGCAGCAGATCGGCAAGCCCCAGGACGTGTACGACGATCCGGCGAACCTGTTCGTGGCCAAATTCCTGGGCACGCCGCCCATCAACGTGTTCTCGGGCCGGGTGCGGGAAGGAAAACTGTACATCGGCGAGGACAGGATCATGGACGTGAACGGCGTTCCGGATCAGGAAGTGGTGGCGGGCATCCGGCCAGAGGGCTTCGTGCTTTCCGACGACGGCCCCCTCACCTGCACGCCCGTGAACGTGGAGGTCATGGGCCGGGACGTCAGCGTGGTGTCCACCCATCCGGCGTCCATGAACCCGCTGGTGCGCTCCATCATCAACGCGGACAACCGCATCGAGCTGGGCGACAGCCCGGTGCGATACGCCGTCAAGCCGCGCAAGCTCTTCATTTTCAAGAAGGAAACCGGGGAACGGATCAATTTTGAGGTGAAGTGATATGGTAGAGAGCAAACAACAGTGGAAGGCCTGGCTGTATCTGGCGCCGGCCATCGTGCTGCTTCTGATCTTCACCGTGTGGCCCATCATCAACACGGTGACGATGGCCTTCCGGGAGGATTACAGCGGCCTGGCCCACATCGGCGGCGAGACCGCCTTCCGCTTCGGCATCGGCAATTTTGCCAAGGTGGCCCAGAACGCGGAATTCAAGCAGGCGCTGACCAATACCGTGCTGCTGTGCGTGATCTCTGTGCCGGTGAGCACCGTGCTGGCCCTGCTCATCGCCGTGGCGCTGCACGCCATCAAGCCGCTGCAGAAAGCGCTGCAGACCATCTTCTTCCTGCCGTACGTCACCAACTCCATCGCCATCGGCATGGTGTTCGCCGCCATGTTCAACGTGATCGGCAGCGTGGGCACCCGCCGGCCGCTGATCAGCAGCTACGGCATCGTGAACGACATCATCCGCTTTTTCGGCGGGAACTGGGTGAACTGGATCAATTCCGGCTCGGAATACTGGGCCAACATGTTTGTGCTGATCACCTATATCGTCTGGAACGCCCTGCCCTTCAAGATCCTGATCCTGCTGGGGGGCCTGACCGGCATCAACAAGCAGTATTACGAGGCGGCGAAGGTGGATTCCACCCCCCGCTGGCGGGTGCTGACCCGGATCACCGTACCGCTGCTTTCGCCCATGCTGGCCTACGTGGTGATCACCGGGTTCATCGGCGGATTCAAGGAATACACCAGCATCGTGGGCATCTTCGGCGAATCCATGGGCCCGGTGCACGACGCCCACCGCATGAACACCATGGTGGGGCTGATCTACGATTCTCTGGCCAGCAACAACCAGGGCCGCGCCAGCGCCGCCGCCCTGATCCTTTTCGGGATCATCCTGGTGGTCACCCTCATTAACCTCTGGGTGAGCAAAAAGCACGTGCATTATTGAGAAGGGAGGCGGCAAACGTGTCTCAGAGCGTCATGAAGGTGATGCAGGGGCGGGACCTGCGCAAAACGTCCGCCCGGCAGAAGATCACCCACGTCCTTTCCCAGGCGGGCATTTACACATTCCTGCTTTTGATGGCCGCCGTGGTGCTGTTCCCCTTCTACTGGATGGTCATTTCCTCGCTGAAATCCCTGGCGGAATACCGCCTCAGCCCGCCCACCTTCTGGCCGGTGCAGGCGCTGTTTTCCAATTACGCGGACGCCTTTACCACCGCCAGCCTGGGCGTGCTGTTCAAAAACACCATGATCGTGGGCCTGGTATCCACGCTGCTGTCGCTGATCATCACCATTTTCACGGCCTTCGCCTTCGCCCGGCTGCAGTTCAAGGGCAAGGAGCTGCTTTTCGCGGCGCTGCTGGCCACCATGATGATCCCCGGCGAGCTGTTCACCATCACCAACTACGCCACCGTTACCCAGCTGAACATCACCGGCACCTACACGGTGCTGATCGTGCCGTTCCTGGTGAGCGTGTTCTACATCTACCTGCTGCGGCAGAATTTCCTGCAGATCCCCAACGAGCTGTATCTGGCCGCCAAGGTGGACGGCACCAGCGATATGAAATACCTGTGGAAGGTGATGGTGCCCCTGTCCCTGCCCACGCTGATCTCCATTACCATCCTGAAAATGATGGGCGCCTGGAACAGCTACATCTGGCCCCGGCTGGTGGCCAACGACGAGGCCCACCGCCTGATCACCAACGGTTTGCGCAACGCCTTCACCGATACCACCGGCGATGTGAACTATCCCGTGCAGATGGCGGCGGTGGCCCTGGTAAGCCTGCCGCTGTTCCTGGTGTTCGTGTTCCTGCGCAAGTATATCATGAGCGGCGTGAGCCGCAGCGGCATCAAGGGGTGATCCCCTGCGGCGCGCCCAATCCCCCGGTTATCTGGCGTCAATGCCTGTAACATACATCAACCACTCCCAGAAGAAAGGAAGGAAAACCAAGATGAAGAAAATCGTCTCTGTGCTCCTGCTTCTCGTCATGCTGATGAGCGTGTGCAGCTTCGCCTCCGCGGAAGACGCGCCCGCTTACGACGGCAGCGAGGTCACCATCCGCTTCTACCACACCATGGGCAGCAACCTGACCGCGGTGCTGGACAGCTACATCGCTGAATTCAACCAGCTGTATCCCAACATTCACGTGGAATACACCTCCGTGGGCAGCTATGACGACGTGCGCGACCAGGTGTCCACCGAGATCACCGTGGGCAACCAGCCCAACATCGCCTACTGCTATCCGGACCATGTGGCCCTCTACAACCTGGCCAAGGCCGTGCAGACCCTGGATGATTACATCGGCAGCACCGCCGAGATCACCCGCGCCGACGGCACCACCGAGATCATGGGCCTGACCGCGGAGCAGAAGGCCGACTTCATCGAAGGCTACTACAATGAAGGATTGCAGTTCGGCGACGGCAAAATGTACACCATGCCCCTGAGCAAATCCACCGAAGTGCTCTACTACAACAAGACCTTCTTCGAGGCCAACGGCCTTTCCGTGCCCACCACCTGGGACGAGCTGGGCGAAGTGTGCGCCAAGATCGTGGAAATCGATCCCATGAGCATCCCCCTGGGCTACGACAGCGAGGCCAACTGGTTCATCACCATGACCGAGCAGCTCAAGACCCCCTACACCAGCGCCACCGCGCCGCACTTCCTGTTCGACACGCCCGAGAACCGCGCCTTCATCAAGCAGTTCCGTGAGTGGTATCAGGAAGGCTATCTGACCACCCAGAAGCTGTACGGCGGCTATTCCTCCGGCCTGTTCACCTCCACCAGCGAGATCAAGGGCTACATGAGCATCGGCTCCTCCGCCGGCGCCACCTATCAGCGCCCCGCCAAGGATGCGGACGGCAATTATCCCTTTGAAGTGGGCATCGCCACCATCCCCCAGGCCGACGCCTCCAACCGCAAGGTCATTTCCCAGGGCCCCAGCCTGTGCATCTTCAAGAAGGCCAATCCCCAGGAAGTGGCGGCCAGCTGGCTGTTCGTCAAGTACCTGACCACCAACGTGGATTTCCAGGCTGAGTTCTCCATGGCGTCCGGCTATGTGCCCGTCATCAAGTCCGTGGCCCAGAATCCCGTGTACGCCGAGTTCCTGGCCAACGCCGACGGCGGCAACTATATCTCCGCCCTGAGCGCCAAGGTCTGCCTGGAGCAGCAGGACGCCTATTACACCTCTCCCGCCTTCAACGGCTCCTCCACCGCCCGCGACGAGGTGGCCGCGCTGCTGCCCGCCTGCCTGACCATCCCGGACAGCGCCGACGTGGACGCCGAGATCGATAAGCTGTTCAAGAAGGCCGTCGAGAGCTGCGAATACAGCCTGTAACGAAAACGACTGTGGGAGGCGCGCCATGAAGAGATTCCGCTGCCTGGCCTGCGCGGCGCTTTGCGCGCTGCTGGCCCTTGCGGGACCCGGCCCGGCACGGGCGGAGACGGATTATGCCGCCTCCGTCCGGCTGGATTACACCTCCGGGACCAAAAAGCAGGCCGTGACCGTGAAAACCTTCGTGGACGGCGACACCACCCATTTTTCCGTGCCGGAATCCGTCGATCCTTCCGGTGTGCTCAAGGCGCGCTACCTGGCCTGCAACACGCCGGAATCCACCGGGAAGATCGAGGAATGGGGAAAGGCGGCCGCCCGCTTCACCAGAGAAAAGCTGGAGAACGCGGAGGAGATCGTCATCGAATCCGACGGCGGGGCCTGGAACACCGATTCCACCGGCACCCGCTGCCTGGTGTGGGTGTGGTACCGCCCCGCGGGACAACAGCAATTCCGCAACCTGAACATCGAACTGCTGCAGGAGGGCTACGCCATCGCCAATTCCTCCGCGCAGAACCGCTACGGGGACACGTGCATGGCGGCCATCGCCCAGGCCAGGGAGCTGAAAAAGCACGTGTACTCCGGCGAGAAGGACCCGGATTTCTACTACGGCGACGCCATCGAGCTCACCATCCGGGAGCTGCGGCTGCACCCCGAGCGCTACGAGGGGAAAAAGGTGGCCTTCAGCGGCGTCGTCACCCTGAACCACGATAACGCCGTCTTCATCGAGGATTACGACGAGGAAACGGGGCTGTACTTCGGCTTCAGCGCCTACTACGGCTTCAACATGAGCGGCGCCGGGCTGGACGTGCTGTCCGTGGGCAATGAAGACCGCATCGTGGGCACCGTGCAGTATTACGAGGCCGGGGAGACCTGGCAGGTATCCGGATTGAACTACCGCATGATGAAGCCCGACGATCCCGGCAACATCCGGCGGCTGTCCGCCGGCCATGAGGCCAGCTGGAAAAGCGTGACGCCGGAATGGCTGAACGGAAGCGTGACGCTGGAAACGGAGGACGGGCAAGAGACCTGCGCCTGCGCGGAAACGGCGCTGGGCACCTCCGTATCCCTGGCCGGGCTCACCGTGCTGGAAGCGGAGGACAGGACGCTGCGCTGCGAAAGCGGCGGCGAAAGCGTGACGGTCCGCCTGGTTTTCCAGCCGGAGACGGCGCCGCTTCCCGACAGCACCGTGGACGTCCGCGGCATCGTGGGATACTATGACGGCTATTGCGTATGCGTATACACCAAGGATGGGCTGACCATCCGCTGAATTCAGGAAGGAGAGAAACCATGAAGAAACTGACTGCCCTGCTGCTGGCCCTGTGCCTGATCCTGAGCGTGGGCGCGGCCCTGGCGGACGAAACGCCGGAACTCAAGGACGCCCGCAGCTACATCAACCTCATGTACAAGAACAAGCCTGCCAGCACCCCCAAGGACTACGAGGTAGTGGGCTCCGTGCCCGGTGAAAACGAGACCTTCACCGTGGAATGGACCGCCGATTCCGACACCATCGTCATCACCCGCGAGGAAAGCGGCATGGTGAAGATCGACGTGAACGAGGACAATCCCAAGGAAGTCAGCTACAAGCTGACCGCCACCATCCTGGACGCCGCCGGGAACTCCACCGAGATCTCTTTTGACCGGGTGGTGCCCGCCGCCATCAACCTGGACATTATGACGGAAGAAGAGATCGTGGCCGTGGCCTACACCCTGGAGGAGGGCGCCAAGCTGCCCGCCGCCACCGTGCTGACCGGCAAAATCGTGGCCATTCCCACTCCTTACAGCGATGAGTACGACAACATCACCGTGAACATCCAGGTGGGCGACCTGGCCGACAATCCCATCCAGTGCTACCGTCTCGTGGGCGGCTCTTCCCTCCAGGAAGGCGACGAGATCGCCGTGCTTGGCGTCATCAAGAACTACAAGGGCACCATTGAATTCGACAAGGGCTGCTACACCATCGATCCCGCATACGCCCAGAGCGCCCGCGTGGCCGCCTATGCCTACACCCTGGAGGAAGGCGCGGCCATGAACCGTGAATCCACCGTCACCGGCGTGATCAGCGAGATCCCCAGCGCTTACAGCGAGGAATACAAGAACATCACCGTCAACATCGGTGTGCCCGGCCTGGCCGAAAACCCCATCCAGTGCTACCGCCTCACCGGCGAGGGCGCGGACGCCCTACAGGTGGGCGACGAGATCACCGTCACCGGCACCATCAAGAATTACAAGGGCACCATCGAATTCGACAAGGGCTGCACATTCACCAAGGCGGAATAAGCAGCGCCCTGAAGCGGTACGGGGTACGGGCCGGACGGTCCGTACCCCGCGTTTTCCATTTCACAGAAGGCAGGGGTCTGAAATGTTCGAAGCCATCCGGGACGCCATCGCGTCCCACGATCCCATCATCATTCACCGCCACAGCAGCCCGGACGGCGACGCCCTGGGCAGCCAGGCGGGGCTCAAAGCGCTGATCCTGGCCAATTTCCCCGGGAAAACGGTGTACGCGGTGGGGGACGATCCCGGCCGCTACGAATGGATATCGGGAAAAATGGACGATGTGGCGGACGGGGAGTACTTATCCGCCCTGGCCGTGATCCTGGATACGTCGTCCCCCGCCCTCATCAGCGACGGGCGGTACCAACGGGCGAAAACCACGGCCCGGATCGACCATCATCTGTTCCTGGGGCCTATCGCGCAGATCGAGGCCGTCGACAGCAGCTTTGAAAGCTGCTGCGGGCTGGTGACCCAGATGGCCGTGGAGTGCGACTGGCGCATCACGGACGAAGCGGCCCTGGCGCTGTTTACCGGCATGGTGACGGATTCTGGACGCTTCCGCTACGACGCCACCACCGCCCGCACCTTCCGCCTCGCCGCCCGCCTGATGGAACACGGCATCGACCTGAACGCCCTCTGCCGCCGGCTGTACGCCACCAGCCTTAAAGACGTACAGCTCCGGGCAAAATTCGCGCAGAAAATCCGGCTGACCCCCCACGGCGTCGCCTATATCTACACCGCCCGGGAAGAAATGGCGGCCCTGGACGCCGGGGTGTTCGCCATCTCCCGGGGCATGGTGAGCGTGATGAACGATATCGAGGGCGTGGATATCTGGGTGAACTTTACCGAGGCGGAAGGAAAGGTGCTGTGCGAACTGCGCTCCTCCCGCTTCGACATCAACCCCATCGCCGTCCGGTACGGCGGCGGCGGCCACAAAAAGGCCAGCGGCGCCACCCTGCCGGACCGGGAAACGGCCTTAAGGATGCTGGACGAACTGGATAAAATGGCGGAGGAAAACCAGCCTTGAACGAAGAAATCAAGCAAATCATCTGGGAAAAGATCCGGGCGTACGGCAGCATCATGCTGTTCCGCCACTCCCGCATGGACGGAGACTGCGCCGGGGCCAGCCGGGGGCTGCGGGCGATGCTGCGCGCCACGTTCCCGGAAAAAAAGATACTGCTGGTGGACGGCCAGCAGTCCGATTACCTTTCTTTCCTGGGACCGGACGACGCGCCCGTGCCGGACGCGGACTATTCAGACGCCCTGGCCATCGTGGTGGACACGGCCACCCGGGAGCGCATTTCCAACCAGAAATACGCCCTGTGCCGGGAGATCGTGAAGATCGACCATCACATCGAAACCGATCCCTACGGCGCGGTCAACTGGGTGGAGGAGGAGCGCTCCTCCGTGTGCGAGATGGTGGCCGCGTTCTATGAAACCTTCCGGGAGCGCCTGGTGCTCACCCCGGAGGCGGCGGAATGTATTTTCATGGGTATGGTGACGGATTCCGGGCGCTTCCGCTTCGGCGGCGTCACGGGGGAGACCATGCGCCTGGCGGGGATGCTGCTGGACGCGGGGGTGGACACGGAAACCCTGTACGCCAACCTGTATCTGCAGGATTACGCCGCCCTGAAATTCAAGGCGTACGTGTATGAAAACATGCAGCGCACGGAGCACGGCGTGGCTTATATCCACGTGACCGGGGACATGCAGCGCCGCTTCGGGCTGAGCTTTGAAACGGCCAGCAGCGTGATTTCCTACCTGGAAAATATCCGCGGCTGCCTGTGCTGGCTGGCGTTCATCGAATGCGAGCAGCCGGAGGAGGGCGTGCGGGTGCGGCTGCGCTCCCGGTTCATGTCGGTGAACGCCATTGCGGAAAAATACCGCGGCGGCGGGCACGCCTGCGCGTCCGGGGCCACGGTGTATACGCCGGAGGAGCAGGAGGCGCTGATCCGGGATGCGGACGATGCGGCGCAGGAATACCAGAAGACCCACGCGGGGTGGATGTGACCGATGAAAGGAGAATCAACGTGAAAAAATGGGTATGCTTCCTGCTGGTGGCGGCGCTGATGCTTTCGCTGGCAGCAGAGGCGCTGACGGAAGACCTGTTTCTGCCCGATCCCAGGAAGGAAACCTCCTCGGAGCCGGTGTTTTTGGAAGAGTATCAGTATATAAAGCGGGAACAGGAATACTTTGACGCCTGGTTTTACGCCGCGAAAGGGTTGGGCGATCAGGAAACGGTGGATGCGTACCTGAGCCGCTGCACTGCGGCGGGGTTTACCTGGGAAAAGGCCGATAATTTTTCAAAATACAATGCGTACAGGATCGAAGGGGGCGGTTTCGTCGCCTATCTCATCGCCGATCATGAAGAAAAATGGATCCTGTTTACCCAGCCGGGCATGACGCTGGAAACGAATATTAACCTCGACGATTTCATCTTTCCGGAAGACGAAGCCGTGTCGGTGCCGGAGGAAACCCCGCTGCCGGCGCAGCCGTTGATCCCCGATGCGGTGATTCCGGATATCGTGATCGCGACGCCCGTTCCCACCCAGGCGCCCACCGAGGCCCCGCCGGTGCGGGCGGTGCTGCCCAGCCCCTCTTACGAATTTGGGTGCAAAGGGAGCCTGAAAGAAAAATTCGTTCAGACGGAAAGCTATACGGCCGACGGCTGGCTTTATGACGCGGAAAACGCGGACAACGTGGTATCTGCTTACTTAAGCCGCTGCCAGGAAGCGGGCTTCTCCTGGACGATGGGCGATTTTCTGGGCATGAAGGACATTTATGCCGTGTTTTGCGGAGACCAGACGGCTTTCCTGACGACGCATTACGGCGATCAGGCCCTGCTGATCGTGCCCGAGGGCATGGAAAAGGAGCCCGAAAAGCCCGATCCCGAAGCGTATGAAGAAAACAAGCTGCTTTTGACCGTCAATGGGAAAACCCGGCAAATGGATTTCAGGCCCCGGTGGTATTATTATGCGGGTACAGACAGCATCTCAATGACAAAGCCCTCCACGAGAATGCTGATCGGAACGACCCTGATCTTTACCTCTGAATCCGACGCGTACGATCTGGTGATGTTTGCGCTGCCGAGGAATTTGAAAGTCAACGTCACCTACACGGCCAGAAAGGGCGAAAGGAACGACCTGTCCTTCATGCTGTATGAAAACGCGGGCGGGGGAACGGCCAGATTGTCTTCCGGGAAATTGTCCGTTTCGCCGGTGATCGAACTGAAATCCGTCGTTGGCGGAGAGGGGGGCGTGAATCAGACGAAAGTTGGCAATACGGTGCTGCATACGACCTTTGAAGCGCCCCTCAACAGCGAGAAGAGCCTGCAGGGCAGCGGCGATTATTTTTCCATCACACCGATCTACGCAAACGGCAACGAATACCGGGGGCATTTTGAAGGCTGCTTCGGGAACGGTGCTTACCAGGTATCCGGCACCTTCTGGACCAGACAGTAAACCGCCCGGGAAGATGCCAACGGGAAGGAAAAAACGGCCGCCCGAGCCGGCGTCCGTTTGCGCCCGAACGCGGAATAACAAAAAAACGCGCGCTTTTCGCCGTCTGACGGCGGACGGAAAGCGCGCGTTATTTTATTTCAGCTCCCGGACGGTGACCGGCACGGCGTTGTTGGGATCTTTCACCGCGATCTGGAAATCGTCCTCGTAAATGATCCTGCCGGGCGGTTCCCCGCAGGCGGAGAGGTACAGCTGCAGGCCGTATTTTTTCGCCATGTCCCGGTAGAAGGTCATTTCCCGCCAGATGCGCTGGCCGTTTTCATTGTCCTTGAACCAGGTGACGGCCCGGTCGGGATTCCCCTGGGCGTAAAACGGCGGTACGGGCAGCACCCGTTCAAAATAAGCCCGGTTTTCCCAGTACGCTTTTTCCTCCTCCGCCGTCAGCGCCTTTGCGTCCACCAGCTTGCCCACGGCGGTGAACAGCCCCCGGGGCTGCCGGGTGATATAGGCGGCGTCCGCCGTATGCACGCGGAAATAGCGCATCCTCATTCCTCCTTTTCCGGCCTGTCCCCGCCGGGCAGGGCGGAAAGGGCGTCCGGGGCGTACCGCTTCGACGGCAGCACCGTGAAGCGGCCGGGGAAGATTTCTTCGCAGATCCGCATTTCCAGCGCCTGCCGGTGGGCCAGATGGGAAAGAATCCCCTCCTCCCCCTGCGCGCCCCGGGCCTTCGCCCAGGGCGAAGCGTCGAAGTACGCGCACATCATGGGAAACCAGAGCTCTCTGCCCTGATCGTCCGTGCGTTCCTTGCGGATCGCATCCAGGTTTCCTTTGACGTCTTCCGTTTTCAGGTAAAGAATGTGAAAGAATTTGCCTTCCAGCGCGTCCCGCACCCGGCGGAAAAACGAAAGGATCTCCTCGTCCGTTTTCTCCCGGAAAAGGATCATATCCTCCACCGTGTTCTGAAACAGGGCGCATTCAAAAACGGAATTGTTTCCCGTCCATCTTTCAAACCGGCCCAGGCGGATGGACGCGAAATCCTCCCAGGATACGAGGCCGTGGTAGATCTCATGCTGCTCCATTTCGCCGTAGAATCCCGGCGCATCGGTACGGACCCTGGTGTAGCACACCACGTACCGCGCCCCTTCCCGCACGGTTTTTTCCTCGATCAGCGGGCGGATGGACGCGTACTTTTTCAGAACCGCCCGGTACTGCCCCTCGGTCAGCCAGGCGCACCAGGCCAATTCCACGGGGGAGTAATCCCCCTCCCGGTACACGGCATACTCCGGACGCAGCTCCGACAGCCGCTGAACGAGGGTGCTCTTGCCGCTGCCCTGCAAGCCCTCCACAAAAAAGTTCATAAACGCCTCTTTCAAATACGGTCCGCCTTTTCCGGCCGGACGACGGATCACAGCGGCTGGACGGAGGAAATGATGGTCTCCGCCAGCGCCGCAAAGTCCGCGTCGGACATGGGGGCCAGGGTGATCTCCAGGATCAGGCTGGCTTCGTCGGTGTAGGCATAGGAGACCGCGTCAAACTGTTCGATGGGGTAGGTCAGCCAGGGCAGGCCGTTGATGGTCACGTCCCGGATGTCGATGCCTTCCTTTTCCACGAGGGCCCTGTAATCCTCCCGCATCAGCCTGCCCACGCCGATGCACATGACGGCGACGGCCTGCTGGCCGTCCTCGCTGGTGAAATAGGCGATATAGCCCTTCTCCCGGTCTTCCGCGGTGAGGGCGACGCTTTTGAGCGAGGCGGGGAGCCACATCTTCATGCCCGCTTCGGTGAATTCGCGGTATTCTTCCTCCGACAATCCGGCGTCGGCGGTCAGGACGGCCTGCTCCGCTTCTTCCGCCGAAACGGCGGTCAGCGACAGCAGAAGGGCGAGGGCCAGCGTCCATCCCAGCAGTTTTTTCATCATTGTCCGTCATCCTTTCCTGTTTGCTTCCGGGTCCGCGTCCGATCCGGATGCTCTACTGGGATCATCATACTTGAAAAAGCAGAAAAAGGCAAGCGGAACCGGGGAAAATCCCGCCCCGGACCGGGAAAGCGAAAAAAATGGAAAAAGGGAGGGAACTTTTTTGCTCCCCGTCCGTCTAAACCGGTGAAAGCAGGAAACAAGGGCGCTGCGCCCTGAAAGCCGCCGCCCCCTCATCCGCGGCGGACGAAGCCTGACAAGGAGGAAAAAACGATGAAACACGGAAAATGGATTTGCGTGATCCTGGCACTGGTGACGCTCATGTCCCTGGCGGCTCCGGCCCTGGCGGAGGATACGATCTGGCAAAAGGGGGATACCGGCGAAAAGGTGCTGGAGATCCAGGCGCGCCTGAAGGAACTGGGCTACCTGGAAGATGAAACCCCGGGCGCCTTCGACGAGAAGACGGAAAGCGCGGTCATGGCGTTCCAGCGGAGGAACGGATTGCTTTCCACCGGCATGGTGGACGGCAGGACCTGGACGGTGCTGTTTTCGGACGGCGCCGTGCCCAGCGTCCGGAACGATAACAGCTGGGACGGCTGGGACGGGCTGTGCGCCGAGGAATACGACAGCGCCGGCTATGCCAAGACCTATGCCGCGCCCATGGCGCTGGCTACCTCCATGCCGGCGGCGGGTGCCGCCTGGGAGCCGTGGAACACCAACGAATACACCTTCATCCGGGAAAACGGCTTCCAGAATGTGTCCGCGTCGCCCCTGTCCACCTTCGCGGCGGACGTGGACACCGCCTCCTACGCCCAGCTGCGCGCCATGATCCTCGCCGGGCAGAAGGTGCCCCAGGACGCCGTGCGCATCGAGGAGATGCTGAATTACTTCCATTACGATTATCAGGGCCCCCAGGGGGACAGCCCGCTGGGCGTCACCATGGAGCTGGCCCGGTGCCCCTGGAACGAAAAAACGCTGCTGCTGCAGGTCGGGCTGCACGCCGTGGACATTGACGTGGAGGACCGCCCCCGGAACAACCTGGTGTTCCTGATCGACGTGTCCGGCTCCATGTTCGGGTCCGACCGGCTGGATCTGGTGAAGCGGGCGTTCCTGCTGCTGCTGGACGAGCTGGCGCCCACGGACACCGTGTCCATCGTCACCTACGCTTCCCGGGACGAGGTGGTGCTCTCCGGCGTGCCGGCGGCGGACAAGGTGCGCATCATGGAAGCCATCTCCGCTCTGGAGGCGGGGGGCAGCACCAACAGCGCCGCGGGCATCCAGACGGCCTATCAGCTGGCGGAGCAGTACGCCGACGCGGGCAGCGTGAACCGCATCATCATGGCCACGGACGGCGATTTCAACGTGGGCATGACCAGCGAGGGCGATCTGGCCCGGCTGGTGATGGAAAAGAAAAAGAACGGCGTGAAGCTGACCATGCTGGGCGTGGGCTACGGCAATTACAAGGACAACAAGCTGGAAGCCCTGGCGGATTACGGCGACGGGAATTACTACTACCTGGATTCCATCTTCGAGGCCCGGCGCGCCCTGGTAACGGAAGCGGGCGGCACGCTGATCGAAGTGGCCCGGGACGTGAAGCTGCAATTGGACTTCAACCCCGCGCTGGTGAAGGGCTATCGGCTCATCGGCTATGAGGACCGGGTGATGGCGGCGGAGGATTTCGCCGACGATACCAAGGACGGCGGCGAGATCGGCAGCGGCCATCGGGTGACGGCGCTGTACGAGATCGTGCCCGCGGGCAGCGATTTCGATACCGGCAGCGCTTCCAGCCGCTATCAGCAGCCTTCCGCCGACGAAGGGAACGAATGGCTGACCCTCAGCATCCGCTACAAGAAGCCCGGTCAGGAGGAAAGCACCCTGGAGGAATACCCCCTGACGGAAGAAATTGCCGAAACCCTCAGCGACAACATGCGCTTCGCCGCCGCGGTGGCCGAGTGCGGCATGCTGCTGCGGGACAGCGAACACAAGGGCGATTCCACCTGGGCGGACGCGCTTTCCCTGGCCCGGGGCTGCGCCTCCGTGACGGGGGATCCCTACAAGGAAGAATTCGTGTACCTGCTGACGCTGCTGGAGCGGCAATCCGCCCTGGCCGAGTGATGCGGAGGGAACGCCCCGCAAACTCCGATCCAACGGAAACAAAACAAGAATACCCCGGCCGGCTTTCCCGGCGGGGCAAAAAAGGGGGAAACCGCCAAACGCGGTTTCCCCCTCAGGGTGTCGACAGAGCCGACACCCTGCGAAAAAAGCGGAAGAAAGGATTCCGCTTTTTTCGATCCATCAATTTCTTGCAAAATGGCATCTTTGCAAGCGAAAACGCTCATTTTGCGGCCAGAAATTGATAGAGGAACCAACATTCTGTTGCTCCCCGGCGACGTACATGCCGCCTGCGGATGAGAATCGAAGGGGCTGCGGCCCCTTCGATGCATCCCCTGGGTTTTTCGACAGACTGGAAGGGGGAAACCGCTGCTGGCGGCTTCCCCCTCTGATTATCAGCAAAGGATTATCGGGCAGTATGGGCTTCGGCCCCTTTGTTCCCTCTTTATTCCGCCATCACCGCGTACACCTGGCGGAAGGCGTCCTTGATCTGCAGCCGGTCGTTCACCAGGCCGCCCCAGGGGCTGTTCAGGTTGTACACATACTGGCCCTTGGGGGCGAAGGGCATGTCGGTGAGGCTCCAGATGGCCACCACGTTCAGGGGGTTGCCCTCTTCTTCCGTATACAGGGATTTGAACATGGCGAACAGCTTGGCGTAGAACGCCGCGTGGGCGTCGGCCTGGTCCTGCTCGAAATTGCGCACGGCCATTTCGGTGATCTGCACCCGGAGGCCCGCGTCGCGGTATCCCAGGATGGCGTCCCGGATCATGTCGATGTGGCTGTCCACCAGGCAGCCCTCCTGGGTGCCGTAGCCGCCGATATAGCCCTGCATGCCGATGCCGTCCATGAGCTTGCGGGGCGTGCCGTCCTCGTTGGTTGCGAAGCTGTTGACCTCCGCGGCCAGGGCCAGGATGGCCTGGGCCTTGTCGGGGAAGTAGGCGTTATAGTCGTTGTAATACAGC
Source organism: Clostridiales bacterium (assembly GCA_024681215.1). Classification (GTDB taxonomy): domain Bacteria; phylum Bacillota; class Clostridia; order Christensenellales; family Aristaeellaceae; genus RUG563. The sequence continues at coordinate 19,462 of JAILBG010000015.1, forward strand.
CCGATGTCCGCGCCCAGGGCGTCCACGGCGTTGCGGGCGTAGAGGAAGGCCCAGCTCACGTAATCGTCGCCCATATAATCCCGGAACAGATTGGTCTGCCCCGACCGGGAGGTGCGCAGCTGCCGGGGATCCCCCGCGGCGTATTCGTCGGTGTTGCCGGTGTCGGCCACGGCCTCGTTCACCACGTCCCAGCAGTATACCACGCCGGGGAATTTCTCCTCAAAGTGATTGATCACCTGGGTGATGTAGTATTCGGTGCGGGTCTTGATGGTTTCCTTGTCGGCGTAGGGCTTGCCGGAATCGTAGCCCTCGTGGAAATACCAGTCGCACATATAGGCGTCCCAGACCAGCACGTGGCCCCGGATGCCGATGTCGTTTTCCTGGGCCCAGCCCACCATCTGGTCCGCCATCCAGTAGTTCATCACCGGCATGCCGTCCTCCGCCGCCTTGCTGGCCTTTTCGTCCAGCAGGGAATAGGCCTTCATTTCATTGGTGGCCGTCAGGCTGGAGAAGTGGCGCTTCACCAGGCTCAGGTATCCCTGATTGTTCAGCTGGTTGAAGGAAAAGCAGGTGCCCAGCCGGAAGCCGTACTGCTCCGTCAGGGCCGTCAGCGGCACGTCGTAGGAGGGGGCTTCCTCCGCCAGGGCGCTCCCGCAGCCCAGCAGCATTCCCAGCGCCAGCAACATTGCAATCATCCGTTTCATCGTTTTATCTCCTTTTTAATGAATGATCAAAAGCTTGAGATCCCGTGGGCGTTCACCAGGGCGTCCAGCCGCTGCCCGGCCCGGCACAGGGGGCAGTCGTGGCTGTCGGTGGTGTGATAATCGGGCAGAACGTCCCGGGCCTTGAAAATGGACACCACGGGGAATTCCTCGCAGGTATCCACGCAGGAGAAAATGGCGCCGATGCCCACCGGGATGCCGCCGTAATAACGGATGGCCTCGATGGCCGCCTGGGCGGTGTAGCCCGTGGTGACGGACGCCGCCAGCACCAGCACGTGCTTGCCCACGATCATGGGGGCGGAATTGTCCCGGAAGATCAGCTGGCTGCCGGTGGTATGCTCCGGCGTGACCACGTAAATGGTGCGGTGAGCATTCATATTGGAAAAGCCCGCCTTCGTCAGCTCGCTGGCCATGCAGGCGCCCACCACTTCCATGCCGTCCAGGCACAGCACGGTATCCACCACGGTGCTGGGGGTAAAGGTGCCCGCCAGCTCGATGGCCGCTTCCCGGGCCTCGCTCAGGCGGTGCTTGGTCATGGTCAGGTCGATATAGTAATTGATATGGCTGTGGCTGGTGGCGAAATGCCCCCGGGCCACGCGGAAGGGCAGATTGGAATTCTTCGTGGGATATTTGATCAGCTGGATGGCCATACGCACATCTCCTTTTAGGCGCACTGCGCAATGTTTGTATCTATCATACCAAATTCTGCGTCCGCTGTCAATCGAAGGCCGAAGGCCAACGGCAAAACGCCCGCCGCCCGGCGCGGTTTTTTTCTGTTCCCGCCGGGTAAGGGACGCCATTTTGTGCTATAATGCTGTCAGGCGGGACGAACGCGGAAAAGCAAAAGAACGGAGGAGAGCACCATGAAGGCAGATATCGGGCGGATCCAAAAGATGGAAGCGCTGCTGGACCGCTGCACGGCGGCTTCGGCGCGCCTGGATGAATCCCTGGAGGAAATGGACGCGATGCGCAAGGACATGATCCGCCAGTTCCGGTATTACGGCAGCGAAGCATGGCATGCGGACCGGGAGGCAGACCTGCCGGAGGGCGTCAGCGCCGGGGTGCTGTCCGAGGACGCGGCTTACGACGCCATCACCGCCCTGAGGGACAGCGCCTTCCATATGCTGAAGCTGGCCACAGACATCCTGGAGAACCGGATCTGAACGGACATAAAAAGAAGCGGCACTGGATTGTGCCGCTTTTTTTTGTGCCGGCCGGCTCAGCGCCAGTCGATCTGATAATACTGGTTGATGGCGTAATCCTGCTCCCAGAAATGCCCGTGGGCGCCCTGCAGGCTCTTGGTGTAGCCCACCTGATCGGCCAGGGCTTTGAGGGCCGATTCGTAATTCCTGGTCATGACCCTGGGAATATCGGCGCTGCCGTCCCCGCTGTTCACCCGGTCCGCCGCAGCTTCAAACGCGGCCAGATAATCGTTGTAGATGCGCTCAAAATCCTCCACTGCCGCTTTCTGGCCTGCCGTCAGGTCGCCCAGGCTGTTCGTCTGGGCCAGGACCATTTGGCCCTTGTGCAGCCGCTTCACGATGCAGAACCCGTCGTTGCTGAAGCGGATCTCATTGGCTTCCTCGGCTGCAACGCCCAGATAATCCTCGTTCATCCACCGGAGGAATTTCAGGCTCATGTAGGGCAGGGGCTCCGCGCTGATGCCGAAGGCCTCCTCAAGCACCCGGATGCGGTTATCCTGATCCAGAAGGCGGAACTGGAAATCCCCGCAGGTGGTATGGGTGCCGTATTCGCCTTCGATGGCATAGGATCCGATCTGCATCCGGCCCAGCTCCTGCGCCGTCCGGTACAGGGTGGTCAGCTCCGAGGCCTCGATGTTGGTGTAAAAATTAATGTTCTTGCCGTTGGTCGTTTCCCACAGGGTGTTGACCAGATCCCAGTTCCCCCACAGCTTCGCAATGATGGCGGCAATCATCTTCCGGCTGCGCTCGGTGCGGTTCTGATCGCTGCCGTCGATGCTCTTGCGGGCCCGGACGTAATCCATAATGCCCTGGCTGTCCAGGTGCTGCCGGCCGGGCGAGTATTTCCTGCCGCTGGTGCCGGTGAACTCCTCTTCCAGATCGAAGTCCACGCCGCCCAGCGTGTCGCTCAGCTTCACCAGCGCGTCCATATCCAGCAGCACGTAGGCGTCGATCTTCACGCCGCCCAGCAGCCAGCGCACCGTGTTCTGGGCCCGGCTGATGCCTTCCCGCACGGAAGAAGCGCAGTTGAACGCATCGTTCATTTTATACATGCCGTACACGCCCGGCACGTACACCAGCGTGTCCCGGGGAATGGAAATCAGGTTGATCTGTTTCTTGGTTTTATTGATGGACAGCACCATGATGGTATCGGTGTGGTAAGCCAGCAGCTTGGGGATGCCCAGTTCCCGGGCCTTCGCCGCCTTGCTGTCGCCCGCGCTGGGGCCGCTCTGCCCTTCGGCGCCGTGCTCGCTGCCCAGCAGCAGGATATTCACCACGTCGTCGGCGGACCGGCCGGGCACCAGCTCCTGCGGATCCACCAGGGGATGGGTGCTTCTATTCACTTCGGCCGCGCCCGGCGCCGCGATCCCCAGGATCAGCAGCGCCGCCAGCAGCGCCGACAGCAATTTGCTCCGGTTCATTTGCTTTCCTCCTTGCTCTCCTCGGCCGGCGGCGCGCCGCCGATCGCTCCGCTATTATAGCATAAGCCCGCCGTTCCTGCAACTCTCCGCCGCGTCCTGTTTTTCCGCTTGTCAAGCCGGGTGGTTTATTGTATCATCAAAGCGGTCCACTCAAACGCACGGAAAGGATGACGCAAATGAAAAAGGCCTCGCTGACGCTGCATCCCGATTACCGGATCGGCGAAATCTCCCCCCGGCTGTTCGGCGCGTTCCTGGAGCCCATCGGCGCCATGGTGAACGGCAGCATGTACAACCCCAAACACCCCACGGCGGACGGGCAGGGCATGCGCCGGGATTTTTATGAAGCGCTGAAGGCGGCGGAGCTGCCCTGCGTGCGCCTGCCCGGGGGCAATTTCGTTTCCGGCTGGCAATGGAAGGACTCCATCGGCCCCCTGTCCCAGCGCAAGGCGCATCTGGACCCGGCCTGGTTCCAGTTTATCCCCAACGACGTGGGCCACGACGAATACCTGCAGTGGGCCGAAAAAGCCGGCGCGGAGCCCATCTATACCGTGAACCTGGCCACCGGCACCTTGCAGGACGCGGCGGACTGCGTGGAATACACCAACTTTGAAGGCGGCACCTGGTGGTCCGACCTGCGGAAAAAGAACGGCCATCCCGCGCCCTACGGCGTCAAAATCTGGTGCCTGGGCAACGAAATGGACGGCCCCTGGCAGATCGGATCCCGGGAAAAGGACCCCCGGGGCTACGGCGTAATGGCTCACGAAGCCAGCAAACTGATGAAATGGATCGACCCCAAAATCGAAACCGTGGCCTGCGTTTCCTCCTCGCCCTTCCTCAGCCACTATCCGGACTGGGATATGCAGGTATTGGAGGAATGCTACGGCACGGTGGATTATATTTCCCTGCATCATTATCATTCCGCCCCGCCGGACATGCCGGAAGCCCTGCTGGCGGGCTGCCTGGCCTATGAAGACTACATCCGCACCGAGATCGCCCTGTGCGATTTCCTCAAAACCAAGCTGCGCACGAAAAAAACCATGATGCTGGCCCTGGACGAATACGGCAACATGCTCCGCCCCCGGGGAGAAGCGCATCTGGGCCTGGCAGGACGGCAGAACGCGGAAATGTTCGGCCTGTTCCATCCCGACCGCGCTTACGTCCGCCACGATCCGGACGACTGGTCAAGCCGCCGTATGCCGCCCATGCAGGGGGAGATGCTCTCCGCCCTGGGCACCGCCGGCACCATGCTGGTGATGCTGCGCCACGCCGACCGGATCAGGATCGGCTGCGCCACCGGCGGCCTGGGCTGCCTGGCCCGCACGGACCGGGAGCACGTGTGGAAGGGCGCCGCCTACTACCCCTTCACCCAGATGATCCGCTTGGCCCGGGGCGTGTCCCTGGCCTGCCCCGTAAAGTGCGAAACCTACGACGTGCCCGGCTACGCCATTGACGATATGAACCAGTACGGCGGCTTTACCGATGTTCCCACGGTGCAGGCCGCCGCGGCGCTGAACGGGGAAAAAGAGGAGCTGAGCGTATTCGTCCTCAACGCGGACCTGGGGGAGGAGCAGGAGCTGCGCATGGACCTGCGGGCTTTCCCGGGCTGGGGCCTGGCGGAGCATACGGCGCTTTTCGCCCCCGAACAGGACGCGGTCAACACCTTCGATCAGCCGGAGCGGATCGTGCCCCGGGCCTGCCCCGATACCGCTCTGGACGGCGGCTTTGTCACGGCCGTGCTGCGCCCCGCATCCTGGAACGTATTCCGTTTCGTCCACGGGAACTGACCCGCCGCAGCACCGTTACCTGCCGGATTTGGTCTTGTTTCTTCCAAAATTAGGCATTGTATCCAGCCGGACGCGGTGGTACAATATTACGGGCGCGTAAGAAACACGCTTGATATCACAGGCAGCGCGGAAAGCGCGAAAGGAAGAGTACCATGAAGAAGATCATTTGCAAAGTGGAATACGACACCGAAAACGCCGAGCTGATCCAGAAGAAGGTTTTCGGCGCTTACGGCGATCCTGCGGGCTACGAGGAAATCCTCTTTAAGACCGCGGACGGCAAGCTGTTCCTGTACGGCAACGGCGGCGCGGAATCTCCCTATGCGGAAGAGACCATCAAGCGCATGTCCGCCGCCAAGGCCGAGGAATGGCAGAAGGCGTAAGCCCACGGCAGGAAAACAGCTCCGGGACCGTTGTCCCGAAGCTGTTTTTTTGTTTTTGCTTTTTTGATCCGGGGCGTTCATCCCCGTCCGCCGTCGCCTTACGCCTGGCCGTTCACGTACCGGCAGGCGGCCAGGGCGGCGGCGGAGCCGTCGGCCACGGCGGTGGTCAGCTGGCGCACGGCCTTGCTGCGGCAATCCCCGGCCACGAAGACCCCGGGGGTGCGGGTGCGGCAGTTTTCGTCGCTGTCAAAGTATCCCCAGGCGTTCAGGTCCGCCAGGGCCGCGAAGGGCTCGTTTTCCGGGATCAGCCCGATGGCCACGAACAGCCCGTCGCAGGGGAGGGCCGTTTTTTCTCCCGTTCGGGTGTTCTCCGCCTCCAGGCCGCGGAAAGCGCCGCCCTCCGTCAAAAGGCGCAGGATCTTCATATCGGTCAGGAGCTTCACGTTCTCCCGGCTGAATAACAGCGCCTGCAGCCGCTCCTCCCCGGTGCACCGGGGAAGATCCTGCACCACGGTGACGGACGCGCACTTGTCCGAGAGCAGCAGCGCTTCCTGGAGCGCCGAATTGCCGCCTCCCGCCACGCAGACGTTCTTGCCGGTATAAAAATCCCCGTCGCAGACGGCGCAGAAGGAGATGCCCTCGCCCACCAGCTCGTTTTCTCCGTCCAGGCCCAGCATCCGGTGCCTGACCCCCGTGGCGATCACCACGGCCCTTCCGTCAAACCGGCTGCCTTCCTCCGTCACCGCGGTCTTGTAATCGCCGTGATCCTCGATGCCCGTCACGGTTTCGATTTCGATGTCCGCGCCCTGGGCCAGGATCTGCTCCAGCATCCGGTCGGCAAACTCGTTGCCGCTCATCTGCAGCGTGCCCGGATAATTCTCCACCTTCGGGGAATGGGTGATCTGCCCCCCGAAGCCGCTCTTTTCGATCACCAGTGCGCTTTTCCCGTTTCTGAGGGCGTACAGCGCCGCCGTCATCCCCGCCGGTCCGCCGCCTACCACGATGATATCGTGCATGTGCTTGTGCCTCCTCTTTGGTTTGCCGGGGGCTTCTTCAGCCCCCGGGCCCCTGAACCAGGGGGATTCTCCCCCTGGACCCGATCTTTTCTGCTGTTCAATATTCCCGGGCAGGCGACAAAGCCGCCTTGCGATGTGCATCGGAGTTTCCGGGGGCTTCTTCAGCCCCCGGGCCCCTGAACCAGGGGGATCCTCCCCCTGGACCCAACCTTTTATGCTGTTTGACATTTCCGGACAGTGGTGCACCCCGCGGCTATCCGGGGGGGCTTCTTCAGCCCCCGGACCCCTGAACCAGGGGGATCCTCCCCCTGGACCCGATCTTTTCTGTTTATCATTCCCGCGCAAGGGTACATCGTTTCCTGGACGTATTTTGGGGATTGTCCTAAGCAAACAGATTCTGCCAAACTACAGCAAACAGCTTTGTCAGCTCCTGGGCACTGGAAAACAAGAAACGCGCCGGGGAAAGCATGCTTTCCGCCAGCGCGTTTCTGTGTTTTCCGGCGCGCTTTGCGCGCTGCTGGGCGGCTTTGCCGCCCGCCCAGGAGCGGCGGCAGTTATCATGATTGCGGGTCCAGGGGGAGGATCCCCCTGGTTGGGGGTGTGGGGGCGAAGAGCCCCCGCGTCTGTCTGGCTCAGTTCTTCCGCATCAGCCAGCCCTTGATATCGCTGACGCCGCGGTATTTTTCATACCCGTAAGCGCCTGCCAGCACCAGGGTGGGGGCCTGCTTCACTTCGTATTTTGCCACCAGATCCGGCTCCTCGTTGGCGTTGACGGCGGTGTACCGGATGCCGGCCTTATCCAGCAGGGCCATGGCGGCCTTGCAGTTGGGGCAGGTGGGGGTCTTGAAGAGGATCACGCTGCCGGTCTGCTTTTCAGCGGGCGCTTCCGGGGCGGTCACGGGCTCCACGGGCGCGCAGCAGCCGGGCTCCTGCGCCGCTTCCAGGGCGGCGTCCTGCAGCGTGGGCCGGGGGCCCTGATGGGTCAGATGGCTGTGGCCGATATCGTACACCTTTCGGTCCTTGAATTCCTGGGCCTTGCCGTCGTTCCAGTTCTGCACCGGGCGGTAGTAGCCGGTGATGCGGCTGTACACCTCGGTCTTCTGGCCGCAGATGGGGCAGGTGTACTGCTCGCCGGTCAGATACCCGTGATCCCGGCAGACGGAATAGGTGGGGCTCATGGTGTAGTAGGGCAGCTTGTAGTTTTCCGCGATCTTGCGCACCAGGTTGGCCGCGGCCTTCCAGTCCGGCAGCTTTTCGCCCAGGAAGGCGTGGAACACGGTGCCGGAGGTGTACAGGGTCTGCAGTTCGTCCTGGATATCCAGGGCGGAGAACACGTCCTCGGTATAGCCCACGGGCAGGTGGGAGGAATTGGTGTAATAGGGCGTGCCGTTCATATTGGCGGTGATGATGTCCGGGTATTCTTCCTTATCGTGCTTGGCAAAGCGGTAGGTGGTGGACTCGGCGGGGGTGGCTTCCAGGTTGTACAGGTCGCCGTACTTCTCCTGGTAATCGCTGAGGCGTTCCCGCATGTGGTTGAGCACGTCCCGGGTGAAGGCCTGGGCCTCGGGGGCGGTCAGGTCCTTATGCAGCCACTTGGCGTTCAGGCAGGCTTCGTTCATGCCCACCAGGCCGATGGTGGAGAAATGGTTGCTGAAATTGCCCAGATAGCGCTTGGTGTAGGGGTACAGCCCCTGGTCCAGCAGCTTGGTGATCACGGTGCGCTTGGTTTTCAGGCTGCGGGCGGCAATGTCCATCAGGCTGTCCAGCCGCTTGTAGAAATCCTTTTCATCCGCCGCCAGGTATGCGATCCGGGGCATATTGATGGTGACCACGCCGATGGAGCCGGTGGATTCGCCGGAGCCGAAGAACCCGCCGCTCTTCTTGCGCAGTTCGCGCAGGTCCAGCCGCAGGCGGCAGCACATGCTGCGCACGTCGCTGGGCTCCATATCGGAATTGATGTAATTGGAGAAATAGGGGGTGCCGTACTTGGCGGTCATTTCAAAGAGCAGCTTATTGTTTTCCGTTTCGCTCCAGTCGAAATCCCGGGTGATGGAATAGGTGGGGATGGGATACTGGAAGCCGCGGCCGTTGGCGTCGCCTTCGATCATGATTTCGATGAAGGCCTTGTTCACCATGTCCATTTCCTTCTGGCAGTCGCCGTAGGTGAAATCCATTTCCTTGCCGCCCACGATGGCCGGCAG